>JBDRLB010000040.1:0-39161 GCA_043813365.1 Microcaldota archaeon | reverse complement strand
ATGGTGGAATGGAGAAATCTTATACCCCCATCAGAAGAAGTAGTGTTAGCAACGAACGGCAACTTCTATGAGTTTGACGGAGAGAAGGAGAAACAGCAACTGGGCCTTATCGTGCTTACAAAAAGCAGAATTTATCTAATTCATCTGAAGGGGCTTGTGATGAGCGTTGCTAAAATGCATGTCGCAATTCCTTTGGAAAGTTTAACCGCCCTAAAGGTAACTGGGAATTTGATCAGGTTCTTGGAGTTTGATTATTCAATAAACTCGGTTAATAAGCATGTGATGTTTGTTTCCTTCGATTTTGAGGTTAGAAAATTGCTGGAAGAAATTGAATATGCTTCTGACAATCCCTAAATGATCGACTAGGCGTTCAGGCTATCGGGTTTCTTCGCGCTCTCCTGCAAAACCGATTTGCTCAATGTGTACGCCCCAATGAACGCCATAAGCCCGCAAACAAACATCAAGAATATGAAAACGCTCCGCAATTCCCCCGAAACATAGCTCGCTACCGTAAAACTTTCAAATCTTATTGCCACGGATATGGAATATGCCCTTATCGCCAAGGCAAGCGGCAGCACCCATGCGGCAGTATCGAACAGCCATCTTAGTGGAAATATGATTTCAAACTGCTCCGTAAAGTTGGACATCATTCGCAGGCTCATTCCCAAAATCAGGGCGGTAATGAAGTAGGTAGCTGAGGCAATTTGGTTGAAGAATACGGGTATTTGCGTAACGAAGAAGAAGGCAACAATGCTCATCTGAAGGTAAAACAGCCATGTGCTCATCCCCATGCTTTCCGAGAGGGACCTTTTCGCCAGGTTTACGATTGGAATGAACATTAGGATGCTGCCTATCAAAACCGCCAATATTGAAGCAAAATCAATTAGCCCTCCTTCGGGCTTTCCTGTGAAATAGTTGAAATAGCCGTCAACGAGGGGCCTTACAACCAAAAAGCCCAGGGCAAGCAAAATGTATTTGTAATGGGTGGATTTTCCAGAAACCCGCTCCAAGTTCTTGATTGGTCCAGAGATGAGATAGAACGAAAGCCATAGCAGAAATAGCCCAAGGAAGTAAGCACCGCTCCAGAAGAGCTGCACGTCAGAATCCATAATAACAACAATCTTTCCGGGTATTTATATCCTTCACTTACAGGCAAATTCGGACAATACCGCCATTCTTGAGTGCCGGTTTGAGACGTAAAAAAGCCGGACGGGCCCGCCGGGATGTCCGCGCCTTGCCCCTTTCTTCCGAAGAAAGGTGCGATGGCTCCGCGCCAAAGAAGGATATTGATTTGCCTATCAATCAAATATTGCCTTATTGCGTGCCAGGCATTTCGAACCCAGATCTAAAGCTCCGCAAGCTTCCGTTCTGTCCAGGTTATACTACGGGCCCGTTAAAAAACGTAATATTATCAGAGATATGCCTTTTAAACACGAATCTAGATAAAAATAGCCTCCAATATTCATAAGGTGAGAAAAAATGAGGTCATGTTCAAGCTGCGGAAGGATTGCGCAGGAGGCAACCGTATTCCCGTGCCCGGAATGCGACAAGGGCAAAATCGTAAGGTGCAAGAGCTGCTCTGAAAACGGGAACAAATACAGCTGCAAGGAATGCGGATTTGAAGGCCCCTGATTCATCAAAACGATAGGGCTAAAAACTGCTAATTCTAATTTTTGGAGTGATGGCATGGTAAAGGTAATGACATTCGGCGCATTCGACGTCATCCATGATGGCCACCGGTCGCTTTTCAGGCAGGCGAAGGAAATCGGCGGGAAGGATTCAAAGCTGCTTGTTGTTGTTGCGAGCGATGCACGGATAATGCATTTCAAGGGGAAGAAGCCATGGTATTCCCAGAAGGAGAGGATGGCGCATGTGCAAAAGGAGCCGCTAGTGGATGAAGTGATCCCGGGGGATAAAGTAAATTCGCTTAAACCCATTCTGGACAATAAGCCGGAAATAATAGTTTTTGGGTACGACCAGCCGATGAAAACAGCAGAACTGATGGAACAGCTGGTTGCACAGGGATTCAGGCCTCAGAAAATAGTGAGGGCGCAAGCGTACAAGCCGCACCAGTTCAAGAGCTCGAAGTTGAAAAAGAAAATAAGGAAAAATTAGTGGTGCTGCTGCGCAGTGCCGATTATGATGTAGCCGATGAAAACCATCGCGCCCACTGCCGGCAGGGAGAACTGCACCCCGCTGTTGAACATTGCATATATCAAAATCAGCGCAAGAAGCGCCCAGCTTGTCTCGTCATTCGGGAAATAAGTGGTCATTTTTATCGCCTAATAATCAGGAACGGTTATTTTTAATTGGAGGATAAGTATTTATTGATATTGATTGGGATTTGCCAAGCATCATTTACGAGGGGGGTGAAATCGCAACCTTTTTAAAGATTAATCGGTACTTTAAATGGTTCTTTTCAGCTGAGAGGCTCATCATGGCTGATTCTGTGGGAAATGCACAGCTAGTAATAGCTTGCGGTATGGCATGGAACTGGAAAAATATTTATTTTTTGAAATAAAGCAATTTGCGGGTGTATGAAGATATGGCAGAAAAACCTCACTTGAATTTGATCTTCACCGGCCACGTGGACCATGGGAAGAGCACCCTTGTGGGAAGGGTATTGTACGACACCGGAGCACTTACGGAGAACGACCTCAGGAAACTGAAGGAGGAGGCTGCAAAAGTAGGGAAGGCGACTTTCGAGTTCGCATTCGCAATGGACCAGCTGAAGGAGGAAAGGGAAAGGGGAGTCACAATTGACATCGCCCACCGCGACTTCCACACGCAGAAATTCTACTTCACGATCATCGATGCACCAGGACACAAGGACTTCGTAAAGAACATGATTACAGGAGCATCGCAGGCTGATGCGGCAGTGCTGGTTTGCTCCGCGAAAGAGGGAGTGCAGGCACAGACTATTGAGCACGCATTCCTTTTGAAGGTGCTTGGAGTGTCGCAGTTCATCATTGCGATCAACAAGATGGATGCAGTTGATTACAACCGCGTGAAATACGAGGAAGTGAAAAAAGCGCTCGTAGACAAGATCCGGCCGATGGGATACCCAATTGACAAAATACCCGTGATCCCGGTTTCGGCCTATATGGGAGACAATGTCGGCCAGAGGGAAGGCAAGGACAAGAAGAACAACATGGAATGGTATTCCGGCCCCACATTCAAGGAAGCTCTTGATTTGTTAGTCGAGCCAAAGAAGGCAACGGACAAGCCGCTGAGGCTTCCGATACAGGAAGTATTGACCATCACCGGCCAAGGAACCGTTCCAGTTGGAAGAGTGGAAAGCGGAATCCTGAGGCCGAATATGAGCGTTGTGATAATGCCAGAGAACGTCACTGCAGAGGTAAAGAGCATCGAGATGCACCACCAATCGCTTGCACAGGCAATTCCGGGGGACAACATAGGCTTCGCACTGAAGGGCGTTGAAAAGAAAGCGATAAAGAGGGGTTCGGTTGTTGGCGACCCAAAAAATCCGCCAATGGTTGCGGAAGAATTTACCGCACAAATCGTCGTCCTCAACCACCCGACTGCAATCGGGAAGAATTATACTCCGGTATTCCACCTGCACACATCGCAGGTCGCATGCCAGATAACTGAAATTTTGGAGAAAAAGGACCCCAAAACTGGCCAAACAGCCCAGAAGAATCCTGACTTCATCAAGACGGGTGACGTCGCGATCGTGAAGGTCAAGCCCACCAAGGCAACCGTAGTGGAGAAATACTCGGAATACCCGGCGTTGGGAAGGTTTGCAATCAGGGATATGGGCCAGACCGTTGCAGCGGGCGTCGTATTGGACGTCGTGCCAAGGAAGGCTGTGGCGTGAACCTCATCGCAATTTTTTGGTTTTTTTAAATTTTTTCATGTGAGAGAAGGCATTGCGAGGCAACTCGCGATTTGTTTGGAATGGATAGTTTTGGAATATGCGGGATTCGTTTCCCAATTGGTATTCATAGCAAAGTGGAAATTTATGAATAAGGCAAGGATCAAGCTGGAATCGCAGAGCTATGCGGACCTTGATGGCGTATGCGGCCAGATAAGGGATATTGCAAAGAAGGCCGGAGTCGAGTTCAGGGGGCCAATCCCCCTGCCTACAAAAAAACTCTCTCTAACAACTAGGAAAACGCCCTGCGGCGACGGCTCCGACACGTATGAAAAATGGCAGCTCCGGATCCATAAGCGCCTTATAGAGATAAAGGCGGATGACCGCGTGCTCCGCGACATAATGAGGATGGAAATCCCGAAATCCGTCCTGCTTGAGATGAATTTGGGCTGATGCTTTTCCTGATTTTGCAATAAAATGCAACCGATAATAATTGTTTATAAACCTCTAATGATTTCCTTATGCTATGTGGCAAATTCTTCTTTTCGGCATAATCGGGCTTGGTATTGGCCTCGTGATGATCAACAACCAGCGCAAGGAAGATGAGGAGCTCTATAAAATAGAGAGGCTCCCTCCCATCGAATTGGAGGATGCGGTTGCGGACGTAGTAATCAAAGCGAGGGGAAAAATTGCACCCATCAAACTGCTCAAATCATATTACCAGAAGCAGGATTGCGTCTACTTCCTTAGCACGGAGGAGGAATACCGCAAGCAGGGGAAAAGCAGCAAGTGGGTTACCGTATTCTATGATTACGGCTTTGAGCCGTTTTATTTGGATGACGGCACCGGGAAAATAAGGGTTGATTTGCTCGGGCCTGCAAAAAGGAAAATTCTCGATGCCTTGCGCATGACAAATGCGCCGGCCAATCCAATTGCGATGATGGGAAGGATGGTGGAAGTTTCGAAGAGCATCCCTCCGCAACAGCTATTGGCTAGCCAGAATGAGGCCGAAATGAACAACTCGGAATTCGAGCAAGTGCTCAATTGGGAGGGCAATAAAAGCGGGGTTGAAATAATCGGCGGAATCAGGCTTGGGTCGGTGCGTGCAAGGAAAAGGGAATGGATACTCCGGCCGGATTCGCAATTATTCCTCTACGGAATGGCCAAAAAGGAGCCGGAAGGCTTGACTCTGCAGCCGGACCAGAGGGTTAAGCTCGTCGCGAGCATAAAAACCGAAGCGGATTACCTGAAAGGGAAAAGAAGCGATGACAAGACGCAGATGGCACTCGGCTACCTTGCTGCAATAGGTGGCATTGCCATGTTCGGTATATACATTTCACTCGTCCTTGGTTGGTGGAAGGGCATTTGATTCACTGGTGGCTTTCCTGATTTTGAAAACTATTTATACCCCCGGAGATTAACCTTTTCATGGTATTCGAATACATCTTGCTGGGGTTCGTCCTTACTGCATTAGGAGTTGCGGCAATAATGGCGCAGAAAGGGGAGGATGAGTTATTGTATAAGCTGGAAAGGCAGCCGCCAACTGAGCTAGAGGATGCGACTGAGAACGTGCTGATGAAAATTTCAGGGAAGGTGGAGCCCATCAATACGGTGGTTTCCGAACTCGCCAATAGGGAGTGCGTTTACTACCATTCATTTAAGGAGGAATACCGCAAGCAGGGGAAAAGCAGCAGGTGGATTACAGTGCTGGACAAGATTGTGACCATTCCGTTCGAGGTGAGGGATGCGACAGGCTGGATCAATGTCGACTTGAATGGCGCAGATAAGAATTGGATAGACCCTGAGGACGTTTTAAGGTAGGAGGGGCTTGAAAACGTCACGGATTTCCTCGGATTGAAGATGGGAAGGAAGGTGAGGAAAAGGGAGTGGATAATTAGGCCCGACAGCGGGATTTTCGTGCTTGGAAAAAGCAGGAAGAATGCCGCCGGCCTTGTTATTGCGAAGGATGAGATCGAGCCGCTAATAGCGAGTTACCGGACGGAAAAAGAGTTCATAAGGCACATGTGCGGAGACGACAAGATGCAGATCATTGCGGGCGCAATCCTGGGAATCGGGTTGCTGATTGGAAGCGGTATAATGATGTGGCTGGCGAAATGAATAATGCGGCTTAATTAAGGGTTATTGATTTTCCTAATATGGTTTTATTATGGCGGATCCGATTGGCAGTTTCTTTTCCGAAGCAAGGATGATTCTGGGTTTAATGGGATTGGTTTTCCTTGCTGTAGGCTGGTTCATCCTGAAAAAAACGAAGGATGAAGATAAGGCGCTCTACAAAATCCAAAGGCTTCCCCCGACTGACCTCCACGATGCGATTGACGGGGTACCGGTGAAAACGTTTTCCAAAATTGTATGCAATAAGCCCGCGATCGCTCCATACAGCGGTTCCCAGTGCGTTTGGTCACACAGCATCACGGAGGAATACCATGAGGAGACGGATTCAAAGGGGAGGAAGCACGGATACTGGCAAACGGTCGAGGATATTGTGAGAACAGCTGAATTCCAGCTAGTTGATCCAACAGGATCAATCTGTGTTGACCTGAATGGGGCAGAACAGGATCTTATCAGGGGAGTGAAGGTGCATAGTTCGGAAGGTTTTCACATGAGGAAGAGGGAGTACGCGATACCTGTTGAGAAAGCATTCGTGTATGGGATGGTTTTCAAGGACCAAGGAGGGCTCATCGTGAAGAAGAGCGCTTCGGAGCCGATTGCGGCTGCAACGAAAACGGAGACGGAATTCATTGCGGAAATGCGCTCTGATGACAAGCTCAATACGGCAATAGGTTATGTTTTGGGGATAATCGGGGCGCTCATGATTTTGGGCGCGTTATTTTTCAGCTTTTCATTTTCGCCCTTTGGAATGCTAGGAACAATCATGGGGAATTGAGGTTGAAAATGGATTTCATTTTGCAAATAATCGGGGCATCGCTAGTTTTGCTGGCAATCGCTTGCGTAATCGTGTACAACCGGCTCGTGCAACTGCGTGAGAGGTGCCATGATTCGTGGAGCCAGATTGACATCCAGATGAAAAGGAGATATGATCTGATACCGAATCTAGTTGAAGTCGTAAAGGGTTATGCGAAATTCGAGAGGAGCGTTTTTGAAAATATCGCGAAAGCAAGGAGCATGTTCGAAGGCGCTAAAACAGTCGGGGAAAAGTTCAACGCGAACGAGCAGATGCAAAAATCCGTAAAATCACTTATAGCAGTCGCGGAAAATTACCCCGTATTGAAGGCAAATGAGAATTTCCTGCATTTGCAGGATGAGATTTCGGATGCTGAGGAGAGAATTGCTTATTCGCGCTCCTTCTATAACGATACTGCACTGAATTACAATAACTCTATCGCAATATTCCCCTGGAACGTGATTGCCGGTCTGGCGGGGATGCCTGCGAGGGAATATTTCGGAGCTGCTGAAGGCGAAAGGAAACCGGTGGAGGTCAAACTAGAGGAAAAAAAATAATTGTAAAATAATCCATTACTCCATGAAGTCCTTCGCTGTCGGAGCGGTTTCGGGCTCGCCCTTCCTCTTCCGGATCAGTGCCTGCACACGTGCCTGCATATCAGGGTTGAGCTTCTCATAGCCGGCATATTCATAGTACCATGCAGCTCTCCCTTGGGTGGCTCCGCGGATCTCATTCGCAAAGCCGAACATCTCCGCAACCGGTATTTTTGCTGTTACCGTGACCACTTCGCCCTCCTGCTCGATGTTCTCGATGATTGCGCGCCTTCCCTGCACTTTGGTTGTGATGTTGCCTAGGTATTCGGAGGGGGAATTGACTACCAATTTCTGCTTCGGCTCCAGCAATGTTGCCTTGGCCATCAGCATACCCGCGTATATGGGCCGCTTAATGGCGGGGAAAAGCTGTGCCGGCCCCCTGTGAGCGGGGTCAACGTGGATTGCAGCATCCGTAAGTATTACCTTGACGCCTATGCACTTCTCCTTCGCAAGCGGGCCCTGGTTCATCGCCTCCTCAAATGCGGTAATGATGGTTTCCTTGATGTCCGTCAAATACTGCACCCCTTTGGTCATGTCAAGGAAGAAATTGCCGTTATGTATGCACATGACGGATTTGGCCTCATCACGGGGCAGGCCAGCTTTGATCAGGAGCTCTATTAGCTCCTTGACCTTCTTGTGCTCGTCTATTGTGCCGTCGTTAATAGCATCAATGACGGATTTCTCAACGGGCTTGACCTCTATTTTGAACTTGTTGTGCTTGTTGGGCGATTTCCCTTCCAATTCGGGCGATTCGCCAAAAACCGACTCCTGGTAAACGACTATTGGCGGCGAAGTGACTATGTCAACCCCATTCTCGTTCTTGATCTTATACTCGATAATCTCGAGGTGGAGCTCGCCCATGCCCGAAATGAGGTGCTCACCGGTGTCCTGGTTGATCTCCAGCTTCATTGTAGGGTCTTCCTTGCCTAGTTTCTTCATGACCTCAACTAACTTGACTAGATCGCGGGGGTTCTTCGCCTCGATGCTCTTCGTGACAACAGGAACGGAATGATGCTTGATTTGCTCGAATGGCGTGACTTGATCCTCGGAAACTGTTTCCCCGGAATAGACCTCCTTGAGCCCGACAAGCGCCACGATATTGCCAGCTGGCACCGAATCGATCGTTACGCGGTCTTGACCCATGTAAACCGCCACTCCCTGCAGCTTTTCCTTCTTGAATTGCGATGCAAGGTATAGGTCGCTTCCCTTGTGGAGCGTGCCCGAATATAGCCTTCCTACAGCCACTTCTCCCGCATGGGGATCCATTTGTATCGCAGTTACCATGAAGCACGCCTTTCCTGCGGCATCCACATTCGTCATGCTCTTCCCTAAATCGCTATCCAGGTCGCCATGCCAGATTACTGGAACACGGTATTTTTGCGCAACCAGCGGGTTGGGAAGGTGATTGATGATGATGTCCATTATTACGGGGCCAAGCGGGATTTTCTTCTGGAGGTCCTTGTGCTGGCCCTCGACGCATGCCTGATAAATGTCCTTGAAGGTGATGCCTGCCTTTTTCATCTGCTTGCCGGAAATCGCCCATTTGTTGAAAGCCGTGCCGAAAGCCACATTCCCCTTGGGAACTTCGATTTGCCACTCCGTTTTGAACTCCTCGGAGGCATAAGTTGTGATCAGCTTATTGACGCCGGTGATGATTTTCAGGAAGCGCTGCTGCATCTGCGCCGCATCCAATTTCAGCTCGTTGATGTAACGGTCTATTTTATTGATGAATACAACTGGCTTCACCTTTTCTTTCAATGCCTGCCGAAGGACGGTTTCGGTCTGGGGCATGATGCCTTCCACGCAATCGATGACAACTATTGCCCCGTCAACCGCACGCATCGCCCTCGTCACATGGCCTCCGAAATCTACGTGGCCGGGCGTATCAATGAGATTGATCAGGTAGGGCTGACCCTCATAGGTATATGGGATTGAAATGTTGGCGGCCTTGATGGTAATCCCCCGCGCCTGCTCCTGCTCGTCGTAATCAAGAACTCTTTGCTCTCCAGCAAGCTCTTGGGAGATCAGGCCTGCAAGCGCTACAAGCGAGTCGCTCAGCGTGGTCTTTCCGTGGTCTACGTGTGCAACAATCCCGATGTTCCGGATATTTTCCCGGTTGGACATCATCTTCTGTGCTTCATCCGCAATGTTCTCTTTCCGCGCCATAACTGGACACCATTAAACTTTCTGACTTTAAGAATCAGATTTTGAGGGAATTATTCTAGCGATCAACGTTTAAAAAGGTTGTTTTGCCTTGCCCAAGCATTGCGGAAAAAGAAATAGGAAAAGGCCGTTCCCGGGCTCATGCACTGCAATTGCGGCGGAAGTTGGAATGCCCCATTCCATGGGGGCATGAATTGCTCCCCCTCCGGAGGAAGTCCCTAAAACCGACGTTCAACCCAGATTAGATGAAAACAGGCTAGCTGCTCAAATTCCGGAAATTGAAAATCGGATAGGAAATTGCCGCGATCGCATTTGCACCTCGGGAACGGCCATAAATATGATTAACCTAGGTTGTTTAAATCCTCATCAGTTATTTGTGAGCCTGAGGAATCGATTTCCTTCGTAAGCTCCTCCAATTCCTTCATTGAATCCGCATCCGATTGCAGACCTTTTTCAATATCCGGGCCTATTGAAACTGTCGCAACGGGCTTTTCTGTTGGCAACTCGGTAGGTTTGGAAGTCGGCTGGGGGCCCGGGCCGGTGCAGCCGAATAGCACAACTCCGCAAAGCAATAAAGCAATCACAATGTTTTTCATTCATATCACCAGGTTATTCGCCTTCGGGTTTGTTGGGATCAATCAAGGCATAGTAGTATTTTTCATACCATGCATTGTAATTCTTATAATCCAGGACCCATTCCGGGCAGCCGGCCTTAAGATCCGGATCGGAAAGTTCGGTGCATTGCAACTGGTCGGAATTGGTTATCGCCCGGTACATCAGCATCAGGTTCCCGAGGCAAATCTCCTTGTTTTCAGGGCTTGACGCTTGGTCGCAGATTTCGGTGCGGTATTTCTCCTCTTTGGGCTTCTCTGTTGGCTTGGGCTTTATTGTGGGGTTCGGAATCTCGGTCAGTGGCTTGCCCTCCCTGATGTATGCGACAACTTTCATCAGATGCGCAACGTATGCCTGCAGGGAGTTGAGCCCGGTTTGCGCCTCCTTGAAGGTCTTGGAGTTCTTCAATTCCGCGATCACCGCATCCACTTTCGATATGGCCTCATCCAGCTTGGAAGTATCCTTGCCTGCTTCCTTCAGTTTTGCACCCAATTCCCTGACCTTCCCAATCTTGTTCTGGATAATTTCAACGCGTTTGTTGATCTCCCCCATATGATACTGGAACAGCTGGTTTTTCCGGAATTGCTCCCATCTCTGGAGGACTTCCTTTATGATCGCACGCTTTTGTTCCGCGGTTTGCGCATTTTCAAATTCGGTTCTCTTTTCCGCAACATACTCCTTGATTGCAGTTATCTGCTCCTGCGTCAGGTATCCGTTCGCCTCCAATTTGTCGATCGCATTCTGCAACATGCGCAGCTGCATCCCGATGTACTCCTCGGTTTTCTCCTTTCGCTCTGCGACGCAGCTTGCATTTGTTGTTCCGTTCCTGTCGCCGCATGACTTAAGGCCATGCAGCCCGTATTCGGTACGCAGGCATTCCGCCTTTAGGTCCGCGTCCCCTATGTTCTTGCAGCGGTTCTCGCGCTCGTCGTCGTTCTTGAGCTCCATGATGCACGCCTTTAGTGCATCCTTGTCCTTTTCCTCGAATTTCTGGCGGCATTCCCCCATCCGGTTTACGCAGGCGCTGCGCTCCTCGGCATCCGCCAAAGAAGAGCAAACCTCACACCTTCCCTTCAGGTCAGAATTTGTGTAAACCGAGCAATCGAGCTTGATAGCCATTACTTCGTTCTGGATCCTCCGCATGCAGGCAATCTTTCCCTCGACATCATTCCCGAATTTTTCAACGCACGCATATGCGGTTTCCCTCAAGGTGACGCCCGCTTCAATGCCCTCGGTGAGTGCGAGCCTGCACTGCTTTATATCTTCCGCGTCGGTGAATTTTTCACATAATTTTCCGGGCGCAACAGCAGGTTTCGCAACAGCGAGCTTGCATCTTTCCCGTTCAGCTTCGCCGAGAATGGCAGCGCACGCCCTTAGCTGCGTTTCGGGCAGCGAATTCAGCACATTTTCCCGGATGCCTTCAATGCATCTCGCGCGCGAATCGTCATCTGAGAGCAATTTGCATCTCTGGAAAGGGAGCAATTCATTATCGGTGGCGCCAATCCTCCTCAGGCACACTGCCCTATCGGTTTCTGTTGTCATGAGGCGGCATTTTGCGAGCTCATCGGTAATTACAGGTTTGGCATATAGGCTTGGAATGGCGGGCATCCGGTCATTTGCGCTTATAAGGTTCGGTACGGCCGCATCCCCTTCCGGTGCGGGAACGGATGTTGCGAACATTCCAACAAGGACGGCAGAGAAAAGCAATAGCCTCAACGCATTCATACGAACACCTATTATTCGATTATTGGTGGGATTAAGCAAAAAAAGCAACCTTCCTATAAATACTTTTCGGTTTGATTGTTTGGAAAAACGCGGAGGCATACAACCAATTGAAAATGGCCGACTAGGGAACAAAACACATATGCACAGAAAAATGCACAAAAAGGGAAGTTTAGTGCTCTTTCCCTTTTTTCTTGGTGCTGTTGAAGTAGACCCAGCCACCTACAAGCAGCCCTATTACGACGATCCAAAGGAAGAGCGAATTGCCGTCTCCACTGGAGGACGGGGTGTAATCGGATCCGACAACATTGCCGGTCGCCATTTTGCTAGGCACGGCCGTTGCAATAGAGGTCGGCTTAACTGTTGGCTGCGAAAGTTTCGTAACTGGTGCAGGTATTTTCGTGATCACTGCTGGCTCAATCGGCTTTTGGACAACAACAGTCCCCCTGAACTCCTGGTTTGGCTGCAGGCTCACATCCCAAGTGATGATTACGCTACCGCGCGTGATTTTGCAGCTGGGAGTGCAGCTGATTTTATCCTTCACTTCATCGTAATCAAGCGGGAGCGAATAGGAAACCGTGCCCGCAAAGCCGTTCCTGCCAGCAGTGTATGAAAGGTCCAGTGAGGTGCTCGATGTTCCGAATGTGGCGGTTGCGGATGAATATTCATCCATAACGACCGTCTTGGCGGGTATTGCCGAAGGAGTCGCAGAAGCAGTTGGTGTTGGGGTAACGGTCGATTGCGGAACATCGTCATAAACGTTCCCTCCAGATATGGAATTGACGATTGCGGGAGTGGGCGTGGGTGTGGCAGCTGCATTAATTGTGACGTTGGTGGTATTGGTAACCCCGGAGAAATTGACCACAACATTGACTATGCCTGCTGAAACGGATGTAAAGAAGCCGCTGGAATTCAGCGTTCCATTTCCAGTAAGGTTGGTCCATGAATACACCAAATGGGTATAATTGCCTGTGATTGTTGTGTTAGTGTTGCCATATGCGTCAACAGCCGTGGCAGTGAACTTCTGCGTCCCTCCGAAAGCAAGTGTTGGAGCCATGGGGCTGAGAAGGACCTTGGTAACGGTCGAGGCGTTGATGAGGAACGTCGACACATTGGTGATCGATGTGTTGGAGTGTGAAACTACGGAAATCGTCTGCTCCCCTGAAGTGCGCAACTGGAATGCGCCCTGGCTGCCGCCGTTTGTGACCGTATTGTTCTCCGGAAGCACCGCTGAAGCATCGCTGGAATAAAAATCGTACGTGTCACTGATAAGGTTCCCGAACCGGTCGGTTGAGTTGAAGCTGCCCGTAAAGTTAACTCCGGCAGTCGCAGTGCTGGGAAACGTCGCCAACGTGATGAACGCGGGAGTTGCTTCTGCTGTAACGGAGAAAGCAGTCGTGTTCTGGGCACTTGAATTATAATTACTGATAACCCTTATCAAGGGCGAACCGGCAGTCCTGAGGTTGAAGATGCCGATTGTGTTGTTTGCAGTCCCGTTTGTGAAAGTCGCCAAAGTGTCGGTTGATGTATAGTTGAAAAAGTCAGATCTCTCGTTGCCATATTTGTCAAGTGCAACGAATTGGCCGGTAATTGATTCCCCTGCAGTCGGCGTTGTGCTGGAATAGGTCTGTATAATATAATGTGTCGTTCCAGGCGCAAGGTTCATGATGTTGGAGCCGCCGCCGTCAAGGAAATAATCATCGGTTTCGTTGTTTATCTGTGCCGAAATGTTGAATGCGCCGGTTGTCTGCCTGTTGACCACCCACGAAATGCCTAGGGAGATTTCTGTCGCTGCGGCAATCGTCGCATTATCATAGGTGAATTTGACCTCCTGGCCAGTTACAGTGGTAATGCCATTGGCTCCAAGCCCGGCAGAAGACGTTACCTCGGCAAGGCTGACATTGAAACTCGCTGGGAAATAAATCGAGACATTGCTCGAATTGTAGAAATCGTTTGTTACATTGATGGTGAGGTTATAGACTGCGGTGGCACCGACAGTGGAACTCGATGCCGTGACGGTAAAAGCATTGAAATCAGCAGCGGAAACGAATCCCGCAAGTATTATTAGAGCTATCAGGTATATGGCAATTCTGTTCACGGCAGACCACCTGGCATAAAATTAGTATACACGAAAATGAGTATAATTAGGCAGTATTTAAATCTATTTATTGGATAAAAGCAGGATGTTTGTGCATAAACTTTATTTTTAATGTAAAATATTCAAAGTCAAGTAGAAAAAGTAAAATTGCCCAAAAAAAGAAAATAAAAAATAAAAAAAGGGAGAACTCAGATGAAATTGATGTTCTCCAATCCGAGGGATTCCTTCACAGCCTGCTTCTTCTTCTCCTCGTGCTTGATCACGTTGGGCGAAGTGACGCCCGTTACTACGGCGGTCACGATGATCTTGTCCCCCAAATCCGGAGAGATCCTCGCGCCCCATTTCACGTACGCCTTGCTGTCGAATGCGGCAGTAATGCCCTCACCGATCTTCACAGCCTCTCCCAGGGTAAGCTGGGGACCGCCGTTGATCAGGATGAGCGCGCCCTTCGAACCGGCATAGTCGACATCAAGCAGCGGGTGCTCCAGTGTGCTCTGGATTGCCTGCTGCACGCGGTCGGTGCCGCTCGCCTCCCCGATGGATATCATGGCGGTACCCGCATTGCCCATGATCATCCGAAGGTCGGCAAAGTCAATGTTCATCAGCGATGGTAGCATCACGGTATCCGCAATGCCCTTGACTGCCTTAGCAACCAGCGTGTCCGCAACTGCGAACGCCTGGTTCATCGGAAGGTTCGGAACGAACTGCACGAGCTTATTGTTATCTATTATAACAACGGTATCGCACACTTCACTGAGCCTTTCCAGCCCGGAGTCCGCCTTTTCCAGCCTTGCGCGTTCAAGCGCGAACGGGAAGGTGACCATTCCGACCGTAATCGCTCCCTGCTTCTTTGCTATTTCTGCAACTATAGGCGCAGCGCCGGTTCCGGTGCCGCCTCCCATTCCAGCGGTAATAAAGACCAATTCGGAGTCCTTGAGAACTTCAGTCAGCTTGTCCCTTGCGGATTCGGCTGCCTTTGCCCCCACTTCGGGGAATCCCCCTGCGCCAAGGCCCTTGGTCATGGATGCGCCGATCAGAAGCTTCCGGTTTGCGTCCACGAGCCTCAGGTGATTGGCATCGGTATTGATGGCAATCGTCTCGGCGCTTGTGATGCCCATTTTGCTGAGCCTTGAGACACAATTCGTGCCTGCGCCTCCTACCCCTACGACTGAGATTTTCAGTTTCGCGGGAGCGAACTGCTTCCCCTCTTCGGGGAGCTTCTCGTGTGCACTGTATTTCAGTGCATCGGCTATCAAACTATCCATTCTCTCATCCTCCGGTGGGTACCGACAAATCAACGATATATGCAAGCGATTATTGCCTGCGGTTTTAGCCCGAAAAGGCAAAAACATGATGCGGGTGAGGCAGCAAAACGCTGCGCGGTTCCATGAAAAAATAACATTGGGGAAAACCCCTGAATGAAAATTATCCTATGACTTCGATATCGTAGCCGAGCTCCTTTGCCGGTTCCTTCTTTACGCCGTACTCCCTCCCAACTATATGGGGGGAAGTGACGCCCGTTACTATTGCGACAATTTCCAGCTTGCCATCGAAGTCAGGCAGGAGCCTTGCACCCCATTTGACCGAAGCGCGTGCATCCATCTGCTCGGTTATCCTCTCTCCGGCGCGGATTGCATCACCGAGGGTAAGGTCGGCACCTCCGGCAATGTGGATCAGGGCGCCCTTTGCGCCCGCAAAATCAACATCCAGCAAGCGGTTTTTCATTACCCCTTCAACTGCATCATCGACCTTGTTGGGCCCTTTTCCGCTCCCAACAGCAATCATCCCGACATCGCCAGCGCCCATTATGGAGCGCACGTCCGCGAAGTCGATATTGACAAGCGAAGGCTGTGTAATCGTGAAAACCAGCCCGCCAATTGCCTTTGCAAGTATTTCATCAGCAACCAGGAACGCCTGGTTCATTGGAAGGTTCGGCACAATCTGTACGAGCCTGTTGTTATCCAGTATGATTACGGAATCCGCAACGTTTCTCAGGCGCGCAAGCCCGTCTTCCGCTTTGGATACCCTTGCCCTTTCAAGGGCGAACGGGTAAGTTACCATTGCAACGACAATTGCGCCCATCTCCTTTGCGATTTCAGCAATGATCGGCGCTGCGCCAGTCCCGGTGCCGCCGCCCATGCCTGCGCAAATGAATACCAAATGCGAGCCCTCAATTGCCCTGCGGATTTCATCCCGGTCCATTTCCGCGCATTTTGCGCCTACTTCCGGGTAGCCGCCTGCCCCAAGGCCCTTCGTAACTGATTTCCCGATCAGGAATTTTCTCACGCCCTCCTCAACGATGTTCAGGTGCTGCCTGTCGGTGTTGCAAGCAATAAGGTCCGCTCCTTTCACGCCGAGTTTCCTCAGGCGGTTCACGGTGTTGTTGCCGCCTCCCCCGACTCCGATGACGGCAATCTTGATGTGCTCGAATTCCTCGCCGCGGACTCCAGTAGGAGCTGACTGAAGGGCAGATTTGATTATGCTTTCCATGGGTATCGCCTCGCCAAAAACCTTAATTTAGGATAAATTGTGTTTCATCAACAAATTAACAGAATACCTTTAAATACTTTTGCATTACGGAGACGGAAAAATCGGAATAATTGTGTTTTTCCCCTACGGTGGTCACAAGGTATGGTATTTTTACCCAGAGGCTTTCCGGAAACCGCAAAAAAATTGCGCAAATCCAGCTAAATGTTGCAGAATCGGATTTGTGCGGGCCTTCGATCAAAAAAATGTACATTTTTAGGCATACCGAAAAAAATATTAAGCAGGGAAGAGCAAATAATGGAAAATCCGCGATGCATATGCCCATGGGAAAGGATAGTTTTTTCATGTTCGCGCTTGTGATTAGCGCGATACTTTTCCTCAGTGTGCACTGGTTCCTCGGTGTTGCGAACTTCATCATCTCATACGGCTACATGATGGGCGAATGATTTTTTTCCCCATCCAATGCACCAATTTAATATCTTCGCGTTCTAATGGATTTGATTCTAATGGCATCAACGAAGCGCGCATATCTCCTCGACGTCGGGTACGTGATGAAGAACAGCACATCGCTCCTCAGGCTCCTTTTGAAGGATGCGGAAACAAAAAAAACATTCCGGGCATACGATTCTAATTTCGAGCCGTATTTTTTCCTCAAGGCTGATGGGAGTCCGGATGAAATCAATCGGATTCGGGACGAGGTTTCAAAATTGCGCTCTTTCGACAGGGGGAAGGAGGTAAAAATTAAAAGGGTCGAATTGGCGAAGCGAAAATTACTTCTGGAAGAGCAGGATTTTTTGAAGGTGATTTGCCAGCATCCCTCTGACGTCACCAAAATGCGGGAGGAAGTGAAGAGATTCGGGGAGACGTTCGAGCACGGGATATCATATACGAAAAGGTACCTTATTGACAAGGCGCTCACGCCGATGGGGCTTGTTGAAATCGAGCTTGGAGACAATCGGATGATAAATAAAATCCATCAGGTGAAGGAGGAGCATTATTCAGAGGTCCCGCTTAATATGATGGGGCTGGACATCGAAACCTATAACCCGAAAACCGTCCCGAACCCGATGGCGGACCCCGTGATAATGCTTGGATGGGCGGATGAGGGCGAAAAAGGCATTTTCACTTTCCAGAAAAAAGTCCGCGAATCAAACACGGAAATTTTCCCAACAGAAAAGGAGATGCTGGAAAAATTCGCATTGTTCCTGAAGAAAAAGCAGGTCGATTTCATTGCAACATACAATGGCGACCAGTTCGACCTCCCGTACCTGAGGGACCGCGCGAAAGCAACGAGGGCGGAAATGCACCTCGGAAGGGACAGGGCGCCGCCTAAAAGCAAATCGCTGGGGATCCGCTCCCAAACTTCATTGAACGGCCGCATACATTTCGACGTTTTTCCCGTGGTTTCTTTCCTGAATGTGATCGGCGCTTACAAACTGCCAAGGCTGACGCTGGAAGTCGCATACATGGAAATTTTGGGAGGGAAGAAGTTGGACGTCAGGAAGGAGGATATTTGGAGGGTGTGGGACTCGAACGACCCCCAGAAACTGAACCATCTGGCGGATTATTGCGAAAACGATGCGGTTGCGGCGTTCAGGCTTGCAAACCATGTGCTCCCGCTTGAAACTGAATTATCGAGGCTCACCGGAATGACAATTTTCGATGCCAGCAGGAGCACTTCCGGGCAGCTTGTTGAAATGCTTTTGATGCGTGAGGCGTTCAACAGCGGGGAGATCATTTTGAGCAAGCCGAGGTATGAGGAAGTGCAGAAGCGCTCAGCTAATCCCGTCGAGGGCGCATTTGTAAAATTGCCAAACCCCGGAGTGTATGAAAACATTGCAGTGCTTGATTTCAGGAGCCTGTATCCTTCCATCATTATTTCCCATAACATCGATTCCTCCACGCTGAATTGCAAGTGCTGCTCAAAGGAGGAGGCATTCGTTTCCCCGCAGGGGCATAAATTCTGCAAAAGAAAAAAAGGATTGGTGCCAAGGGTGCTGCAGAACGTGCTGAACGCGCGCTTCCAGATAAAGGACAAAATGAAAAAAATGAAGAAGGAGGGGAAATCGGAGAGCGTGGAGTACCGGCAGATGGATGCAAGGCAGTGGGCGTTGAAAATTGTCGCTAACTCCATGTACGGATACCTGCTTTATGCGCGTTCGCGCTACTACTCGAGGGAGGCGGGCGAATCGGTTACGGCATATGCACGCGAATACATCCAGAAAACGATGGAAAAGGCGAAGGAGGCGGGATTCGAGGTGCTTTACGGGGACACGGATTCCATTTTCATACTTTACGGAAAGGTAAGCGACGAGAAGAAGGTGCACGATTTCCAGCATGCGATCAATTCGGAATTGCCCGAAACAATGGAACTCGAGCTGGAGGACATCTACCCTCGGGGCATTTTCGTGAGCAAAAAGCAGGAGGAGAAGGGAGCGAAGAAAAAATACGCGCTCATAAACAAGGAGGGGAAAATCAAAATCCGCGGGTTTGAGCTCGTAAGGAGGGACTGGAGCAAAATAGCCAAGGATACGCAAAGGAAGGTGCTCGAAATAATATTGAAGGAGGGCGATGTGACGAAGGCGATCGAATTGACGAAAAATACAATTGACGAGCTGAAATCGGGGAAAGTGCACCTTGACCAGCTGTCCATAATGACCCAGCTGAAGAAGCAGGCAGGGATGTATGATATTATTTCCCCGGAAGTAAGCGCTGTGCAGAAAGCAAAGAAGGCCGGAATGGTGCTTGACGACATGCCCATGATAAGCTACGTCATCACCAAGCAGGGGAAGACTATTTCGGAAAAAGCAACTATTGCGGAAATGGCCAAGGATTATGATCCGGATTATTACATCAACAACCAGGTTCTTCCAGCAGTCCTTAAAATCCTGTCCGCTTTCGGGATGGATGCGGACAGCCTGAAGCTGAAGGGGCAGCAAAAGAGCCTGAGCGACTGGTGAATGCAATCATCTGCCAAGAACTTCCCGAATGTATTTTTTGCGCCGCTGCTCTTCCTCCGAAATTGGCGTCGGTTTGCCAAATTCCCTGAAAACTGGATCGGCTAAAGTTGGATCCGTCAATGTGAGCGTCAAAGTAAGGTGCTCCTTGGGCGGTTTCCTAAGCCCCCCGGACAGCATCCGCGAATCGCGATTTTTCCTTCCCGTAACCACAAGTTTATAGTGGACGTTCTCAAGCAAGCGGGCATTCCTTGCAAGGGCACTGATTATCTTGTTCCTTTCCCTCAAAATCCAGTCGGCCGATATAAAATGGGGATGACTTATTGAGAAGGCATCCGTTTGCGCAGTGAACGCGGGTAAATCCCTAAGATTCCTTATTCGGGAATGAAGATTGGTCTGGTATGCGCGCAGCGCATCCGCAATGGCCTTGACCTGCTGGTCGCGCCGTCGATCCATTTGATCTTCCTGAAATTAGGTGAGATTCCTCCTGTCAACAACCATCACATCCTTCACGTCAAGCACGGCAGAGTACGGGATGGTGATCAGGCCGGCGCCCTCCTTCTTCGCCCTTACTGCGAGGGTGGAGTCCGGGTTGGGCTCAACGAGCACGCTCTCGAGCTTGCCGGTGAGTTCGCTCAGGTAAAGGTCAACTATCCTCCCGAGCTCCTCGCCATCGGTAGTGATGACGCGTTTGCCCGCAAGCTGCTTTGCGATTGCGAATTTTACCATCGGATACCACCTATAATCAGAAACAAGAAAGAATTATCGAGTTTAGTTTAAATACCTTTCGAACACACTCAAGTGTTGCCCGCCTGCGCCGCAACCTGCTTTTCCGCCAGCTGCACCTCTACAAGCTGCGAGGCACCCTTGACCATGCTTACCCCGATGAGGCAATCCGATGTCTTGTAAGTAATCTGGTTATGCGTCACGCAAAGTATCTGGGAGTTCTTCGAGAGCTCCTTTACCAGCAATGCCAGCTTCCTCGAGTTCTCCTGGTCAAGTGCCGCATCCGCCTCGTCCAATATATATAGGGAGGAGGGGTTGTAGGACTGGATCGCGAATAGGAAAAGTATGGCAATGAGGGATTTCTCGCCGCCGCTCATGAGTTCGAGGTATTTCACCTCCTTGTTCTCCAGCTGCGCCTTTATTGTGAGCCCACCCTCGAACGGATTCGCCTCGTTTTCAAGGAAGAGCGTGCCCTTGCCCTTGAATATCTGCGAGAAGAGGTTGATGAAGCTCTGGTTGACAGCATGGAAAGCGGCCATGAAGGTGCTGATCTTCTTGCCTTCTATTGCATTGATCATGTCCTCAATGGCCTTCTTCTCGTTTGCGAGCTGCTGCACCTTCAATTTCTGCTCCTCGAAATCCTTTGAGCGGATCTCATACTCATCAACGGCCTTCATGTTCACGCTTCCGATGCCGCCGAGCTCCTCCTCCGCTTTCCTCGCTTTGAAAACAAGTTCCGCCTTGTCGGTGATCTTAAGCAGCTCCATATGCTCGTATTTCATGAATTCCGCCTTGAGGTTTGTCAGGTTGGTTTCCGCTACCGCGCGGTTGACTTCCTTCTTCTGCTTCTCCGAAACGATCTTTTCCCTCTCAAATTCCCACTTTCCTTTCTCAGTTGCTGCCTTGTAGATCTGCTTGTCGAGCTTTTCGCGCTCCTCCAGCAGATCGTTAAGCAACGTTGAGATTGATTTCAGCTCGGTGTTCTTTTCGGAGGTGATTTTCGCAGTTTCCCTTATTACCTGCTCCGATTTGGAAATTTCATCCTTTGCAGCCTTCAGCTCATCTTTCAAGTCGGATTCCATCTTCTCCAAATTCTTATGCTCCCTCTCATACGCATTGAACTGCGTTGTGAGGGACTCCTGCCGGTTCTGGTAGTCGCTCATCTGGAACTTGAGGTCCGCAAGGCGCTTTTCCCTTTCCTTCAATGCAATGCCGAAATTCTTCTCCTTCTCTATATCGATTTTGGATTTCAGCTCAAGCGAAAGTATGTTGAGGTCGGATAATTTCTTAACGAGGCTGGATTTTTCCTCGTCGTATTTCCCTATCTGCTTCGAGGCGCGGTCCATTTCCGATTGCAATTCCTTCATCGCTTCCCGGACATTGCGCGTTTTCTCATCGAAATCCGCCTCCAATTTGCTGTAATTCCCGATTTCCAGCTCGAATGCGCGCGCCTTGACTTCCATTTCGGATTTTTTCTTCCTTTCCATGCCCATCGTTTCCTGGATGGAGTAAAGCTCCCCAAGGATGGATTCCTTGAGCGCCTTCATTTCCGCAGCTTTCTTTTCATGCACTTCAAGCGCATCCTTCAGTTTTTGCAGGTTGACCCGTTCAGTGTAACTTCCGCCCGTGACAAGCCCCGCCTGCTCGATCAGCTCCCCATCCATCGTCACGAGCCGCACCTTCCCTATAAGCTGCTCGGATTCCCTCATGCTGGTTGTGAGCAGCGAATTGGTGAGCGCAAATGAGAATGCTTTCTGGTATTTCTTGTCAAATTCAATGAGGTTGATCAGGAAACCGAGGGCACCCTTCTCCTTCTCCAATGCGAGTTCCTCCTTCCTAAGCTCGTATGGGCGTATTTTGTCCATCGGAATGAATGAAACGCGGCCCAATTTCCTCTCCTTAAGGTGGTTGATGAGTTTTTCCGCAACCTTCACATTCTCAACTACAACGAAATTCATCCTGCCCCCTAATGCGACCTGCACGGGAAGGGAGTATTTCGAATCATATGAGCAAAGCTCCTCTACGGTGCCGTGGATGCCCTGCATCTTTCCCTTTTCCTCGAGAACAAACTGCTGCGCCCGCGAAACTTCCGCTTCCTTTGAGTGCTGGAGACGGGTGGTTATTTCAGTGCTTTTGATTCTCGCGGCAAGCAGCTCCTTTTCAGTTTCTGCTATCTGCCCATTCAGCTCCTTTTCCCTCCCGAACTGCTCGTCAAGTTTTTTCGTGATTGCGCCCATCTCGGAGTGGAGTTTCTTCTTGGCCTCCTCAGCTGCGTTGATTTTGTCCGAATAGTCCTCCTTCTGGCCCTGCTTCAGCCTTTTCAGCTCATTTTCCTTGAGGTGCTGCACTTCCTGCAGCTTCCCCGCTTCCGCCTGCAATGCGTTCAGTTTCTCCTTGATCGCAAGCATCTCCGCCTGTGCATCATCGTAGCCCTTCTTGCTCTTGAAGAAATCATCCGTGAATTTGCTGCTTTCCTTCACAACCGCATCCAGGCTTTTCTGCTCCTCGCCCATTATGCTGGAGAGCGACTTTATTTCAGCAGCAGCCTCCTCCAGCTTTTTCCTTGCGCCCTTCACCTCATCAGATGCGCGCATCTTCTCGAGCTGCATCGCGGAGATTTTCTCATTGTTTTTATGCAGCAGCTGCTTCCTTTCCTCGATGACGGCTTTCGCATGCTCCATCTCCCCCCTCAGGCTCTCGATTTCCTTTTCCAGAACAAGCTGCTTCCCCTCGCTCCTCTCGGAAATTTTGCCGTGGATCTCGTCCTTCTTCGCCTGCAGCCTTGCAATCTCTTCGGAAAAACGGTTGATCTCCTTCTGGACCTGGTCGTTCTTCGAGTTCAAATCAACCATGGAATTGACGGAATTCTCGAATTCTATTTCTACGGCTTTGAGGTCGATTGAAAGCAGTGTTGCGCGGAGCTGATCAATCTCCTGCTGCAAATGGAGGAACCTCTCCGCATCCGCCTTGTCCTTTTTCAGCTTTTCAAGCATCCCCTCCCGCTCGCCCATGATGACGCTTGCCTCCTTGAGCCGGTCGTCAACTTTCCCCAGCTCTGAGAGCGATTCCTTCTTCTTCTCCTCGTATTCTAGCACGTTGGCGATATTGTCAACTAGTGTGCGGCGCTCCTTGGAATTCATCTCAACAATCTGCTGCACCTGCCCCTGCTGTATTATATTGTATGTTGAGATGCCCTGCGAATGCAAATAATCCTCGATCACATATTTGTGGACATGCCTGCCGTTCATGCGGTAGCGCAGCTTCCCGTCTTTCCTGATTGCGCGGCTTATCTCCACCTTCTCCCCTTTCCCGTCTGAAAGCAGCAGATCCACCTCTGCAATTCTGGAATGGGTGTAAATCAGGTCGGGTGTTTTCTTGGCGCGCAAATTGCGTATGCGGCTTTCCCCTAATGAGAATAGGATTGCATCAACAATATTGCTCTTGCCGGAGCCGTTGGGCCCGATGACCGCATTGAAGCCCTTCACTAGGTGTATTTTCGCATCCTTGAAGGACTTGAAATTTTTGAGCTGGACGCTTTCGACGAACATCGGCTTCTCACAGTGGGAATTGCTGTTTTTACAATACGCACGCATCCTTTAAAATAGTATGGCGGGAGAATTGTATTCATGGAAGAAAAGAAGCCGGAAAAACGGGCGTACCTTGGAGTATACTGCAATGTGCCCACAGAAAAAGTCCGAAATATGAAACTTCCAGACAGTTTGAATTTCCAATTCCGGATAGCTGGGAAAAAGGAGGATTTGCCAGAAACTGCATTTCAGCCTCCTTTCAACGAGATCCACAGTCTCATAAATAAAATCCGCATTCCGGCCCATTATGCAGAGGAACTCCTCGACGTTTTGGGACACACAAATATCCCCTACGTCGGCCATATATATTTTGAAAAATGGGATAGGGATCCTGAGACAGCTGAAAGCAAACTTTACAATCCGAGAGTCAACCTGCCGGGAAAAAAGGCCAGTGGGCTCCCATTCCTCATGGAAATCCTTGCAGTAAAGCATCTGCGGAAATTCGGCTACAGATTTGTGAAGACAAGCGCAGGTGCGGAGGCCCCGAGACTAAAGCAGGTAAGCAGGGTCGGGCTGGAGCCGGATACCCAAACCAGGATTGCACTTTGGCTAAAGGGAATGGATCGGGGAATCAGGGAGACTGCAGAACTATACCGGAGGAAAAAAAGATTAGGTTGAAAAAAATTAATCTGCCCCGACCCAATTATTAGTTCATTGAACATCATAGCCTAGTCAACTTCAATGTAAGCGCATTCACCACAACCGAAACCGAGCTCATCGCCATTGCTGCACCTGCAATTGCCGGCGAAAGGAGAATTCCCGTTGAGGGGTAGAGCACCCCTGCTGCAACAGGTATCCCTACAATATTATATATCAGCGCCCAGAAAAGCCCCTGCTTGATTTTCGAAAGAGTTTTCCTTCCCAATTGAAGCGAGCGGGGCACGTCTTCAACGTTGCTCTTCATTAAAACAATGCTGCCGCTTTCCATCGCAACATCTGTTCCGCTGGCCATTGCAATTCCCACATCAGCCTGTGCCAAAGCAGGTGCATCATTTATCCCGTCGCCCACCATTGCCACCACTTTGCCCGTTTTTTGGAGCTCCTTGATTTTGGCGGATTTCTCATGCGGAAGAACATTTGCCATTACTTTCCTGATTCCCGCCTCCCTGGCAATCGCTTTCGCGGTCCTTTCATTGTCACCAGTAAGGAGAACGGATTCTATTCCCATCCTCCTCAAATGCTCAACAGCCCTCCTTGCATTGGGTTTCAACTCATCCCTGACAGCGATGATTCCAAGTGCTTTCAGGTTCCCTTCCCTCCCTTCAAAAAGCACCATGGTCGTTTTTCCCGCTTCCTCAAGAGCTTCCAGCCGGCTATTTTTAACTTTCATCAGTTTGGGAGAGCCCATGAAATAATTTTGGCCGCCTATTTTACCACCAACTCCCTTGCCAGGAACTGCCTCGAACCCAGATATTTTTTTCAGGCTGATTTTCCCTTCCGTTGCCGCGCCTACAATTGCCTCAGCAAGGGGATGCTCACTGGGTTTTTCCAAAGAGGCCGAAATCTGCAAAATTTCCTTTTCTTTCAGATTCCCCAGCGGCAATATGTCCGTAACTACGGGCTTGCCTGCAGTGATCGTGCCGGTTTTGTCGAACACTATCGCATTGATTTTCCCGGTCCGCTCGAGCGCTTCTGGGTTTTTGATCAGTATCCCCTTCTCCGCGCCCATTCCTGTGCCCACCATTATCGCAGTAGGCGTTGCTAGGCCCAGGGCACAAGGGCACGCTATAACAAGCACGGAAACGCCCGCAAGGAGCGCGAAATGGAATGGCTGCCCGAGTAGCATCCAGCCTGCAAAGGCGAGGATGGCGATCACAATTACAGCAGGGACGAATTTTGCCGAAATTTCATCAGCAAAACGCTGTATCGGCGCCCTGCTGCCCTGCGCCTCCTCCACTATCTTCACAATCTGCGCAAGGACCGTGTCCTTCCCGACCTTCTCCGCCCTGAAAGTGATCGTGCCATGCTTATTGATGGTTGCGCCGAACACCTTCAAGCCCTTTGTTTTCCCAACGGGCATTGATTCCCCGGTAAGCATTGATTCATCAACAGTGGAATCCCCGCTCATTACAACGCCGTCAACTGGGATTTTTTCTCCGGGGCGAACCCTTACCAAATCCCCAACTACTACCTGTTCGATTGGCAATTTGTACTCCTTGCCGCCCCTCACGACTATTGCGGTTTTGGGGGAGAGGCCCATCAATTTCTTGATTGCCTCGCCCGCCTTCCCCTTTGTGAATGCTTCGAGGTATTTCCCCAGAAGCACGAAAGAGATCAATACCGCACTGATCTCGAAATATTGCTCCTGCACGTAACCGAAAAGCGCCACGACGGAATAAGCGTACGCGACGGAGGTGCCCATTGCCACGAGGGTATCCATGTTCGCGGTCCGTGCCTTCAGGGCGGAAATGGCGCCGCCATAGAATTGCCTTCCGGCCCAGAATTGCACCGGTGTTGCAAGGAAGAAAAGGATAAGCATCTGGTTCGGCCAATCCATCCCGAACATCCCGACAAGGAATGCCGGGATTGCAAGTGCAAATGAGACGAGCACCTTTTTCTTCAGATGCTCGAATTCATCCTTCCGGAGCATTTCAGCGTGGGTGTGGCCGCTGCCGGCGTTATGAGCAATCGAGTGTGCATTTTGGCCCAAGTCCGTGTTCTCTTGAGGAATCGCCTTGTAGCCTTGCGCTGAAACCGCGCCCATCATTTCATTCAGCGTAACTTTTGCCTCGTCATACTCGACATCCGCCTTTTCAGCCGCGTAATTGACATTCGCATCAAGCACACCGGGCGTTTTCTTAAGCGCCTTCGTGATGCGCAGGCTGCAGGTTGCGCAATGCATGCCGATAATGTCGAATTTTGCTTTCATTCATTTCACCTAAAATATTTGCCTTGCAATTACCCTAATAAAACCGCTGCTGATTTGGGACCGTATACCATTATCAGCAGAGTGAGCAGGTGTATCAATAACGCGATTGCAAGAAATATGCCAATTCCAGGCCTCTCCGCCTTGAAGCCGACATTCTCCTTGTAAATCATGTAGCTAAGCCCGAACATGATAAGCATGAAACTGCCCAAAAGTATCGGGAGGAAAAGTTTCAAATTGTCGAAAACCATCATGACGGAAAGCATTGCGCCCATGGTGCCGGCCATGACCCCTCCCATCAGCCCTTCCAGTATGCCCATGACCCCGCAGCAATAGCCGAGATATGCACCTGCGAGCATCCCAATCAGCATTCCGTATACGGATCCCAGGAACATCCCGTTGGTTGCCCCGATCAGCGCACCTGCCAAAAAGCCAGCAGTCATCCCCAAAGTCATGCCTATCATCATCCCGTTCATGTGGGTGAACGAATCCCGGTATGCTTCGACCTGCCAAGCTACGGCGATTATTATCGAGCTCGAAATTAGCGAAAGGACAGCATAATTCATGTTGTCGGAAGTCAAAAGCCCGGCTGAATTCATCCCGATGGTTGCAACAGCTAGGAGGATAAACGAAAATACGAGAAGCTCCAACCCCCTCGATTCGGTTTTGTAATTTTCTCGGCCGAAAATGGAGCCGCGTATGAAATTCTTGAGGCGCAGCTTCCCTTTCCCGATCCTCGGGACCCTTTCGAAGGACGTCGAGTACCCCATTTCCTCCAGCTCCTGCGCCATGCCGTCCATTTGCGCGGCTTCTCCCTCCAGCATTGCCCGTTTTTGCTGGAAATCGACATTTTCAAGCCGGACCCCGTGTTTTGCTGCCACCCTTCCCACGACTTTTTCGCACGCCTCGCAATTCAATTCCTTTATGAAAACGGTCTTTTCCGCCATTTTATCACCAATAGTAATTCAGCTTGTGCTCTCCACCCGGTAATCCCCCTCTTTTTCTATTGCCTTAACGACCATTTCCTCGGTTGCCGGCTTCTCGAATTCCACGACCGTTTCACGGGTGCGGAAATCCGCCTTCACATCCGTCACGCCTTTCACTTCCTTGACATTCTCTGAAATAAGCCAGTTGCAGCTATTGCAGTGCATCCCTTCAACCTTGAACACTTTCCTCATCACCAATCACCCTCGAATCAGTTGGCATATAACACGCCGCGGAACATGTTCATTCCGCACCTATACGGATATTGGCCCTTTTGGGGCGTGAATTCCGCCTCAACTGTTTCACCGCTCCTTGAAATAAGGTTGACGCCGAAATCCGGCATCACAAGCTGCCTGCCGCAGCCAGAACTCAGTTCTGCTGAAAAGCGGAGCCTGACGGGCACACCCGCCTTTACCCGCACTTCTTGCTTATCGTAAAAACCGGTCCCAAGCGCTCGTATTTCAACTATCTGCACTTCCCCGGCATTGGCCGTAGGTTCGCCGCTTCCTAAAATAAAAGTCGGCTGCAAACGCACCTCCTCCACGGCAGATGCAGCGGGCGCCGTCATCTGTGCAAACATCACCAGCCCCAAAACCCCTGCAATCGACACTGCGATTAGCATGAGCATGCTCCTTTCCATAACCACACCCCGTTCTTACAAAACATACTACAGCCAATAAACTACAATATGCAAAAATATCCAATTTCCGGACATAAGCTTATGGTTGAAACAATATATATAAATTCTTGAAACAACCAACAGTATTGTTTCAAAAACACGAAACAGGAGGCAGAAGTGTTTCAGATTATTGAAACAACATGAAAATATGAAATCAGGTGGAAACAATGGCTTCTATGAAAAAAACCGCATTCGCAATATTGCTGATAGCGCTTTTTGCGCTGCTGATATTCCTGACCGTGTTCTCATTCCAGGCACCGGACAATTCCGCACTTTCCTCAATGTACCACCTGCTCTTCGGTTTCCATGTGGAGCTGATGGTATTGCTTGCGATTGTCGGGGTTATTGTCGGTGCGGCCGTATTTTACCTGCTGGGGGAAAAGGTGGAGAAGAAGGGGCTTGAAGCGAAGGCAGTTGCAGAGCTGGTTCTCAGGTTCATGGACAAGGAGGAGAAGCAGGTGATAAAGGAGCTACTGAGGAACAACGGGAAAATACTGCAGGCGGAAATTTCCAGGCTTGACGGGATGACCCGGCTGAAAGCGCACCGCATCGTAGCAAAGCTGGAGTCGATGGGCATCATCGATGTGCAGAAATCCGGAAAGATGAGGGTCGTCCACCTGAAGGAGGAGCTGAAAAAATCGCTCCTCGAACGGTGACAATCTATAAAGTGAAGTCGCTATTCTTTAACAGCAGCCGCAGCAGCCCTTGCGTTCCTTCTTTTTTTCAGTTTTTTTTACGGCCTTCTTCTTCGATTTCATGTTGTTTCACCATGGCTCTATATGAATTTTCTCAGGCTTGAATCCGATTTGCGGCAAAATCTGCTTCACATCGTCCACCATTTTAGGGTTGCCGCAGATGTAAACGTCCGTCTCTTCCGGCTTCTCAAACGGAAAATTCGGGAGGAAATCGTGGAAAATGCCGACCCTTCCGCTCCAGTCCTCCCTTCCAGCATCCGTTATTGTAGGCTCCAGCTTGAAGTTGGCATGCTCTTTTGCCATCTGCTCCAGTTCTTCCCGGAAAATGTAAACATCCGGGTTCTTGAAGCCGAAAAACAACGTGATGGGGATTTGGGAACCGGAATTCAGCAATGACCAGATGTGGGAGATCAAGGGCGCAATGCCTGTGCCGGTGCAGACGAACATGAGCCTTTTGGGATCCGGGATCATGGTGAAAACGCCGAACGGGCCGCGGATGTTCACTTTCGTGCCAACGGCGCAGGCTTCGCGGAGATGGTTCGTGAAACCGGGCGTGTCAAGCAGCCGTATTGAAAACTCCAAGTGGCCTTTCTGGTCTGGGGATGAAGCTATGGAGTATGATGACCACTTTAAGAGGTTTGGATTGCCCCTCAAGGGAAAATCATCTAATGAAATTTGGCAGAACTGGCCTGCCTTGTATTGGAAATCAACACCCTCCAGGATTTTGAATTTGTATATGCGCGTATGCGGGATTTCTGATGTGGCCTTGTCAAAGTAAGTCCGGATGTCGAGCGTTTCTGCCTTGAATTCCATATGAACCGCTGTGATTAAAGCAGGGACAATTAAAAAAGATGCGTTTGGTAACGAATTGGGAAAAAATATTCCAGATGAAAATCCCACTGGATTGTCGGGTTTCATTTTATGCAAAAAAGGAAAATACTTGTTTTCGGGAACATGCTTGTGCCGCAGGACAGCGTTCCGCTAAAAATATTGCCGCAGCTCCGGAAGGAGTTCCCTCAAATTGATTTCGAGGAGGTCGATGCGGTCGAGCAGATAGAGGATTGCGGAAGGGAACTTGTGATCATTGATTCTGTGCAAGGGATAAAAAAAGTGGAAGTGATTACCGATATCGAATCATTGCACCTTGACCGCATCATCTCAATGCACGACTTTGACTTGGGGATTACGCTGAAGTTACTCAAAAAATCAGGCAGGCTTGATTCTGTGTTGATTTTCGGCGTCCCCCAGAGGTATCCGAAAAAGAAGGCGTTGGAAGAGCTCAAATCGCTCATGCCTCGATATATTTGATGCCTAAAGCCACTTGACTTTTAGGAAATGGGTCGCACAGCTCATGCAGGGGTCGTAGGCGCGTATCAGCTTCTCTATTTCGAACTCTAGCACGTCCCTCGGCTTGTCGAGATTCTCCTCAACAAGCTTTTTCACATCGAACCCCATATTTACCTGGTTTTGCGCGGTCGGTATTACCAGATTGAGCTGGCGGACCTTGCCGTATTCATCAACTTCGATGTGGTAATAAAGTGTCCCTCGCGGCGCTTCGATGGCAGCGATTCCCACACCAGCCTGCGGCTTCACCTGGACCGGCGGATCTGGCTTGAAGTCCGTTGTTTCCAGAAGCTCAATGGAATGGTCGATGGAGTGGAGCGTCTCGATTGCCTGCGCGAGGTTGTTCCTGTAAATGTCCATGGAAGGGAATTGCGAAATGTATGAGGATGCATCCTTACGCGTGTCCTTATGGAGCGAATTTTTCTTCAGGTTTATTCTCGCGAGCGAGCCGACCATGAATTCCTTCCCCCTGAATTGGAAGCCGGTTGAAGTGGAGTAAGGGATAATGACCCGCTGGAGATGCCATAAATAATGGGATTTGGGGATGGGCAGCCCTTCGGAATTGATTATCTCGTCGCCCCGGTAGGAAAAATCATCATTCATCGTGCAAACAAATCGCGTCGGCCGCTCGAAATGGAAATCGCAATTCTTGTAGATTTCCATCATGTCCCACAATTGCTCCCTTGCGGCCTTGAGCTCCGCAATTGATTTCTTCACTCCCTCCTTGTCGGGTATTTGCGAATGCCCCCCAACTATGGGGTAAGTGGCATGGATCGCCTTTCCCGCTACCAATTTGCTCATATTATTTCCGGCAGCTTTAACCTGGAAGCACTGGTCGACTAGCTCATGGTGGGTGTCAGCGAGTGCAAGGATCGAATCGACTTTGAAAACATCGGGAAGGGAAAACATGTAAAGATGCATCGCATGGTCGCGGATGTACATCCCGTAGGTTGTAAGTTTGCGGAGAATGCGCGTCTGATCGGACGGCTCCACCTTCAGTGCATCCTCAACGGCTTCGAGGCAGCATGTGAGATGCGCAATTGAGCAGGTGCCGCAAATCCTTGAGACAAGCTGCGCCACGTTCACGGCAGGCTTGCCCCGCACTGCCTGCGTGTAGAAACGCTTCTGCTCCACGATTTTGAATTCCACATCCTCCACTTCGTCATTCCTCACCTTCAAGGAAAGCGCAGCGTGGCCCTCTATCTTGCTTATTGCCTCCAGATTGATGTCGAAATCCTCGTGCATACAAAAACCACTTCAATTTTTCCCATCCACTCCAAACTCCTTCAGGTATTTTCCCAGCACTTCAACGAACTTCTGCTCATCCATTGGGCATCCTACTACGAGGTCATCAACCTGCACCACCTGCGGGATGGAAAGCACTTTATCCAGCATGTTGAATTTCTGCACCAGGAACTTGATTTCCTTTTTCTGGCTTTCATTGAAAGTGTTCCGTTGCCCCGCAGGAAGGCCGGTGCATGCGCAGGAGCCGATCGCAACTACTTTTTTGGAATTTTTCCGGATCTCAAGCACCTTCTGCCGGTCATGCTCGTTTGCTATTGCGCCCTCCACGAACGCGACATCAATGTCGGAAAGCTCGTTCTTCGTCTTAAGCACGCGCGCATACCTGAAATCAAGAAGGGGAAGCCATTCCTTGTAGTGCTCGTTGAGGATTTCCAGGAACAATATCGAGCTGTCCTCGCAGCACGAGAAGGAAAACAATCCCACCTTGAGTTTCTTCGCCATTTAAAACGACCGTTTAATTGATTCGGAAAAGATAATGGAGCAAATACGGCATAAGCCTTTTTTAACGTTGATGCATTAACAAAAACTGGGGGGTACTATGGGTGAGGAGAAAGGGATTTTATTTGCATTCGCTACCGCGCTGATCAGCGGGATTTCCGTTTTTGTAAGCGGCAGTGCGGTGAATTCGCTCGATCCGTTCGCGTTCACATTCCTGAAAAATGCAGCCGCGGCAACATTCCTGGGAGCCGCTTTGTTATTTATGCATCAAAGGAAAATATTTGCTGGATTCGGGGTTCGCCAGCTTAAATGGCTGCTTCTCATTGGGATCATTGGGGGAGGGATTCCATTCCTCCTGTTTTTCCAGGGGCTGAGCATGATTCCTGCAATAAAGGGGTCGTTCCTCTATAGGCTGGTGTTCGTTTTCTCCGCAATTTTCGCAATGCTGATCCTTAGGGAAAAGCCCTCGAGGAACGCGGCTATTGGCGCGGGGATAGTGTTGGTGGGGAACGCGTTTTTGTTGGGGAAATCAGATGCATTTGCAATTGGAATGGGTGAATTGCTGATACTCGCCGCAACAATCATTTGGGCATTCGAATACGTACTTTCGAAGTGGGTGATGGAGAATAAGGGAATCTCCCCTGCAGTTGTAGGTTTCGGAAGGCTATCCTTCGGGCTTATTGCAATAGCAGTGTACCTGACGGTTGCAGGCAAAGCTCCCCTGGTTAGCACTGTATTTTCACTCAATTTCGGATTGGTCGCCGTAGGCGGGGCATTCCTTTTCCTGTTCGTTTCCACATTCTATTCGGCGCTCAAGCATGCAAGGGCTACTACAGCAACTGCAATACTCACACTGGGAGGGCCCATTACCGCTTTCCTAAATTACACGTTCCTCGGGAAAGCGCCTTCAATTTCCGATGCATTCGGGTTGCTGCTGATAACAGCGGGCATATTGGCGATTGTGGGAATTTCCCAGCTCGGTTCCTCCTTCAGCCTGCTGAAATCGAAAATTTTGGGGGGATCTGAATGGAAGGCGTAGAGCTCGCCGCAAGGTTCGGGAGCGTGACAAACCGGCTTAAATATTGCGGTCCGAATGATTTCCATAAAATATTCTCGGATTACCTCAAGGATAAAAGCAGGGCCAATGCGATTGCGCTCCAGAACGCCATAACAAAATTCGAGGGCCATTACCCGTACCTGAAGCTGATCGCAAATGCGAACGGCATGGATCCCTTCGATTACGAAGTTTGCGAAGCGTATTGGCTGGGGAACGGACTGCTTGAAAATATCCCAAAGGAAATGATGCAGGCAATGATATTGGAAGACCTTACGGGAAAAGGGAAAATGAACAAGTATAAGGCGGCAAAATTGGCAAAATACCTTCCGAATGGGATTGTTCCGCACCACTCCTTCCACGTTTACTATGTCAGGTTCATCACCGGTAAAGTTCCATGGAATATTGCGAATGCGGACAAGTGCAGGGTGCCTTTCGGGATCGTTCGCCATATCAAGGATGAGACATACGATATGCCCACGAAAATCGCGCAAGTTGAATTCGAGCCCATAGACATGAGGAGGCGGAAATTCATTTGGAAGGGGTACAGGAAAATTGAAATTCCCCTGAAAACCGACATTGCGGATTTGGGGAATGAGCTAAAGCCGGGAGATTGGATCGCGATGCATTGGGGTTCACCCATAGTGAAGCTCTCCCAAATGCAAAAAACCAGCCTGGAAAAATACGAGCGGATGAACATCAAGGCAATCAACAATTCGATATGATTTAGGAATAAAATGGAATAAGGCAAAATCCGACTATCCGAATATTTGTTCGAATGCGAACGAAAAAGATATGCTTTTTATATAGTTAGTAAACATTTATGGGAGTGGTCGAATGGTTCTTTGCATAATCGGGTTGGTGGTATTCGGGGTACTGGGGATTTTCAGCGCAAAATACCGTTCGCTTGCAAAAGAGGCGTTCGAGTGCGTATTCAGGATGGCGCAGCTGAAGCCGTGCCAGGGCGGCTTGGACGACCGGTTAAGGAGGGGAATCCTTTCCAGAACATTCAAAATTTCCCCCATTCTGACAAAATATGTGAACAAATATTTCGAATTGCTTTCCTGGCTGTTTGTGGCGCTCTTCCTCATTTCAACATTCTTCATCATTCAGGGGTTGTACAATTACGCGCTCTACGGGAATTGCAACGGCCCGGACTCGAACGCTTTCTGCATCTTCGATCCGCTCGGGAGCAATCAGCCGCATGAGAATGAATGCTTGGTGCCGGGATTGAGCAACAATACATTAATGGCACCCTCGGATCTGGGCAGCCATATTATCGGGCCCATTGATGCTAAAATCACGCTCATTGAGGTCGGCTGCTATACTTGCCCGTATACGAAGCAGGCGCAGCCCAACGTCGGGGAGATCAGGAAAAAATACGGGGATAAGATCCGATTCGTGTTCAAGCCGTTCCCCCTTCCTTCGCACAATTTCAGCATGGAATCCAGCGAAGCCGCCGAATGCGCGGCAGACCAGGGGAAATTCTGGGAATACCATCAGGCGCTGTTTGACAATCAGGAAAAGGTCAGGAGCGGCGGAATATCATCATTGACGGAGCTGGCAAGGCAATTGGGACTGAATGAAGGGAGTTTCAACGTATGCTTGATTGACGGAAAATACAAAACGGAAATCGAAAAGAGTTTCGGCGAGGGAGTTGCCGAGGGGATTTACGGAACTCCCACGTTCTTCATTAATGGCCGGCCGATAATCGGGCCTTCGAGCGTCAATGAATTGAGCAGAATAATTGATGAGGAGCTCGCAAAATGAAAATAAGGAAATAGCACAAGATTCGGCCTCAACGCCTATTGTAAAGTTTCTTGTGCTCCTTCATCATGCACCTGTCCATCACTACCAATAATCCGTAATCTTCTGCCAGCTTTGCGGCTTCCTCATGGATTATGCCCTCCTGCATCCAAACCGCTTTCGCATGGATTTTCACGGCGCTTGCTACGATGTCCGGGACAAATTCGGGCTTCCGGAAAATCAGCACCACGTCAATTGCAATGGGAACCTTTTCAAGCGATTCATAGGAGTATTTTCCCTTCCACTCAACCGATTTGGGGTTAACGGGGATTATCTCATAGCCGTTTTCTTTAAGGTAGGCGGGGACGAAATAACCTGCTTTATCGCTTTCATCCGAGATCCCCACGACAGCAACCCTCCGGTAATCCATCAGTATTTTCCGGATGGCGCCTTCCTCGTTCATCACTACCGGCTAATAAGAATTTGGTTGCGTTTAAAAACTTAACATTGGATATTCTTAGCTATTTCAAGAGGGTGAGAAGATGGAATTCAAGGGCATTTTCCAGAAGCTGGTCATCGTCATACTTATAATTGCGGTGTTATGGGGGGCATTTCTGGTCGTCCAAAACATACAGAATCAGTACCAATCTGGAAGCACACCGAGCGTGCAGGTTTCAACTGTGACCCCGACGCCCACTTCAACGGAAATGCCGAAAATCAACCTCGACTTGACCGGAATTACCGTTCCCGAATGCGAGGACTGCTTCAATATTGACGCGATCGCTTTCGTGATCCAGCAGATGGGTGGGGAGCTCAATATTCAGAAATACTCATATGATTCGCAGGAAGGTAAGGACCTTATCCAGAAGTACAACATCACCAAGGTTCCCACAATGCTCATTTCAGGCGAAATCTCGAAGATGCCCGAATTGGAGGACCTCCTGCTCAAAGCGGGCAAGAATTTTGATGGGAAATGGCTGCTTGTAGACATCGCGCCGCCTTACATGGACCTCCTAAACAACAAGGAAATTGTCGGGAGGGTGAAGATCAGCACGGTCATAGATTCCAGCTGCGAGGAATGCGGCAAAGCGTCAATAGATTTCTCCCCGTACATGATATACAACGTAACGGTGCTGGGCCAATTCCTGAATGAGGTTTGGGGGGTTGCCATAACGGAAGAAAAAATTATCGATTCCAATGGGACCGAGGGCAAGGATCTCATTGAGAAATATGGCATCCAGAGGCTTCCTGCGATAATCGTTTCCAAGGACATTGCAATTTACGGGGAAAACCTCACATCCGAGCTGGAAAAAATGGGCACTTTGGAAAACGATGGCAATTATGTGCTTAGGGGGATCAATCCGCCTTATCGTGATTTAAAAACCGGCGAAATCAAGGGCCTGGTTTCTGCGATTTACATCAAGGGAGGCGAGAGGTGCCCCGAGTGCTTCAACACTACCGGGTATGTGGAATTCATCAGCAGCAATGGAATATACACCGATTCCGCATATTACTACGATTTCGATTCGAAGCCCGGGATGAATATCACCAATATGTACAATCTCTCTTGGGCGCCGACGTTCCTGCTCTCGCCTGAAATCAAGGAATACCCGGTGTTCATGCAGAATTACAGGAAAATCGGGTTTTTCGCTGATGACGGCTGGTTCGTTTTCACCAACATAGGCCTGCTTCCTGATGGGGCGAAATACTTCGACATCAGGGCTAACGCAACGGCGGAAATAACGCTGCAGCAGTAGCCCGGCGATTAGCATAATTGCACGTCGAAAGCGCCCGCCTTAAAAATTTCTGCGTTCCAACCTTACCATGGGCAGATTTTGGGAAATCGATTTCTTCCGGGGACTTTCAGTAGTTGGAATGGTAGCGTTCAACTGGATGTTCGCGCTCGATTATTTGGGGACGGCAGAATTCCCAGTGAATGAGGGGCTGCTTTGGTGGCTCGGGAGGCTGGTTGCGATCGCATTCGTATCAATAGCGGGAGTTTCACTTTCCATTTCGTATTCCCGGAACGCGAATAAAACTGGAAAATTCATCCGCAACAAATACCTATCAAGGGGTTTGGGAATATTTGCGCTGGGGATCACGATTACCATCACCACCTGGCTCTATGAACCTAAAGCGACAATCTGGTTCGGCGTGCTGCACCTCATCGGCATCGCGACATTGTTGGCAATTCCAATTTTGAAAAGGAAAATTAGCTCTAGAATGATTTTGGCCCTTTCGGCATCGTTGATTACCATTGGTTTATGGCTACAGCAGTTTACATTCGAATTCGCATACCTCCTCTGGCTGGGTTTCTGGCCGGCCGGCTGGTACACATTCGATTATTTCCCGATTTTGCCCTGGTTCGGGGTGTTTTTGCTGGGAATGACAGTTGGGAAAAGCGTGTTTGCCGGAAGGAAACCAGTAGGCTTATTGGGTCCGGTTAGGGATGCAATCAAACCGATCTTTTTCCTCGGCAGGCATACGCTTATAATTTACCTTTTGCATCAGCCCTTCCTTTTGCTTATGCTAAAAATAATGGGATGAGGGAGCACTTTCACAATTGCAAATAAAAAAAGCTACTTCTTTTTCTTAAGTGGTCGGATCTTCCTGCGCATTATCCTCATGCACTCGCTGCAGGGCCGGGAGCTGTTGCATTTCGGAATGACCGTGCCGTTAGGGCATCTGGTAGGATGGCCCATCAGGACGCATAGTCTGCATTCTGCTTCATCCGAGAATACGTGCTCCAGCCGGCATGCATCATGCAGGCAATTCGTGATTCCCAGATATTCGCGCAAAAAGCAGCCTAAAAGCCGGAATTTCCGAATTAGGCGCTCTCCCCCTTTTTTCCCCTTTTTTGTTAGGGTTATGCCGCCATATGCCTTATGGTTAACCAAGCCCTTTTTTACGAGCTTGCCGACCATTTCGGTTACGCTCGCCGGAGCGACTTTCAATTTGGTGGAAAGATCGGTCACACGCGCATACTTTCCGTCTTCCTCAAACTCATAAATGGTCCTCAGGTACATTTCCTGCGATTCATTGTCCATAAAGACAGCTAGGTTAAGGGTTCGGGGCAGTTATAAACGGTTTGGTGGGACATTAAAAAAGGGTTTAAAAAGGATGTTAAATTCAGGTCCAATCAACCGAATCGATTTTCCCGCCCGTAAGGTATTTGTAGCATTCCAATGCGGCCTTCGCGCCCTCCCCGGCCGATATGACGGTCTGCTTGAATGCAACGGTTGTCACATCCCCCGCTGCGAAAACTCCGGGAACGGATGTGCGGTTGTTGGCATCAATAATAATTTCATTCTTTTCGTTGATTTTAACCAGCTCCCTTACTATGTCCGTTTTTACTTCATAACCGATCTCAATGAACAGCCCGTCAATTGGGATTTCGCGTGCCTTCCCGTCCTTCATTTTCAATTTTACGGATTTCACGTTCTTTTCCCCTGCGATTTCTTCCACAACAGCATCCAGTATGAGCTCCACATTTCCTTTCTGCTTCAGCTTCTCGATTGTTATCGGGTCCGCGCGGAATTCCTTCCTCCTATGGATCAGGTACACCTTGCTTGCAATGGTTGAGAGCTCCAAAGCACCTTCCACGGCCGAATTCCCTCCACCCACAACTGCGGTTATTTTATTCTTGAACAGCGGCGCATCACAAGTGGTGCAGGTGGAAACGCCCCTTCCGAGGAACTTGTCCTCCCGGGGAACGCCGAGCATTTTCGGGAGCGAACCAAAGCATAGGATGAGCGCTCTCGAGGAATACGTTTTCCCATCGGAAGCAATCACATTGAAGTTGCCGTCATTTGTTTTTTCCGCCTTTTTCACCTGGGAGTAAATTATTTTCGCGCCGAACTTCTCCGCCTCGGATTTGAATTTTTCCATCAGATCCGGGCCGGGCAAAGCGCCTGTCCCAGGATAGTTCTCGATGTGGTTCGTGAGGTTCGTCTGGCCTCCGGTGTCAACGGTAATTATGGCATTCTTCAGCTTCTTCCTGCTGCAATAGATGCCTGCTGTGAGCCCTGCCGGCCCGCCTCCGATGATTATCACGTCATAATCTCCCATATTGATCACTTATACGAAACATTGAACGCCGGGGGGGAGATTTTCACGCCTTGCTTTTCTTTTCCACGAAAAGAAAAGCGTATGGCGCCGCAAAAGAAAAGCGAATTTGATTTTTCAGATCAAAACATTTTCTTTCCAGCGGAGCCACCGCCGCTTTCTTTTATAAAGAAAGGGGCAAGGCATTCGAACTCCCGAATCCTTGCGGAAACCAGCTTACCTGTGCATACGGAAGCTAATTATTATTCGGTTTAACTCCGCGTAAACTCAAGGCTGGCGCAT
>JBDRLB010000039.1:0-6417 GCA_043813365.1 Microcaldota archaeon | reverse complement strand
CCTGAGGACGTCGTGGTTGGAGCAAACCTCGCGGCCGTACTTGGAAACCTTGCGTATAAGACACAAGCAGTGCAGATATTGAACACCGACAAGCTCGGGACTTCCGCAACCGGAGGCACTCTGGATGATAAGGAAGTGGGCCTTACCATAACGACCCCCGGAGTCAACCCCGCAACCGCCTACGAAATGAAGGCGTATGTTGAGGACGATGTCGATTTCTATGTCGATCTGACAAGGAATACTAGCACGACATTCGACCCCCAGACTGCGTACTTCCAAACGAACCTCGGTCCGAAGGTAATTACTAAGGACTCTACAACTTTGCTCTCCCCCGCAGCTGGATTGCCATCAGATGGCAAGATCACCTATCCGAAGGGCAGCACCAACACGAAGGAAGAGCAGAAAGTCTATGCGTTTGCATACGTCACGTACGACACAAACGACAAAGCAGTTCAAGCACAGAATGTGAAGACTGGTTATGAGGTACTTTTTACCGACCCGATTCCGCTTTGCTTTGATACTGCAAAGACCTATGCAGCTTGCACATCCGACAGTGACATGCTAAAGAAGGGCAATGTTGAACTAACGTTCCTTGGCGACAAGTGGACGGTATTCGACTACACTGTAACCGGGGGCAACACAACCTCGAACGGCACAGTGACATCCGTCACCCTCGGAAAGCAAATCACAAGGAAGGAGTCATTCAACATCGATGAGCAGGTAACGACCCAGGAAGGGTATGTCATCACCTTGAAGGACTTGTCAGCGTTCTCCCCACAGAGGGCGCAATTCGACATAACCGACAAGGACGGCGTACTCGTCAAGAGGCTGTACCTTGGTGAGACAGACTCAGCGACCATTACCGAGGCGAATAACATCGTCGTGAAGGTCAACAAGGTCTTTCCCGGAGCATTCGCGAAGCAAGGCATTGCCGACGTTTCGCTGTACTCCAGCCAGCTTGTTATAAGCAACGGTGTTGAAATAACCGGCGGCGATTCTCACAAGAACTGGTATGGCAAAATCCAATCGGCCTTGGTCGGATCCACAGAGGGCATCCAGAAAATTATGCTCTACAATGACCTTGACCAAACCTACAAAACCCCCCTATCACAAACCCTTAATCCGGGTGAGTCGATAGATGTGATCAAGGGAATGCCTGGTTACAAGCTGAACTACCTTGGTTTAGAAACAGTCGACTATGACTCTCTAACCTTCAGCATCAAGACCGGCTATAGGATGACCCACTCAAGTGGCACCCTTACTGCAAACACCTTGATCATAACCTCGGGCAAGAGCAATGCCTTCCAGTTCGGAAGCAGCACGGTTAACTCCATATACGTTCCATTGGAGTCATCCGACGCTAACTTCGGCAACGTGTTCTTTATTGACTCTACCACGAGCCAATACTCAAACACGAGCACTGGCACCGGTACCGTAACTTATTACTACGCAACCGACGAGTCTTCTGTGCTGAAATTCACGCAGATGAATGCGTCCTACCCGAGCAACAACAACACTGTCGTCCTTATCTCCATACCGGAGCTTACGGAAGACAACAACGGAACTTCGGCAAGCGCTGCAGCGAACTACCACCTGAACCTGCTCTACGACAATGCAAACGACCAGTTCGTTAACACCCAGGGCTCAACGACCATCGACAAGATTGGTTACGAGGCTGCTGCGAATATCGTTGGCACAACCGGAGCATCTGCCTACAACATAGCATCCAAGGAAAAGAGTTATACGACCCGCAGAGGAAATATCTTCAACGGAGTTTCCTCGACTTCCGCATCAATAAACTATGCGAAGAAGATTGCGAAGGCCAGGTTTACTCTCACCTCTGGAGCATCTGGTGGAAGTGCAACCGGCTCCGACGCGGCGATCACCCTGAAGGAAGGCGACCCCTACACAATAGGCGGCGGCTACTCCCTCATGGTCGACTCGATTACCGCGACGATAGCAGGCGGAGATGCTGGCGACATAACCGGCATCGACGAACTCGCGCCATCCGTAAGTGAAGCGGCAGTTGTCACGGCACTGAACACGGCATCGAACCCGTTGGTAGTATTGGACTCGCAAGCGTCCGACACAGCCAACCTGATCGTTGTTGGTGGGCAGATCGTGAACACAGTTGCAAATGCGGCTGGGGTCAACCTGAAGACGGGCGATCAGCCTGAGGTCATGGTTTACGGCACAACGAAATTGGTTGTTGCAGGATACTCTGCAGCGGACACTTCCGAGGCCGGCAATGCCCTGATCAACTGGTTGAACGAGAACAGGGACTCTGTAAGGGGCTAAGCCCCCCTTTTCTTTTCTTTTTTTCTTTTTATTTTTCTTCCTTTTCCTGATTCTTAATTTTTTATTACCGATAATGGGAATCAGTGCCCCCCCGAATATTTGGATCATTCACAAATTATGTTCCCCCAATCCCATGTTTAATGAACATTATTTGAAAAAAATACGGTCGTTTCTTTCCCAATTGCATTTTACTAATTCCAATCCATCCACAGCAGGTCTCATTACTTCATCTCAACATTATATTGTTGGACCCCTTCATTTGCAGTTACCTTTAAATTCAATCCCTCCCTTCCCCTACTTATCAATTTGAGGGGTGTTTTTTGATGAAAGGAGCATTATTCATAGGATTGATTGGGTTTTTCCTGCTATTCGGCTGCCTGCAAAGCCAGCCGCCTGCTGCATCCGCAACCCCTAATCCTTCAACGGCACCGACGGTTGAGGTGCAAACAACCCCCTCGGTTCAGGCAACATCCGGTCCTACAACGGGCGAGTGCACCAAGCCCGACCTTAAGTTCGGGGATGTCGTAGTGCCGGATAAGGCAACGTATGGCTCCTCATATGACATTAGCGCCCAAGTTCTCTTTGAAAAGGGCTCTTGCGATGGCGCTCCAACATCCGCTGCAGTTGGCCTATATGATGGGAACCGGAAGATCACGGAATATACAATCGATGCCCTGCTAGAAACCAACGCCGTTACACTCAAGTTCTCGACAGACCAAACGCGCGATTACAACTTGGAGCTTAGGGTTTCCGCCCCCTATTTCGAGGATGAATCCGATATCGTGAACAACAAATATCCTTTCCAGCTCGTTTCGGAGCCATTTGGCTTCTTTGAGGATGATTCGGGCACTAATTCTTTCGAAATAACCTCCACTTCCACAAGGGCGCAGGCATTCGAACTCAAGGACAAGCTCATCGTGAAGGAGATCTACGTCCTTATGAAAAAATCCTCCTCCGATTACCAGACTTTTGATGTTTTTGCCGAAATAAGGCCCGATGCAAATGGCAAGCCATCCGGCTCCAACCAACTAAGCCTCTCAACCGGGTATTCGACGATCCCATCCGATTTCGAATGGGTGGAATTCACCACACCGCAGAAAACAACCCTCCAGCCCGGGAAATACTGGCTGGTTCTTCGGACCGTAAGCATGCAGCCGCCGGTGCTGGCGCACATGATTCCAAATGCCGCATTTGGCAACCCCGAATACTCGATGAAAAGCCAAAGCGCTGCGCCTTACATCTACGACTGGAAGGTGCACGCAGAGGGCGTATTCAATTTCAAGCTAAGCAACAACCAGCCAGTGCCCCTTGTTGACTACGACCAACCCTCCCCAACCGTAAGGCCCAGCACGGATTTTGATCCCTACAGCGCGGTCTAGAGTTTTTTGTTTTTTTCCTTTATTTTTTCCATTCCTAGCGCAAGCTAGGGGGTAGGGAATTAGGGTTTTGCCCAAAAACGGGTCGGGGTACTTTTCCTTTTTCGATATTATGAGCTCCCCATCCAATAAAGGTGGCGGTGGGGCAATTGATCATTTTACCGCTTTCAGGGTCTGCAGCGCATCCTTTTCGCTCTTCGGATTTACAATGACGCCGGTTCCCAGTTCAACTCCGGCCCAATAGCTGCTTCTTGGGTAAATCTCCACATGGAAATGCGATTTTTCGCCCTTTGGCGCATTATGGTAAACGATATTGTAATCCTTCACGACAAAATGCACCCTTCGGATGCATTCCTTCATTAGCTTCATCATGTGGAGCCCCTTTTCCTCATCAAGATCAAGTATGCTCGAGACATGCGCTTTTGGAATGATCCAGATCTCGTTTGCGAACCTTGAAAACGATGGGCAGATCGCGCTGAAGTAATCGTTATCCAAAAGGAGGTTTTCAGATTCCTTCGAGAGCAATTCGCATATTGGGCATTTCCCCTTCGTTTCCCCTTCCCTGATGCTTCTGATTTCCCTTGCGATCATTTCCGGAACAAACGGGAATGAGAGGATCTGTGCGTGCTCGTGCTCAATGCTTGCGCCCGCGTTCCGGCCGTGGTTCTTGAATAGGTGCACGTACTTGGCAGTTTCATCCTGCATGAGGGCCTCAAACCTGTTCTTGTACGCATCGAACACGAATTTCAGCTGGTGCTCCCCCAGCTCATGGAAAAGCTCCTCATGCACGTCGCTTTCGACGATCACCTCGTGCCTTCCTAGAGCGTATGAAACCGAATTCACTGAATTCAATTCCACATATTTCCCGCCGGTACCAACTAGCGCAAAAACGTTTTCGAACGCCCTAACCCTCCAATCCTTGTCCGATGGAACGGCAAAGCTTGTCTTGGGGGTCGTATGCTCGGCGCCCTTGCAAAACGGGCAGGTGACCTCCTTTCCGTAAATGACGGGCCGCTTCGCTCGGTCGTTTGCGATAATTACGATGCCATCCTTAAGGGCGTCCCTGCGGAATTCGAGGACCATGTACGGGTTAGCCGATCCGCCTTTTAAAAACTATGGAACTTTTTCAAGCCTGGAATTTACCTCATGAAATGGGCCCGATCATGCTTAAAAAAATGCCGGTTATAATTGGCGGCCGTTATTTTTTCCGCCTGGCTCCCCTCATTTAACTTTTATTTCCACTTCCCTTCCAAGGAAATTCCCGGCTTGCTCTTCAAGCGCCCGAAGCTTCTTTTGCCTTTCCCTTCCATTTTCATCGATTTCCTTTTTCAGCCTGGTCAATTCCCCAACCAGTTCCTCCCTATCCTTTTGGATTTTTCGGAACTCTTCAACTTTCCTTTCCGCATCCATTATGGCATTTCCCATTTCCTTGCGGCGTTTTTCCGCAGCTTCCAGCTTCATTAGCATCCCTTCCGCTCGCCCCTCCAAAATTTTCCGCAGAATTTCAAGATGCTTTGCCTTGTCCTTCTCCCCTTCCTCTATTTTCCCATCAAGCAGCATCCTTTCCAATTCCGCGCAAAGCGATTTGAGCGCAGGAAGGGTTTTCCCATCATTCCTCATTGCCGCAAGATGGTCATCTGCCATTCCCGAAGCCAAGGATGCATGCTTCTTTTCAATTGCTATCCTCTCGAATTTCCTCAAGGGGCGCTCAAGCGGCTGCATCAGGGAAGCGATATCCGTTTTCTGGTGGGCGATCTCCAAATCAATTTCGGAACCGGCCTTTTGCAGCTCCTCCAATTTCCTTGCCGCATCCCCCTCTTCCTTTTTATCATAGCCCCCGTATTTTTCGATGCGTTTCATCAAATCCGATTCCCTTTCAATAAGTTTTTCTGCTTGCGCAATTGCGCCTTCCAGATCCGCAATCCCCCCGAATATTATGTGCGCTTCATTGAAATGCTTTCCGTTCCCGGATATGGCCCTCCCCAAATCCCCTTCGGCCAGGGCAAGCTGCCTTATTGGTTCCCCAAGCGCCTCGAATTCCTCCTTGTAGAAGTACATCAGGTACCTGTTGTCTGAAGTGATTTTCGTCAATTGCACCATTGTTGCGACTGTCGTAGAATGAAAATTTGAAATCCCCCCAAAATCGATCCTTTCCGGCCTTGCAACGGCTTCGAGGATCTTTGGGATCCTTGCGAAATAATTCACCTTCATCTGCTTTGCTATTTTCTCATATTGCGGATTTTCCGCCTTGATTGGTTTTCTTGAAAGGGCCCCAACGGCCGATCCGATTTTTCCAAAGAGCCCCGTGATTTCGCCTATTGCAGCATCCGACTCCTTATAGAAAGGGGCCAGGAGCTCGGTGCGCCTTCGTTCAATTTCCGGCCGCAATTCCATTAGCCTAAGGATGATTTTTTCCGGCCTTCCCGGCGGCTTTGCATGGCTGTTTCCCCCCAGCAATTTCTTGAGTAAATCCATCATCAGAAAAAACCGCTAGCGCTTGGCCTTGAGATACATTTTGGAAAGTTCCAAGAGCACTTCACTTACCGCCATTCCAAGGTCCCAGTTCTCACGGTGCCTTGTTATTTCCGGAGTCGAGGAAACATATGCCCTTCCGGCAATTTCCATCCTGCCATGGACCTCGAATATCTTCCTGCTCTTTCCCTTCCTCGAGCTCTTTATTCTCAAATGGAGCGAGCCGCCCTTCCCGAATTTGCGCAATATTTTTGCGCATTCCTCAAAAATG
>JBDRLB010000038.1:0-8245 GCA_043813365.1 Microcaldota archaeon | reverse complement strand
ACCCCCACTATCGCCCGCTTTTTTGAGAGCGTGAGTGCGCGTTCAGCTGTTTCAAGCAGCATGGAAAAGCAGTACTCCTGTGCGGAATAGCAGAGGTCCGCAACAGTGTTTTTCCTGAGGTCAATTTTCATTGCAGCTGTAAGCATTCCGGAAAAGGAGGAGCTCATCCCTTTAACCAAATATGGAAGGTCAATCAGGTTTTTTCCCAGGGAAGCCTGCTTCAGCACCCCAACCGCATCCGGCGGCTCAAGCTGCAGCCTCCTTCCCAATTGGTCGAGGGTGTTCCCCAACCCGACATCCATGGTTTCGCCGAGGACGCGGTAGCGCATCAAGCCCTTGCGGGAATTTTCAAGAACGAGCAATTGCGTATTCCCCCCAGAAACATAAATTGCAAGCGGATCCTGATGGCCGGAGAAGAAGCGCGCAACTTCGATGTGCGCAAGCGCATGATTAACGGGAACGAGGGGGATCTTCTGCGAAACGGAAATGCTTTTTGATGCGATATACCCGATGTGAAGCGAATGCCCTATTCCGGGGCCGTAGGAAAAGCAAACCGCATCCAAATCTGAAAGGGAAGCGCCCGCTTTTTCAAGCGCGCCTTCGAGTATCCCGTCGAAATTCTTCGCATGGAAATCCGCAAGCTTCCGCGGAATGAACCCTTCCTTCAGCGAGGGGTACTTCACATCTATCTCAGAAATGATTTTGGTGTTCGCGGGGGTGAGCTTCGCTGATTTGCCTTCAATTTTGCTTTCAACTACTGCCGCACCAAACGTGTGAGCCGTGCTTTCAAAACCTAAAATGAGCATAGGAAGAGAAGTGCCGAATCTGTTTTAAATATCTTCCCCCCTTGTTTATCCAGTCGCCCGAAATAACCGGGTTGTGGGAAAGTGAGAATATATGCCCCTAGAGAGGCAGGCAATACTTCAGAAGCTAGCGGAGCTTGAAATCATGGCCTCGCCAGAAGCGCTCGAGGAACTGGTTAAAATCGAGAATGCGGAGGAGGTCATCGGCGAGCTCGCTAAACGGAATCTCGTAATTGCGGATTATGAGGCGGTGCACGGGATAATCGAGAGCAAATCGGTTGAGAATAAGGTCGTGCAGGTTGAGGTGCTTCAGGAAATTGCCTACAAACCGCATGCAAGGGATGTGGAAACGAAATTGGAGCTTTCAATAAGGAACGACGTAACCAACCAGTCCAGATGCACCGGGAATGTCGAGGATTTCGTGAAATATTTCAACAACAGGTTCGAGAAGCACCGCCGTTCCTTGAGGGGGATGGCAACGATGAACGGCGGCCTGACATCCCTCCGTGACCTGAAGAACAACCCGAATGCAAAGCAGGCGCGCGTCATTGCAATGATATATGACAAGCGCATCACGAAAAACGGCCACCTGATGATGGATGTGGAGGACACCGATACAGTTTCAACTGTGCTCGTTCCCAAGGATTCGCAGCTTTTCTACGAATCATCACAAATTTTGACGGATGAGGTCATTGCGTTCGACGTTTACAAATCCGATTCGGGCCTGCTTATTGCGAAAAATTTCCTGCGGCCGGGAAGGCTCTTGCAGGAGCGCACGAAAAAAACAATTGATGAGGAGATTTATGTCGGGTTCCTTTCCGACATCCATGTAGGCTCCAAATTCTTCCTGCAGGAGCAGTTCCAGAAATACGTCGAATTCCTGAATGGGAAAGGCACGCCCGAGCAGAGGGAAATTGCGGGGAGGATAAAATACATCAGCATTGCGGGCGATGTTGTTGACGGGATCGGGGTTTACCCCGGGCAGGAGAAGCAGCTCGTCACAAAAAGCATACATACGCAATACGAGATATTCTGCGAATTCATAAAAAATATTCCGGAGCATATAGAAATAATCATCACTCCGGGGAACCACGATGCGGTCAGGACGGCCGAGCCGCAGCCAGCTCTTCCGCAGGAATTCTGGGGGAGCCTGAAGGATTACCGGAACATACATTTCGTAGGAAACCCCTCGGCGCATCGCTTGCACGGGCTGGAGCTGCTGATGTACCACGGCACTTCATTGGACGGGATAATTTCGCACACGCAAATGTACAAGGACGGTTACGACCATCCGGAGAAGGTTGCAGTTGGGCTTTTGCAAAGGAAGCACCTCGCACCGCTATATGGGGAGGATCCTCTTGTCCCGGAGGCGACTGATTTCATGGTCATTGAGGAAACGCCGGACATGTTCCATTTCGGGCACGTCCACAAGAACGGATACATCGAGAATTACAACGGCACCATGATAGTGAATTCCGGCACCTGGCAGGATAGGACGGATTTCCAGGTGAGGCTGGGGCACATTCCCACGCCGTGCATTTTCCCTTATTACAATATGAAAACGGGGAAGCTGAACCATTTGAATTTTCGTGAATGATTTTGAGGAAGTTTTGATTTCAGGTAAGATGATTATGCCGATAGCAAGCGAAATGATGCATTCGTATTTCTCAGTACTGGAAGGGAAGTTCTCGGAGGCGTGGAAAGTCGCTTCCGAGGCAAGGAGCGCCCACCTGGACCCGACTGATGCGATCGAAACACGGCCCGCAAAGGACATTTTCAGCCGTGTCGAGGGATTGGTGGGGCCGAAAAACGTGGCTCATAGGCTGGAGGAGATAAGCGTCGGAAAAAAACGGGAGGAGGTTGTTTTCCAGATCGCAAGGGAAATTTGCGAGGAGAAGGCGTTCAAGCCTGTTTATGGGAGCGAAATTGAGAGGAAGGAAAAACTGATTGAGCAGGCGGTCAGGACCGGGCTTGCGGTATTCACGGAAGGGGTGGTAAGCGCGCCCATTGAAGGGATTTCACAATTGAAAATAAAGCGGAATGCGGATGGGACGGATTTTGTCGCAATTTATTTCGCGGGTCCCATAAGGGGCGCTGGAGGCACGGGGCAGGCGTTCTCCGTGCTTCTTGCTGATTACTGCAGGCAATTGATGAACATAGGCAACTACCGCCCTTCAGAAACTGAAATCGACCGCTACATCGAGGAGAGCAACCTTTACGCGATAAAAACCCGTGCGGGACAGTACGTTCCGAGTGCGGATGAGATCCGCCATATTTTCACCAATTGCGCGGTGTGCATAACCGGCGAACCAACTGAGGATTACGAAATCAACGTGAACAAGGACACCTACAATGTAGAGAGCAACCGTGTCCGTGGGGGGATGTGCCTTGTTGTTTCCGAGGGCATATGCCTGAAGGCAGCAAAGGTGCTCAAAATCGCCAGGAAGAACAATTTGCAATGGGACTGGCTGGAGGCGCTCATCAAGGTAGCAAAGAAGCAGGCGGCAAAAATGGAGCTGCGCCCCGTTGAGAAATATATCGATGAAATTGTTGCCGGAAGGCCGATATTTGCCTACCCGATGGCAAAAGGGGGTTTCCGATTGAGGTATGGCCGCACGAGGTTTACGGGAATCGCCAGCAAGGCAATTCATCCGGCAACAATGCGCATACTGGACTCGTTCCTGGCATTCGGGACGCAGATGAAGATCGAGAGGCCCGGTAAGGGATGCATCGTAACGCCCTGCAGTGCAATTGACGGGCCTGTTGTGAAACTGCAAAGCGGGGAAGTGAGGAGGGTGGAAACCGAAACGGAAGCGCTGGAACTCTTGCCGCATGTTGAAAAAATCCTTTCCCTCGGGGATTTGCTCGTAAATTACGGCGATTTCCTGAAGAGCAACCATCCGCTCGTCCCCTCTGCATGGTGCGAGGAGTGGTACCAGCTGGAATTGATGGCAAAGGGCGAAAATTATTCGATGGAGCGCATAAAGGAAATGCCGGTCGAGGAGGCATTTTCACTCGCAGCCAAATTTTCGGTGCCCTTGGCGCCGAAATACACCTATTTCTACCACGACCTGAGCGCAATAGAGCTGAAGCAGCTTGCAGAATGGCTCGTTTCGGGCAAATTGGTGAAGGAATGGTTCGATGTGAAGGGGTATGCGGTGGAGATGGGGGAAGGCGCAAAGAATCGGAAGGAATTGCTGGAGAGGATCTGCATTCCCCATAAAGTTGAGGGGAAACGCGTGTTGATGGAAAAGAACAATGCGATCTCCCTGCTAAAAACGCTGGGGCTGCTGCAGGAGCATCTTTCAATGGATAAGTTCAACGGCGTTTTCGACGAGGAGAAGGATGTGATGGAGCTTGTGAATGCGCTTGCAGGAGTTAAAATCCATCGCAAGGCGGGCATTTACATCGGCGCATCGCAGGGAAGGCCGGAAAAGGCGAAGGAAAGGAAGATGAAGCCGCCGGTGCAGTCGTTATTCCCAATTGGGCTCGAGGGCGGAAAATTGCGGGGGCTTGTACGCGCATATAAAACCCTGAAGGAGAAGGGGAACGGCATGATTGAGGCGGAGGTCGAAATTTCCATATGCCCGATCTGCGGAAGGCGCATTTTAGGAAGGTTCTGCCGCACATGCAACGAGCTCACAGAAAGGAGGAGCAAATGCCTCAACCCGAAATGCAACCGCATGCAGGGCGAGCACGAGGAGAAATGCACCAAGTGCGGCTCTCCGGTAACAAAATACGAGAAGATGGTCGTGGGATTCGTCGAGGAATTCGAGCGCTCTCAGCAAAGGGCGGAATTCAGGCCTGAGGAAGTGAAGGCAGTTCAGGGGATGATTTCAGCCTCTAAAACCCCCGAGGCGCTGGAGAAGGGCATACTCCGTGCAAAGCACGAGCTTTCGGTTTTCCGCGATGGCACATGCAGGTTTGATGCCACCGAAATACCCGCAACGCATTTCATTCCCTCGGAAATCAACCTCTCTCTTGGGAAATTAAATGAGCTGGGTTATGAGAAGGACATTGAGGGCAAACCAATAACATCGTTGGATCAGATGGTTGAGATGCGGGCACAGGACATCATACTTTCCGGATACGCGGCGGGTTATTTTGTAAGGATCGCGAAATTCATTGATGATTTGCTGGTGTATCAGTACAGAATGAAAGCGTATTACAATGCGAAAACGCCGGAGGATATGATCGGCAAGCTTGCAATCGGGATTGCGCCCCACACTTCAGCAGGGATACTCTGCCGCATAATCGGCTACTCGGACATGAGGGGCGTGATTGCGCATCCTTACCTGCATTGCGCGGCACGGAGAAATTGCGACGGCGATGAGCTTTCTTACATCCTGCTGCTGGATGCGCTGATCAACTTCTCAAAATACTACCTTCCTGAGACTAGGGGAGGCCAGATGGATGCGCTCCTTGTTTTGACTACGATTCTCGACCCGAACGAGATTGATGATGAGGCGCATGCGATGGATTGCGTGACGCATTACCCGCTTGAGTTTTATGAGGCGAGTTTGAGAATGGCTGCACCCGGGGAGGCAAAAATCGAAAAGGTCGGGGACCGGTTGCTGAAGGAATCGCAGTATGAGAACATCAATTATACGCATTATGCAAAACTGGAGGGGCCAACGCAAACGAGGTATGTGGAGCTTACAAACATGAGGGAGAAGGTGGAGGAGGAGCTTACGCTCATGGGGAAAATCGCGGCGGTTGATGTGAGGAATGCAACGGAAAGGATTATTCTCTCGCATTTCTTCCCGGATTTGTACGGGAACCTGCGCAAATTCTCGAAGCAGAAATTCCGGTGCGTGGATTGCGGCATGAAATTCCGGCGCGTCCCCCTTCAGGGGAAATGCTTCAAATGCGGAGGAAAGCTGCTGCTTACGGTGAACAAGGGAGGGATAACCAAATACCTCGAACTCTCCAAATCACTGGTGGAAAGGTACGACCTCCCAGATTACCTTAAGCAAAGGCTAATGTTAATAGAGAGGGAAATCAAATCAATATTCGAGGATGAGAAGGTGAAGCAGTTCAGCCTTTCCGATTATGCATGATTAAAAATACGGCTTTCCGAATAATACCGAGGATTCGATTTCCCTGCGTGAAGTTCTGGATGAATTAAATAAGAAACACCGGAGAGATGTCATTGAGATAAAGAAAAATTTTGGCATCTTGGGAATACTTCCTTCATCATTTCCAGTATGATTTATTCGGCATTTGAATAAGGTCAGGATAAATATGCAGTCGGATTTCCAATATTATAAGTGAAAATTATGTTCAAGGAACTCGACATAAGGGGAAAATACCCTTCGGAAATAAATGAAGAGAAATCCCGGTTTATCGGTATCGCGTCCTCAATATTATTCCCGAACCTTGTTGTCGGGATGGACTACCGGAAGCATAACAAAACCATATTGAAGGCTTTCGCGGAGGGGTATGGGAATGAAATTACGCTGCTCGGGAATGTTCCCACTCCGGCGCTTGCTTTTTCTTCCATTAGGAGCGGAATGATGCTCACCGCCTCCCACAACCCTGCGGAATATGTGGGGATGAAATTCTTCAGGAACAGGACGTACGCAAGCAGGGAGGAAATGCTGGAATTCCAGGAGGAATATTCCAAAATTGATGCAAGGATCATCAAGAGCAGGAAAAGCAAGGAAAAACAAGTAAACATTATTGTGGAAAACAGCATACCAATCGTCAATCATTACCTTGATTCGCTTCCGGAAATCGATGACGGCATTTTCGATCTTTGCGGAGGGGCGGTTTGCGCATTCCGGGAGCTTTTCCATAAGAGGATATTTGACGAGCCGGATCCTGAATACAAGAAGCACTCGCCCGAACCAAAGGACGACACTTTAAGGGAATTGAAAACGCAGACCATAAAACACTCCTTACTGGGATTCGCCTTTGACGGCGATGGGGACAGGCTGCAGGTGTGCGACAAGGGAAAACTGATTGAAGGAGACATTACAGCTGCTTTTTTCGCCTCCGAGCATTTGAAGCCGCATGATGTAGTTACACTATCAATTGATTGCAGGCAGGAGGTTTTTGATTTCATTTCCGATGCGGGGATGAAAGTAATCACGAGTAAAGTCGGGGATGCATACGTTGTTGAGAAATCCCTTCAGGTTGGTGCGATTTTCTCTGCTGAAAGGAGCGGGCATTTCACATTCTACCACCATGCGCCAACTTCCGACGGAATTTATGCTGCTGCAGTGCTTTCCACGCATAAATACGGCGAATTCTCGTTCTTTTCAAAGCAGTTCAAGAACGTAACGTATAAGGAGGAAGTGTGGTTCAAGGCGGATTTTGGGAAATTGAGGGAAATGCTGGAAAATAAGGCGGAAAAAATCGAAACAATAGACGGAGTGAAGGCTAAATTCGAGAATTTCACCCTCCTGATAAGGCAGTCCACAACGGAGCCGAAAATACGCATAAACTCGGAATCTGGGACGGCGGCGAAGGCGAAGGAGGGGATGAGGCTAGCGAAGGAAACGCTTAATAAATGCAGGAACAGGGATGGTTTCGGCTGACCGGTTTAAATAGGTTGACGGGAACAACACATTATTGGTGGAAAACATGAACCCATTGATTGCTGCACATAACTGGTTGGCAAAAAATAGCCTCGAAATGGATAAATATGCCGGAAAATGGATAGCCGTAGGCGAATCAAAATTACTGGGTGTAGCCGATTCTTTGAAGGAGCTGAAAAAGCTTCCGGAAGTGAGGAATGCCAGGGAGCCCCTCTTCACTGCAATTCCACGCAAGGTTGACAATTACAGCCTGACTTTTTGAGATGTTGGCCTATGGCTTCACAAACCTTCCTATATAGGGAGCATAACGGCAAATTGTACCCCACACTGCCAATAACCATCAGCCATTTGGGCAAGTCCGTATCTTTCGATGCACTTGTTGATTCCGGTTCAACCGTCACACTCCTTAGGCCCGACATAGCAGAGGAATTAGGCATCCCACTAGAACGCTCAATAAAAAGGCCCATTACCGGATTAAGTTCGGTCTCGGAAGGGCACGAATATACGCTGGAAATGCGGCTGTTTGATGAATTCTTCCCTTGCAAGGTTGCTTTCGTGAGGGCGTTCAGCTTTCCTTTGAATATCCTTGGCAGGGCAGATTTTTTCGACCGGCATGAGATATTGTTCCGCGAACGGAAACGGGAACTGCTTGTCACGGAGGTTTGAATTGCAATAAATAGGGGTTGGAACTCGAAGGAGGGAATCCGGATTGCAAGGGAAGCGCTTAATAAATCTAAAATAAATATGGAATAAATGGCGTTAATTTCTTATAAAATCAAAGGGTAAAATCATGGCAATCGGAAGAACTCCGCGATTGGGGCCTTTGAAATCCAATTTAGAACAGTTCGAAGAGAGGGCGACTCTTAGAAATGGGGAAAGGATATTCATAAGGAACATGCT
>JBDRLB010000037.1:0-18624 GCA_043813365.1 Microcaldota archaeon | reverse complement strand
CGCGGTTTGGTACATCGCTATCGGCTCAGGTCATCCTGGCGGTGCAGGAGCCGCCAAGGGTTGGGTTGTTCATCCATTAAAGACCTACGTTAGTTGGGTTCAGAACGTCGCGAGACAGTTCGGTGGCATCTCCTAGAAGTGCATTGCGGTTTGAGGGTAAGGTTCTCTGAGTACGAGAGGAACGGGGAACCGGCGCCGCTGGTATTGCAGCTGTCTTCCAAGGCAAGCTGCGTAGCTACGCGCTAATGGATAAGTCCTGAAGGCATAGGCGAAGTCAGGCAAAATTTGATTGATTCTGACTTTGCCGCCTAACTAAGGACGAAGCCATGCCTAAAACGAAACCGCATAGGTCGCTTATAACAGATAAGTTCGATAGGATGGGGGTGTAAGAAAAAAGCGCAAGCGATTTTTGAGCCAACCATTACTAAAGACCATAACACATTTCTCTCAGCCATTTTTTCATGGATTCAATGAAGTGAAAATCAGGATGGCTGAAAGATACTCTCAGTGAATTGTTTTCCTATACGGCGTAAAATACAAAAAAGCACTTTCTGCATTTTTATTTTACAATAGTTAGCGTGAGCCATAGTTAGCTTAATATTTATCATTATCCGAAACATATCGTGGCCCTAAAGATAAACTTGGAACAGATCCGCCGTACGCTTGAGTTGCATGGGCTGGATTTAAGCGGAAGAATCGAATCATATGGCGGGAACCATGTTTTTACATTCAGAAAAGGAGCCGCGCCAAGAAACACTGAAGAATTCCAAGCTGCCCTCGCGGCGGAGTTGAAAAAAATGAGGCTGCCGGTTACGGTGCAGGTCATCGAGAAAGGAAAAAAAGTACAGCTGATATCCGCCGCCGCCCGAGCCGAGGAACTGAGGGAAGCCGTCCGATTCCTGAAAACAAAGAGGCAGTAGCAGGAATCGCCTGGCATGGAGCGTGGGGGGACAACGTCGCGTGTGCATGCTGGAAATCCAATACGGCGATCCTCCCGTGGATCTGGCTAAGGTAATCAGGGAAAAGCTGAAATAAACTAGTTACTTTTTCTTCTTCGCTGAAGTCGCAAACTTCTCCGTCCACTTGAAGTGTGCCGGGTTCCTCTTCAGCTTGAACTGGTTCTTTTCGCACTTCCGGGAGCAGAAGTGCATGCTGGTGCCGTCCCTCTTGAAGTAGGTCATGCCAGTACCCGTAAGCACTTCGTACCCGCAGAATGAGCATATTGCCATGTTACATCATCGACCTCCTTAGGTCCTTTTTCGGCTTCTTGGATTTGAGGGGCTTTGCCTCCCTTTCCGTTTCCAAAAGCATCAGGTAATCGCCGATTTTCACGGAACCCTTCACATTCCTCCGAATCACGCGGCCCCTGTCCCTTCCCTCGAGAACTTTGCAGAGCACTTGCAGGATTTCGCCGAAAACGCCCGTTTTGCCGACAATTTCGACCACTTCCGCAAGGTGCCCTTCGGCAGGCCGGAACTCCTTGGTTTCCTCCTTTCCCTGCATCGTCATGTCCTTGAATTTCTTCTTAAGTCCACCCATATGAATCACTCAAAATAAGAAAACGGGAGGTTACGCTTTTGCCTCTTCCTTCTTTTCCTCTGGCTTCTCCTCCTTCAGCGCAGCGTTTGCCTCTTCAGCAGGCTTTTCCTCCTTTGCAGCAGGCTTTTCCTCCTTCTTCTTTGGAGCCCTCTTCGGCGCGACCTTCTTCTCCTCCTTTGCAGCAGGCTTCTCCTCCGCTTTGAAGTTCAATTTGCCCGCCATCTTGGAGACAATATCCTTGAGCGCGTTCTCGTTGGAAGTGTTGCCTGCTTTCTGTATTGCGATTGCAGCGGAGCCTACGTTCAGCCCGGCCGCTTTTCCAAGGGCCGCCTTTTCCTTCACGTAAACATAAGGCACCTTCTTCTCCGAACATATCTGCGGCAAATGCATCACGATCTCTGCCGGGTCCACGTCTTCCGCAATGATGACGATCTGCGCCTCTCCCTTCTCAATGGCTTTGGTGCATTCGTTGGTGCCCTTCCTCAGGATCCCGCTGGCGGTTTTGACATCCGCTAGCAAGTCCAGTATCTTCTTCTGCACATCTGCCGGAGTCTCGAATTTAACGTATTCCTTAGCCATAACAATCTCACCCTTGATTTTCATTGATTGTTCTAATAGAAAATCAGAAGATAATTTAGCACCTATCAGCTTTATATACCCTATTCCTGTTCGGTGATCCGGTATATATTGACGCCGTCTTTTGAATAAACTCCGAGCAGTTTTTCCCTCAATTTCGGGGATATTTCCCTCTCCAATTCCCTATCTGCCATGACGTGCGAGATTCCGAATTTACTCGCCAGTTCCAAATCGCCATTCAGTACCATTTTCTGCTCATCCTTCCCCAAATCCCAATTGAAACCATGCGTCCGCACCCAAAAAGGCACCGAATAGAATGCTTTCCTCCCCCCTACCGCATATATGCACGTGCTTTCCTCAAGTGTATCGCCCGCCAGCACGATGGAAGAAACCGGAATGTTCGCCTTCATCCAGATGCACGCATCAAAGCTGGCTGCGTCCGATACTTTCACGGGAGTTTGGTCAAGTGCGGGTGTGAAATAAATGAATGTCTGGTAATAGGCGGACGCTAGCGCAAACAATGCGATGATTCCGAAAACCGCCTTCCCTCCCAATTTCCGGTCAAACAGCCAATTCAGGAATATTCCGCCGAAAACCGGCAGCAATAGCAGCAACGGAAGGAACAATTTATTGCTGTCCCAATTGTAGGGCGCGATGTTGAACGCGTTCCCGAAGAGAAAAATCAGCACGCAAACCCCCAAAGCAATGATTATTTTCGGATTTTTCCCCTTCCAAACCAAAATTCCCAAAACCGCCAACAACATATGCGGACCTGCATTCAGCAGCCAGAACAGGAAAAGATCCCACAAATTATTCGAATATGCGAAAAGATTTGGCTTTATGAACTCCCCAAAAGCTGCACCTGCCTTATCCTTGAACAATAGGAGTATTTGCAAGGCGCCAAAAATGAAAGCCGACCCGAAAAGCAGTGCACTTTCCCTATTTTTTTCAAGAAGCAGCCAAGCAAATGCTATTGCAAGCATTGCAAGGAAGAAATAAACGTGGAATGCCGCAGTTAACCCCACCAGAACTCCCAGCAAAATCGGCTTATTTCCGCTTATTTTCTCCAGCGAGGAAAGCAGCAGCACGAAAATGCAAAGGAAACCTACTGCAATCGGGGGCTGGGATAGCGGGAACGACGGCAATAGGGGAGCAATCGGAAAGCATTTCGGAATTGCCGAATCGCCCGTTTGCGAAAAAATTGAAAAGAAAGCGGCTCCTCCGGGCTGGCAGCCAACGCAGGAAGGAATTAGTAAAAGGAGTCCCAGAGCCAAAATTGCGGCCAGCGTACTCCCGGAAATTTTTCTTGCCAGCACGAATGCCGAATGGGCGATTGCCGCCATTAAAAGTGCAATTATTAGTTCAAAGGCAAAAAATAACCCCATTCCCCCCCCCACAAGCGCCGCGCCGAAGAAATCGATGAAATAATAATATGAGAGTGGTGCCTGCGAATAATTGGGGTAAACGGGAGGGAAATTCCCCTGAGAAATGGTATTCATAATTCCCAAATGGAACGCATAATCCTGCGTTGCAAGCGAAAAACCATTGTTAAGGGAAATTCCTACATGCACGGAATAAAAGAAGAACACGAATGCGATGAATGCGACGGCTGCAGATTCTTTCGATGCGATTTCCCCAAAAACTATTTTTTGCCTCTTAATTACCAACAGATAAGATGCTGCGGCGTAGCAAATTATTGCAGCAATTGCGATTGAAAATTCCCCGAACCCGAATAGCATTGATGCGGCAAAAAGAACCCATGTCGCAACAACGATTCCGAACAAAATTGCGGGGGAAAACCGCTCCTCCTTGAATATTTTCCAGGAAACCGCATACCCTAGCAGGATTGCTGCTAATAAAAAAATAAGGCCGATTAGCATAAGTGGTTCACTGCTTCTTTTCCTTCAGCAGTTCTTTAACCTGGTCGAGCGTTGCAAATTCAAGAGGGTTTATTGAGTTGAGCACATATCGCATCTCCCCCACTTCCTTTCTAAGCTCCTCCACCTGCTTTTTCAGGTTCTCGACGAGTTTGGAATCGGCATTCCCAGCTGCAGTTACTTCCGCGCCGTCGGAGCCCTTCTCCTCCAATTCCTTTATTTTCTCGTTGTGCGCGACAATTGTGCGGCCGATGATCTCCTCGTTCTGCTCAATGGTCCGCAGCTTCTGCGCTATGAGGGAAATTTTCGAGTCCAGCGTATGGATGTCCTGCCTTATCGAATCCTGCGTCTTCACCTGCGGCGACCGGTTGTCTACTGGCGGCATAAACTAGCTCACTCCTAATTGCTTATGCAAACCTGCTTTTTAAACATTAGGAGTTAAAAGTATGTGAAAATAAAGTGAATTTTGGGCTTATTTTCCGGAAATAGTGCTCCGATTAAGCCCGTTTTGGAGGTGTAAATTTCATGAGAATGGATCCAAGGCAGATGGCAGCTCTTGCGAGGCAGATGGGCATTGTGAGCAACGAGGTAAAATCAAAGCGGGTAACCATCGAGAAATCCGACGGCGGAAAAATTGTCATCGAGAACCCCACCGTCATGGCCATGGACCTGGGCGGGCAGAAAAATTACACCGTATCGGGGCAGGAGAGGGAAGAAAACGCGGGCACAGGTGCTGGCAGCGAGGAGAAAACGGAAAAAGGCGAAATCCCCTCTCAGGAGGAAAGTGAGGAGGAACAAATAGAGGGCATTTCCGAAAAGGACATCGCGATGGTTGCGGAGCAGGCGAAGGTAACTAAGGAAGTGGCGAAAGCCGCTCTTGAGGAAGCGAACGGCGACATCGCGGAAGCAATAATGAAGCTGCAGAAATGATGGGTGGTTATAATTGGGTAATGATGGTGAAGAGAAACCCCGTATAAGTCTTACTTTAAAAGGGAAATCCGCCAGAGAGCAGTTGCTGGAAGACTTGGAAGAGCTTCCGCCAACACATGAGCTTTGGAGGGGGCTGGGAACGGAAAAAAAGAGCCTGATAGCCCATGTTGCGGCCGGTGGAAAAATCTCCAGAGGAACTTTACTGAGAATGCAGGCTGCAATCGGCATCGCAGGCCCCAAGGGGCCGCTGCCCTGGAAATGATTTTCATCTGTTGGCTCAACAATCTGAACACTGAAATATCATGATCAATATAGACGGCGACTATTTGGAGGGAGGAGGGCAGATCCTCAGGACGAGCCTTGCATTGGGCGGTTTGCTGGAAAAGGATTTCAAAATCACGAACATCCGTGCGAGGAGGGCAAAGCCGGGCTTGCAGCCGCAGCACCTCACATGCGTTTTGGCAATGCAGAAAATCTGCGGTGCAGAAGTGGAGGGAGCGGAACTGCATTCGAAGGAGCTAGTCTTCAAACCCCATCAAATAAATTCTGGAAAATACATTTTCGACGTGAGAGATGTGAAGGAATCCGCAGGCTCCGTTAGCCTGATTTTGCAGACCATCCTCCTACCTCTCGCATTCTCAGGAAAAGAATCCCGCGTTATTTTGAGGGGGGGCACGCACGTGCATTTTTCGCCTTGCTTCGAGTACCTGCATGAGATTTTCCTTCCAACTGTAGCAAAAATGGGGGTTCATACGGAAATCCAGATCAGGAATTACGGCTGGTATCCGGAAGGGATGGGGGAAATAGAAGTGAGAATCAACGGAGCCGAAAAGCTGAAGCCGCTGCAAATGGTTGAACGTGGCTCCCTTCATAAAATTGAAGGCTATTCCTTTGTATCAAACCTCCCCCTCGAAATCGCGGATAGGCAAAAAGGGCCGGCTTTGAAGGAGCTGGTGTTCCTCAATTGCGACAAGAAAATTTCAGTTGGGATAAAACCGTCAGTTGGGAAGGGCACCATCCTTTTCCTGAAGGCAGTTCACGAGAACGGCATCGGCGGCTTTTTCACCTTAGGGGAGATAAACAAAAGGGCGGAAATCGTGGGGCATGAGGCGGCGAAAAAGCTTACTGAATTTGAGAATGGAACCGGAGCAGTGGATGAACACTTGGCGGACCAGTTGATGCTTCCCGCAGCCCTTGCGGAAGGGAAAACAGAATACTCTGCCGAGAAAATCACCCATCACTTGCTGACGAACAAGTACACTATTGAGAAATTTGTGGGGAAGGAGATAGTGCAGATTGATGGGGTGGGAAAAAGGGTGGAGATAGAGGGAATCGGCTTTTCTAGAGGCTGATTTCAAAGAACCGATAGCATCTCATCAAGCAGCTTCTCCGGATCCTTGCTTTTCACGAATGCGCTGGCAAGAAGCACCCCTTCGGCCCCTAATTCGATGGACTTTTTCACATCAGCAGCAGTTGAAACACCGGCTCCGACGAGCACTTTGATTTCGGAATCGATTTTCTTGATTTCGGAAACGGAATGCTCCACAATTTCCGGCTGGGCAGAGCTCACAGAAATTCCGCTCCCGATCAATTCCGGCGGTTCAACCGCGATGCATGGAGGATGGAGTTTTGCAATAGCAACTGCCTCATGCACGTCATCCGCGCAAACAATGAGATCAAGCCCGATTTTCTTTGCCCGGGGTATCAGGTTGATGAGTTCTGCGACATTGATTTTCTTTTCTGAATGATTAAGAATCGAGCCTTTGCATCCTGATGCTAGAAGCGCTTCCGGCGTAATGGTTCCGGTATACGCGCCCTGCTCATTGCTATTGAAATGCTGCCCGAATACCTCGAAAAAGGGGGATGGTGGGAAGGATTGGGAGATCCGACCCAAATCAGCCGCTTGTGGCGAAACAATAATCCTTTTTTGGTGCTTTTCCGCCAATTTGTGGGCGATTTCGCAAAGTTGAAATCCCTTTTCCCCTGCTGATTCCGCATACACTTTCAAATTCAGCGCAATTACCGGTGTTTTCATATCATCAACCAAAATACAGTTTGATTATCGCGCCCAGAAGGAGCGCCAATATCATCGTTACCATGAGCGTGAGGAAGGAGAGGCTGCTTTTAACCCCCAAAAGCTCGCGTTCAATCGAGCCGAGCCGCACATCAATTCCATCCGTTTTCCTTGAGGGCATGTTGATCTTTCCAAATTAGGCGGGATAGGAATATAAATGAAATGAGTGGGAGTGTGAACGGGGAGGTGGGAGGCTCAAGCTAAACTATTGAAAAAATAAAAAGAAAAAAGGAAGCGCCTACTGGCAGGTGCCAACAAGCGGCTTTGCTCCGGTGAACGTGTATGTTGTCCCGTATGTCGCATCATCATATGTTATCGATATCGGGAACGAGTACGACCCGGGCGTGCAGAGTTTTACGGCCGCTACAATGAGGCCGGTTGTTTCCCCGGGCTGCAAAGTCACTGACTGCGTTGTGCCGGCAGTGCCGCCAACTGTAACCGTCAAGTCCTTGATTGCGAAGTTCTTGTTGTTCCTCAAAACCATCTGCGTATTGGTGTCGTCAATTATGGCCCTGACAATCCCTACATCCGCCGTAGTCCAATATGCCGCGCTCTCCTTCTCCGAAATTCCGGAAGTAAGGGTTGGGAATCCGCCGAGAACACCGACAACCACCAAAGCGATAATTATGACTACCGCCAGGATCATCAGGTATTCAACAGCTGCCTGTGCTCTAAATTTCATCCTATCACCTACCGATTTTTTTATCCATTATATTCAGGCGATATTTAAACCTATCGCCGAATGGATCGTTTGGCCAAAATAAGGGCTGTAAAAGGGAATGGCTGGGCAGGTGGCATTATGGCGCCGTGTTTGAAAAAAATGGCCCAATCGTCGCAATCTTTTCCAATCATAAAGGCAGTATCGCCCTTAGCACATAGTCCTTTACTATGATGAATACTGCAATGCTGGATGCTGCCACCATGGGCGCATATTTCAAGCCCGTGGAATAATTGCCCCTGTTTATCACTCCAAGGAGCGCGGATGCAAGCACCGAAGTGATCAGCAACACCACCAAGGCGGAGTTGTTCAGGAAATTCGGGGAGAGCGGGGTGCTGATCAGCGGAACTGACGAGAGTTCGGATGCAATCCCCTGCGAAGGAGCCTGCTGCTGCAGCTTCAGCACCATCTCGCTGAAATGTATCGAAACCGAGAGGAGCATGGGTGTCCCTATGATGACCGTGAACAGGATGAATGCCGCGTACAGCTTCGTGCTTGAAACGAGCTCTTTCTTCAGCTCCTGCGCCTCCCGCAGATCCGCTGCGGTATTTTCCAGCAGCAGCGCCAGATGGCCGCCGGATTTCAGGCTTGCAGTGAAAAGCGCGACAATTTTCTGAAAAACGGCCGAAGTTGTTTTGCGGGCCATCTCATGCATTGCGTCCGTGAATGATTCCGTTCCCAGTGATTTGGTAGTTGCAAGCTTTATCTCTTCCTGCAAGGGCCCCATTTCCGGCCTTGCAGACGCGCGTAGTGCAACAACGGGCGACATGCCCGCACGGAGATTAGCTGCGACCACTTGCAGCGCTTCCGGCAGAACTTCCTCAAGCCTGCGCTTCCTGTCATCTATTTCCGCATTGAGATGCACAATGAACGAAACGAATACCATCATGAAAGCGATCACAAAATAAAGCGCCAAAACCTGTATCAGCGCCTCACCGATCAGCACCCAGCCTGCCATGAATGCAGCGCCTCCGCAAAGGAGCGCGAGAAGGATCACCTGCCCCAGCCATACTTCCGCTTCCTCGGAAACGCCGGCATAGGCGAGCTCCTGCCTGAAGTGATTGCGCTGCGACCTGGTCGTGAATTTGCTCAGGAAAAAATAGAATTTGTGCATGAGCGGCTTCCCCGAAGCATATTTTTTTGCCGGCGCCTGCTGCTTGAAGGCGGGTGCCTGATGCACGTGCGATTTTTGGTGCATTACCGCATTTTCAATGAATTTTTCTAACACGGGAATTATTTCAATTTGAGGCTCAGGGGCATGCAGCTTATGCGAGTGCACTTTAGGAGAATGCGCCTTCCTTTCCCTTGCTGTTCTTGTTTTTTTCCTTTTGCTCATGCCGAGTGCACCGCTGGCCTCCTGCTTTTTATGAAACCGATTATGACCATTTCAACGAAGAAGCACAATGAAACCAATGCTATGTAGAAGAATTCGTTCACCTTGATTCCCCCAAATGCGGAAAGCACTATTAGCAGTGTGGAACCTAAGCCCGGGATCGCAACCGCGAATATCATGTAAACCAAAGTGAGCGCGTTCAGCTCCCCTGTAAAGCCCTTTATCTGCTGTCTCTGGTAATTATTCAATGTAGAAATTGTGGTTTTCAGGGCGCCCTCAAGGCTGCTGCCCGCCCTTAAGGAAGTGAGCATCTGCCAAATAGTTTTGCGCATGAATTCCGAATCGGTGCGGTCAGCAAGCTTTTCGAGCGCCTTGTCCTCCGCGCCGCCCGCATTCACATCCCTCACAACCGTATCGAATTCCCTCGAGACCCTTCCGTAATCCGCATGCGCCACGTTGCGCATCGCGTCATACAGCGGAACACCCGAAGAGATTTGCAGCTGCATGTCCTTGAGCGCAAAAACGAGGTCGCGGTCTATGTTCTCCGCTATTTTCCGCGCCTCCACTTTCGGATAATAGAGAAGGAATGAGAAGAATACGAGCATCAGCACAAAGCTTGCGGTGAATGCAACCTTCACGGAAATTGCAAGGGCAAGCAGATTCCCCATGGAAAATTGGCTTATTGCAATGGGAAGCGTGCCTTCCTTTATCGACAGCGGGACTGCAAGGATGAGAAAGAAGCACAGCCCATAAAAGAACGAATTCGCAACCAACACGGCGACATATTCCCCCACTGTTGAAACGTACCCCGCCTCCTGAAGGTCGTATTTCAGGCCCGGGAGCATTCCGCCGATTTTTGTGGAGATGCCTACAAGCCGGCGCAAGTAGCCGTTCAGAATGCCGCCGTATTTGAACACGAAAAGATTCATCGCGACACCTTATTGCCCTTCCCCGCCCAAAAGATCCTGCATACGGAGGTTTTTCCTTGCAGCATCGAGAAGTGAATGCGGATCCTTGTAGTAAAAGCTCATGATGTGCCCGACATCCTCGGTCAGAAGAATTTGCCTCGAGAGCATCCATTCGAGTATCTTCTGCTTATTCTTCAGGTCCTCCTGTATTTCACCAACAGTCAGCCCTGTATGCAAGTTGAGCTCTGAAAATACGCGGGAGCTCTCGTTGACCTTTTCAAATTGATCCGAGCGCGGCCGCCATTTGAATAGCGTGTTCAAATTGAGCCCTGCTGCCTCGGTTGAGGATTGCGCCAGCTCGCTGATCTCGTAAGTCCTCCGAATCCCTTTCCTCCTGTCGCGATATTGCACAACAATGAGGTGGAGGGATTCCAGCTCAAGCTTCGGTATTTCAATGGGCGGCTCTACCAGCCTCCTTACAACTTGCGCAGCAGTATCCGCATGTATCGTCGTATAAACCGCATGGCCGGTATGCATCGCCTCGAACATCACTTCCGCCTCGCGCTTCCTCCTAACCTCCCCGATAATGATCCGGTCGGGCCGCATCCTAAGGCTCTCCACCATCAGGTCGAGCATCGATACCCTTCCCCTCCCTTCAGGGTTGTTGGTCCTTGTGAGCAAAGGCACCCAGTTCCAGCGCAAATAAGATGGAAGTGAAATTTCCCTCGTATCCTCGATGGAGACCACGCGGTGCATTGGCGGTATCAATGATGTCAGCGTATTAAGGGTGGAAGTTTTCCCGGATGCGGTTCCGCCTGCCACAAGCACATTCAGCTCGTACTGTATTGCCATCCAGAGGAATGCGGCCATCTCAACTGACATGGTTTTCGTTTTCTGGTCCGTCAGGGAAGTGATGGTCCAGGGATTGCGCGCGAAGCGGCGTATTGTGATCGTATTGCCATTTGTGGAAATCGGGAAAAGCGTTGCGGATACCCTGTCGCCCGAAACAAGCGCCGCATCAAGTATGGGGCTGAGTATTGAGATTTCCCTGCCGGATTTCCTTGCGATCTGGGCTGCGAAATTGTAGATTTCCTCCTCGCTTTGCATCATGATGTCCGTTTTCAGCCAGCCGAATTTCCGGTGGTAAACTGCAATCGGCGAGGCAGCGCCGTTTATGGAGACCTCCTCAAGGTAATCGTCCGACATCAGGATTTCAACGACTCCAAGCCCGTACATCCTTTGCAGCAGCAGGCCCGCGATGACTTTCCTCTCCTCTTCCGAATGCGCCATCGATTCCTTCTCTAAAAGCTCGAGCGCCGCAACATAGAACCGCTCCTTCATTTTCTGGAATTTCGCCGCGTCAACAATCTCGTCCGTCTCAACCGGGAGGTTCTTTGCAAGCGTATCGCGCATGTAGTTCAGGAAACGCTCGGTGTAGGGGCATGCATGGGGGTATTCGAGCGTATAAATGGGCCGGCTGCTGTCATGCGCCTGCCATATCTGCACTTTCGCAGGCACATTGTTGGCTGAAATTTCGTATGAAAGCAATAGCTTTTCCCCGGCAGTTGGCTTTGCGTGCGGATACGGCAATTCTGCCTTGAGCCGCACGAAAGGTTTGGTGAGGATATTGACGGGATAATTCAGCTCGAGCACGTCCTGTTCCTGCAGGATTTTCCCGAGGCGTTCAACCTCATTAACGGGAAGCTGGAGATGCTCCGAAAGGGAAGAGAAATCCGCCTCCCTGTTTTTCTGGGATGCGAGGTATTCGCAGTACTGCGTAATTTTGGTTTTCAGGAGCCATCCATGCTTCCTTTCCACCAAACTGGAACCCTTAAGGTGCTCTTCACCGGCCTTCATTTTCCCTCACAATACTGCCTAATCAGCCGCCATATAAAAAGCATTACTTTGACGCCATTTTGGGGCGATATTGATTTCTGGCTAATGCTTTTCCGGGCAATCCCGCCCCTCCAGATACTTGGAAGGCGTTTTCGCCAACGGCCCCATCGCGCAAGAATATTTAAACACCCTTGCGTAACGTTTCCATGACGGACATAAAACGGCTGCTCCACAAGGAGCTCGCGGGCCTTCCCTCGCATTACGTAATCCTGCTCGTTACGAGCTCGAAGAACTACATGAAAGTGAACGTGGAAACCCTGAGGCTGCTTCTTTCGGAAAAGGATTCGGCGGGAATTTACGTCACATTCAACAGGCCGTATGAGAACCTCACCTCCTCGCTTGGGAAGGAGAAGCTTGATCTTGAAAGGCTCTATTTCCTCGATCTTATTACGCAGACAACAGGCAAGCGCGGTGAACGCACGGAAAACTGCATATTCCTGCCCTCGCCGCGCAACCTCACCGAACTGAGCATCGCGCTTACGCAGCTGGTTGAGCGCATGGAGCAGGATAACCGGTTCATATTCATCGATTCGCTTGCGACGATGCTGATTTACAATTCAGCAGGCACCGTAGCGCAGTTCACGCATTTCCTCGTGAGCAAGATGCGTTTATGGAAGGTGGGGATGGTGCTTGTATCGCTGGAGAAAGAGACCGACCAGAAGCTGATAAAGGATTTGAGCCAGTTCTGCGACAAGGTGGTCGAGGCGGATTAGGGGCAAATATAATTAAGCAGCGTGTAATGTGTTAAGGCGGAAACAAACATGGTAAACGAGAGCGTAATATTCTTCAATGCGATCGACATACTCGTAACCTTCCTGGCAGCGATAATCATCTGGAGGGCGAGCAAGCGCTTCGAGAAGGGCGAATTCAAGCGGATCGTCGACTGGATTTACTACACGGCGGTATTGTTCTTCATATTCCAGATGATATTCAACGGCCTCGTATACGTAAAGAGCATCAGCGTTTTTGACGAGATAGGCCCGAATTTCATCGAGAATTATCGCGCTTTGTATAACACGGTAATCGCTCTGTGCTTCATCAAAATAACCTATGAAATCAGGAAATTCTCCAAAGTTTACGGGTTCGCGAAGGTGGAGAGCAACTTCTTCAAGAAAAAGTGACTAGTTTTTTACGATCGGCAATGCCGAGAGGGAATAGCCGTCCGAATATGTGATTCCGGCCGGCAAGTAGGCAGACACTGGGCCTTCGTAAGAATAGCTTACGTTTATCTGCACCTCCAGAGGGACGGAATCCGGGGCAATTTTGAGCGCGTAAAAATTCCCGTCTGCGACGCCGAAAGTCAAATTTATGTATTTCCCGGAGGACGTGTTCGCCCAGAAGCTGCTTGGTGCGAGCGCATTTATGGATGGCGTTTGGCGCATGCAATTCGGCGAATTGAAATCGACCACGGCCTCCATGCTGCCGCTTGAGAGCTGCGTCCAGCCGCACGCCTGTATTGCATCCTTTCCGGAAGAAATCGAGACGGAAATTTTTTCCAATGAAGGCCCCGCGACGAACAGCGATCCGCTTTTTCCTAACCCTGAATACGAATAATTGAACTCCGGGCCGCTGAAATAAATGAACGGCGATCCGAGCGCGCCTGTCTCAAGCGAAATTTTCCCCTGCAGGTTGTTCCTCTTGGCATACTCGCCCTCAGCAAACTCGCCGTACCTTGAGAGCTCGTAATCCGGATCCGCATATGGTGAAGGCAGACGTTCCGTGATGCTTATTTCAGAGACTGAGCCGTTCCTCCCAAGGGCGATTTTTTCAATGCCTAGCAGCGAGAGGATGTCCGTGCCGACATCGTCAGCAACATACGAGAATTTCATGTATTTTTTTCCATCTACTGCCGTCCTTTCCGATTCCGAAATGTGCGAGGAATAGAAAAGCGCAAGCGACAGCGTAAGCATGAAGAATGCTCCGTACAACAATGCGAAAAATACTGCCTTCCTCATCTGATGCACGACCTCATTTCCGCTACGTAGATTTCCGCTTCCGCCCCCTCGGCTATGAAGCTCCTCGCAACGGATGTTATTTCATCGCACGCGCAATTTTCCTCGGCCATCACGGGCTCCTGGGAATTTTGGGCGAATATCGAAACCCTGTAGCACACGTTTTCGGGCATGAATTCCAGGAAATTCCTGATTCTTGCGGAGGAGCCGGCCTTAACCGCATCCTGGAGGATCCCGCTTTTTTCCATGGTTGCGAGCGCATCCCTGGAAATTGCAAGCGTCGGGTCGGAGGGTTTCAGACTTTCCATCTGCGACAGCGACTGCAAAGTGGCTGCCAGCAATACTGAGGATATCAGTAGCGCCAGTACCGCGTCGATGCTGAAAAATATGGCCTTCCTCATCATTCCACCCACACCATCATTTTCAATCTCACTCCTTCCCCTTCTAGTAACGCGAGCCTTTCGCCGGCATAGACGGTAGCATCGCTTCCCGGCAAGTATTCCGTTGAATACAATTCCATCCCTTCGGAATCGTATATTGTAACTGAAAAATTAGACGAGGGGTAATTCAGCCCCAGTATTGCCTTCAAGGCCGAATAATTGGAGAATGAGGAACCTGCAATCGCAAAGAAATCTACTACCTTCCTCCCGTCGAGCACGTTCGGCGATGCCGCCAGTCCTATTGACCGGACATTCCCATCTGAAAATTCCATGCGGTTCCAGTTTGTGGGGTCGCCAGGAGATAGCACAAGTGCCGAAAGCGAGTAGGAGAGGGAGTTCTGCATTTGCCTCGATCCCTCCCCGCTATTGATCGCTTCCGATGTCTTGTCGGATACGTAAATAGCCATCCCAAGCAGCAAAATGATCAGTGCTATCGAGACGATGAAATCGAATGAAAAAAGCTGTGCCCTCATATCCCCTCACTTTACAATTATTTTCCCATCCAGGTTCACGAAAACCATCTCCTGGCCCTTTTTTGAATTCAAATCCGGAGTTTCTATGTTGCTCGTAAGGATCGGCGATGATACCACGAATCCCTGCATCCCCACTTCCACCCGCCTGCCGCTGATGGATACGTCATAATCCTTATCCAATATATTGCCGGGCAAATTGTACTTGATTTCAGTCCCGTTCCCTCCCAGAAGCGCCAAATTCACCTTTTCGGATACGGAATCAGCAATCTCTTTCCCCTTCAGCTTTTCCGATACCAGCCGCACATCTTGGGATTTCGAGAGGTAAAACTGGAACAATGCCAGGAACAGGAGCAGCATGATCCCTATTACCATGAGCAGGTCAACACTGAATTGTGCCTTGTTCATATTTCCCACTTATCCTATGAAGAATCCCCTGGATGCAGTAGCGTTGATGCCGCTGGAATTTGCAACTGCCCTCAGTTGATGGGAAGCATTTGCAGCAAGCCCCGCCATTGCCAGATTGAATGAATATGTGCCGTTCCCGTGATTTAATATTGCTGGAGAATATGGCGATGCATCCCTGAATAAAAGCAAATTCCCATTCAGGACAAGCGTATCTATCCCCATGCCTTTCTGGCTGAGAACGGTAAGCGAAACCGAAGGCGAATCGCTTGCGGAATATTTTCCCTGGTCGGGAATGAAAGAAAGCGCCATTTTCCAAACATCAGCTGAGCCCTCGCTTACGTGGAAGTATTTCCTTCCAATTGCGCCGGAAAGGGCCTTAATTGTATAGTCCCCAGAAGCGGAACCAAGGGGCAACAAGTAGACGGATTCCAGCGTCCCTCCGCCTACCGGAACCACCGAGCTTAGAAGCATCGAATTCCCATAAAAAATGCTCATATTCGCCCAGATTGCTTGCGTGTATAGTTGATGTTCGGAATCAAAAAATTCCGCCCGGTAATAAACACGGCCGCAACTTGAATAGCTGGGCTTGTCTGCATTGACGAACGCCTGCGGTATCGCATACGTGATTTTATAATTAAGCCAGTCCTCCGAGAACGCGGTTTGCAGGTTATCCGTGCCGGGAGTGTAAAGCCGCATCCTGATCCTACGGCTGCCATCCGTGCTGATGTAATTTTGGGGAGAGGATGCAATTATGCAATTCCAAAGGTACCGCGCATTTGCTGCAACTGCTGAAGATGGGGTGCAGCCCGAATTTTCCCATGCGCCATTCTGGAAATTGAATATTCCAATTGCGGGCGTTGCTGTAGTGTTGGCAAGGAACCTGAGCGTTACGTTGATTTCGGAGATTTCATTCAAGTTGGCGGGAACATTGATCGATGAGGAGTTATGCCAAACTCCATATGAATAGGAGAACGCCGTTTTTACTAGAGTCAATGAGATCTGGTCCCAATAGTTGGAGACCGTGGATCTCCTGGTAGGCGAAACGACCCGGTTGAAAAGCCTTAATCGGTATGTGCCTGCCTGCGTGAAATTGCCCGTACCAACCGGAATGCTCAAACGCTCATACATACTTGAATCAAATATCGTGTCATTGCTCCAGATTTCCACTTGCGAACCGTCGGGTCTGATGAGCACTGCCGCGACCGTATTTTCGATAGGTGCAAGGGTCTGCCATTCTTTGATGAACGAGAGGTTTAGGATCGCCCCTGAAATTGCCGAGCCATCCCAGAAAACGCCGTCATTCGTGAGGTTTCCCACCACATCGTAGCTGAAGAAGTTGGAAGAGTCGGTCATCCTAAACCTCCACCTTCCACTCTCATCATCCCCCCCGCTCGTAAGGAACGCCGAACTTGCCCTTCCGGAAGGGTCCGTTTCAGCGTATGCCCAATTGCTTCCCGAACCGCCCGTGAAATTGCCGTTCAATACCAAGTCTGAATATGTGGATTCAGTTGAAACGAGCGCTTCCGTCACATTGTAGGATGAGAGATCCGGTAAATTGATGTTTGCGATGCCGCTTGTTGCGGTGCCATTCGCGACATATGGAAACCCGTCCTGACTATAGCTTATTTCAGCTGCATTGATGAAGGGGAATAGCAGCAATGCAAATAATGCTGCAAACGCCCTTCTGATTTTTTTATTTTCCATTTTTTTCACGTGCATGCATTGACATTGAAATTGCCGTTTGCGACAACTGGCATCCCGCCGAACACTCCGCTCGCCCTGATTATGTACCCATTTGCCTCATCCATGAGGTTAGCTGCTATCTCTTCCTTGAACCCCCCGCTGGAATTTGTTGTGAGCGCCTTCGGGTAACCCGCAATTGATGCGGCATCCGACGGATTCCGCACATCGAGGCTCAGTGCGGTGTTTGGGTCAAAGCTTCCTCCCTGAATGGCGATTGTTTCAGGAGGATTGAATATTTCCTTTTTATGGGAATACGATGCCGAAGCGTAGGTTTCAATTTCAATTTCAGCTACATCCGATGAGGCAATGCAAGGCAGCTGCGATCCACATTCCTGGCTTTCAACGGATATTATTATTGCCGTAGTCAGGTTTTCTCCGTTGCCGCCTTCGGCAATGAGGGATCCGGTCTGTGTTTGCAGTGCTGTTGATGAGATAGTGATGTTCAATTGCACCTCCTTCTGCATTCCAGCTGCCAAAGTGAAGGAAGAATCCGATGGGTTAAGCAAATCCACTTTCACATCTGGGCTGATGAACGTGAGGTTCAGGAGCACATCGATTGGAGTGCTGCCTTCATTCGAATATACGACCGATTTGGTGAGGCTCGCATTTGCATACGATCTCACTGAAATCAATGTTGTGCTCACCGTGAGATTGGAGCCGCTCCCAATGAGGACGCAGCCGTCAAGCCCCTCCACAGTTACCGTGTATGTGCCAATTTTTTCAGGAAGCTTCGAATTTGTGCAGATGGTTGCTTGCGTCATTGCAGATGCATCCGCCACGTTCCCTTGCGTGCTGATGCTGATTTTAAATGAATTCCCCTGAATAATTGCTCCGATCGCGCCTTCCGGAATTGTAAATTTAACTTGCCGCTTCGAGCCCACCCCTTCATAATGCACGGAATCAGCTGCCTTTGCAAGCGCATCCACGGATCCCTTTGCTATTGAGAAAGCGAGCGCCTGCTGCGATCCAGTGATCCGTTGCTGCGATGTGGAGATCACGAATGCCAGCAATAGCAAACCAACTGTAAGTATTATAAGGAACTCCACAGCCGACTGTGCCCTAAGACTGAGGCTTTTCCCCTCCAAAATCCCCATGCAATGAAAACAGATTCCGCGTATTTAAACATATTGAAGCCAATGGATGGCGAAAGCTGGGGTACTTAGTATGCGCGAATAAAAAAAGGTTATTTCCTCTCCAATCCTCCAAACACCGGCTGGTTCGGGTAAAGCTCTATCCCCGCTTGCTTGAACTCGAACGGCACGATCAGGTTGCTGTGGGAGACTCCCCTCATCTTCACTACTTCGATCGCTTTCTGCCTCTGGTCTCCCTGCCGAATATTATACATATGAATCAGCCCGTCGGAAAGGTAGCCCAGCCCGAAGCGCGCGCGGATCTCGCCCTCCTTCTCGGTTATTGCCTCCGATGTAAGCAAAGTGGTGCATCCCCACTTCTTCAGGAGCTCCAGCACCTTTATGATCCCCAGTTTCCGCTTGTAGCTGCTGTCAAAAATAAGCGCAAAACTCGTTATCGAATCGATCACAAGCCGCTTGGCGCCCATGTCCTTGATCGTATCCTCGATTATCTCCCCCTCGAGGATGAAGCGATCGATGTCATGCGGCGGGTATTGCAGCACAATCAGCTTCCCATCCGATTCCAGCTTTTTCAAATCCCAGCCGTACCTCGAAGTGTGCTTGAATATGTCCTCCTTCTTCTCCTCGAATGTGAGGTATACCCCAGGCTCCTTGTATTTTGTTGCGCCG
>JBDRLB010000036.1:0-2387 GCA_043813365.1 Microcaldota archaeon | reverse complement strand
AACCAGCTGGAACGTCGACGTTCAGCATGACGCTTATGTACTTTCCGCCGTTGAACTTCGAGGGGTTAATCCACGCGCTGCCTGCAAACCCCTCCGAGCCCTTCACCTTTACTGAAAGGTGCGGCTTGTGTTCTTCCTTTGGCTCATCCTCTGCCTTTGGCTGCCTATCCTTTTCCATGTTCCAACTTCCTTTCGCCTGCATATTTATCACCCATTTTTAGAAATAGCGCTTTGAGTTTTTCGATCGCGCCGCCTTTGCATTGTGCAAGGCTGCTTACCCGACTTTAGCGTTTTTGTCTTCAGGCAAGCTTTGCTCAATTGAATCTACAACTAAGCGCTATTCCGTCAAGTTGCGAGCGGAAGTTCCTATTAAGAAGCCAAATCGAAGCTGATTCGACTTCAAGCGGCCCTTGGCGAGCGGCGTTCCCTTATGCCTTTAGCGTAGCGACGTGAGATGAAGCGGCAGCGGAGGCGATCGACGCAGCGGCCCGACTGCAGGGAGGGAAAAGGCTTAAGATGGAACGCCCGAGAGCGATGGAAGGAGAAGAAGCGAGATTTGAATGCCGGACTTCCGCTGCGTATGGCAACATTTAAAACTTTCATCAAGGAAATTGATAAAAGCGATCAGTGCATACAACTGATCCAAAGTTGGTGAAATAATGAAATTCATTGTTGAAGGGGAGATATTCGAAAAATACCCCGGAGTCACTATTGGAGTGATAGTTGCAGAAAAGCTCGATAATTCAGGAAGCCCGGGGGAAATAGCTGAACTATTGAAAAGTGCATGCGCCAATGCCAAGAACACTTTGGAGCTTGAATCGCTTTCTCAGGAACCGCGGATACAGAGTTGGCGGCGCGCATACAAGCTCTTTGGGGAAGACAAGGACAGGGCATCCCATGAGGCATTAATCCGGAGGGTGCTGAAAGGCGGAGAAATTCCCCATATAAACAAGCTCGTGGATATTTACAATTTGATGTCGATCAAGCACGTAATTCCCATGGGTGGAGAGGATTTGGATAAAGTTCAGGGGGATGTGCGCCTTAAATTTTCAGATGGAAACGAGTCTTTTTTAGCCATCGGCAGCCAAGTACGCTCAAACCCAAAGAAGGGGGAAGTAATCTATGCTGATGATAAGGAAGTAATTTGCAGCAAATGGAACTGGCGGGAGTCCGATAATATCAAATTCACCGAAAAAACCTCAAGGGCGCTCCTGGCCTTTGAGGGGCTGCCTCCGTTTACCGAAGAAAAGATGCGAAGTATCAGTTCTGAATTCGCCGGCTTGATTGGAAAATACTGTGGTGGAGAAATCCGGGAGCAGCTAATTACCGCCTCAAATAGGGAAATGCAAATATGAACTGATTTTGTTTCGCCGGTGAGTGGAGGGCTAGGGTGAAGGAGCAAAGGATTGGGGAACTGGAGCGATTTACGGATTAGCTTAGCTATTTATTCATAGCAAAGGATAACAAACCATGGCCAAGAAACGTCCAGATTGGCTGAACCATACGAGTGTTTTGTGCAGAGTAGACCGTGTTTTTGATCACGAAGCCTTGAGGAGTATGGTTGAGCACCATATTATTACGCCGTGCGATAATGTCATCCCGCAAGACGAACGAACAAAAAAATATGGCTCAGAGGCAGGAAAACTATTTTATTATGTGAAGGTAAGGAACCCAACAACCTTTGCTAAACAAATCGAACCCGAATACCATAATCGCGTAGCCTACCACGAACCAGTTACGCCAAGGCAACGTGATCGCCTCTTCGCTTTCAAGGGAATCGGAGCTTCAGTAAGCAAATGGTTTACCCATAACGGCAACGAGCTTCTCGGCACACATTGGTGGGAGGATCCAAAGCAGCAATCGATGGAACGTAAATTTTGGGGCGCGGCAAGAAGAGGAACTATTCAAAATTCGGCGGTTTCCGCCAAGGAAATGGCATTGGAATTTGAGAGGGCAAAAAAGGAAAGGGATCCGGCGGTTATGAAAGCGGAGCGTTATGGCGTAAAACACCTCAACTTAACTAACCCGATCGCTAGCTTCATTCCTTTGGAGCTTCCTGTCTTGATGATTCACGGGAAGGCTGCTGAGAAATTAATTGGCGAATTACCCGCAAAACTTCCCGCAACCAAGGGCCTACCGATTGATAAAACCCAAAAGTACCCATTTTATTCCGGACCGGATCACGATCTGCTCCAGATTGATCAGGAGACATTGCTTAGCAATTTCGGGGGTAAGCGGGGATTTTATCCGGGATCAGCGAATATACGCATATTCGCTGCCTATTAACGGTGCGGATCGGATTGGCCAGCTTGGGGAGGAACCCGATAAGGTATCGCCTATTAGCACTCAATATAGGCAATCGCCAGGCATAAATCGCAAAGCGAGGG
>JBDRLB010000035.1:0-10048 GCA_043813365.1 Microcaldota archaeon | reverse complement strand
CTTCCTCCCTGGTTGTCGATGTTCGGGAAGTAGCTCTCGGAATAGCCGTAATCAATTGAATCGATGCGCTCCCCGTCCTCGCGGAGCTCAAGAACCCCTCCGCCGCTCCATGCGTATGTGTACGCATCCGCATACCTGAATTCGGGGGAAAGCTCCTCCATCGTATATTGCTTAGGGACCTGCTTCTGGTTCAAAACATGGAAAACTTTCGCATTGCTTCCGGAAAGGGAACGCGGCTGGAACTGCACGGATTTGATGTTAATGGGTGAAACCTTCACTTCAATCGGTATATCAATTGGCAAAATCGATTCGGAGGTGCATGCAATCCGCAATTTGGCGGTTTTGTCCCCGGCCAATGAATCGCCCTTTGATTTTATCGGGCATGTTGGCGCAAGCTCCTTTGTCCTGAAAACCAAATAGCCGCTCTCAATCTGGTAGCATCCCTGCGTTGTCGGGGAGATGATTTTGAAAAGGGGGGCGCAGCCCGAATCAGATGAGCTGAATTGCAACGGCATCGCATCGAGGGGCATTATTGCATCAATCTGCAGCTTCAGATTCGGTATGGAGGATTTCAGGACGCCGTTTTCATAAGTGATTGTCAATTTATCCGTGAAATCCCCGCCGGAGGAAATCTCGCAGCTGGAACGGCATATGCCGTCCGCACAGTAGCTCTGGCCGGAGGGGCATTGCGGCACAACTGCATCTCCGCTTTCATCATCATCCAAATTGTTGTCCGTGTAATAATCGCCTATGCATATGAGGGAGCAGACGTTGTTGCCACAGTTCTTCTGGCCATTGTCGCAGCTCTCGTAAATTTTCATTGAAACGGATTTCCTTATTGTAAGGTCGCCGACCGCTTCCGCAACTTCCGCATAAATTGTTTCCGCACCGGCTTGATTAGGGAGGGAATCGATTTCAACGGAATATGCATTTGCGGATGAGAGGGGCATTGAAAGGGTGGTGGTGCCGAGGGTTTCCGGGGCCTGCCTGTTCACGGAATATGCGGAAAGGCGGATTTTTGAGTTCTTCTGGGAAACCTTAAAATCGAATTCCTTGCCCGCTTCGTTCGGGTAGAATTCAATCGAGATTCTCATGTTCGCGTTCTCGCATGAGTTCGGGGAGTTGGCATCATCGGAACATGTTGCCGCATTCCTTGCCTGGAATTCCTTGAAGCCGTTGATCCCATCCTGCTCCAGATTCATGGAAAGGCATCCCAAAGTGTTGCAGGAATAGAAGCCCTTCCTCTTTATTGTGATGCTCGAATCGGTTGTTTTCGCCTTGCACCAATCAATGGAATCGGTTTTTTCGGCTGTTTTCAATGTGTCATCAGTCGGCTGGCGCAAATATTCCCCATTCTTCACGGCATAGCCCCGGAAATGGAAGGGCAAGCTGGAATCCTTTTCGGCTTTTGCATCCAGCTTGAACCTGAAACTCACGGATTGCACTTCCGTATTCTCGAATTCCGCGTTCATCCATTTGTATTTGCCGCTTGCTTCGGTTTCATCATCGCATGCGGAAATATCTGAATAGGATGTGCCTTTAAGCAAAGTGGTGGCTGAGGGAGTGGCGCCATAGCCGATTATTGAGGCAACATCCTCCTCTGCGGAGCCATATTTCCCTATCCTGAAATACGCGCCGAGCTTTTGCGCTTTGGGCGCTGCAAGAAGCATCCTTGCGGAATATGTTTCGCCGGGAAGCACTTCATTCACTTGCTGGCCGTTCTTGTCAAATATGCCCTCGAATTTAGAGAGTGTGCCCTGGATGTTAAGCGGCACGAGATCGGTTATGAATTCGCTTCCCTTCCCAGAGGAGGAGTAGAGGGAAGTGCGGGCGTAATATCCGGTTGCAGTAACCTTTATGGAAGTGGGAAGGAGCGCCTTCACGTACAGCCCGCAGCCCACTCCGAAGCAGGAATCGAATGTAATGTTCCCGTACATTGCGTAGAACGTTGCGGGCACCTCATCTTCCGTAAGCGCATTCCTCGCAGTTGCCTTGATGATTTCCGTTGCCACTCCGAGGTAAACAGGAAGGTCGCGGTCGCCATCAAGGAAAATTGAAGCCATCCCCTTTTCCGAGCCCGACTCGAGGGTTACCACATAATCGGTATTTTTCTCAAGGAGCAATTGCGTACCGTCAGCAACTGCACTCCAAATTAACCCATCGGTTCCCCGGTAAATCCTTATTTTCACATCCCCGATTGCCTTTCCGTATTTATCCTTCGGGATAATTTTTAAATTCGCGGAATTTTCTGATGTGGCGGCTGTGAGCGGAATCTCGACGAGCGCCGGCGCGTCCGAGGGGTAAAGCTCTTCGCTCAACGCGGGCAGCTTCCCATCCGCAAAAACAGCGAACCGGAACGAATCCAGGGCGGATAATTGCGAAAGCCCGAATTCCGCCTCCCCCCTCGAGGCGGTTTTGGAAAGCGACTCCTCGCCGGAAAGGAGGTATATTGTTGAAGGGTTCAGGTTGCCCTCCTCATCAATAGTCCTGACAATCAACGTGCCCGAGGAAGCCCCCTGCTTCATCACTATTTCCACTTCGTTCTGCTTCCCCACTTCAATCACATTGAGGGAGCCGTCATAGTCGGAATAGCCGGAAAGCGATGCTTTCAGAAATAATTTCGAGCCTGTGAGGAGGTTGGGGAATGACGCCCTGCCTGCGCTTGCGGTGCGCGTCGCAAGCAATGAAAGCGTTTCCGCATCGAATAAATCAATCTGGGAGTTGAGGGCCCGCCCGTCCTCCGCTTTCGCGCTGACTCTCAGCGTCGCATATTGCAGCTGGAATGTGACAGTTGCAGTTGGGGAGGAGCCCGGAAGCCGCTTCTTCAATTTTATTTCTATGGGCGCCTTCTGCTCCCTTCCCAAAACGGAGACTTTCTTCTCCTCGTAATCGTTTGCGAGTATTTGCAGGCTTGCGGCTATTTCCTTGGGGATCTGCAGTTTCGCGCTTCCTGCGGAATCCGTGGATACTTTGAACGTCTTGCCCGGCTGGTCCGCAATAGTGTAGGTGATCATTGCATCCTTTACGGCCTTGAGGGATGATTCATCTGAAATTTTCAGCGTGATTTCAATGCTGCTCGCATTTCCGGCTGTGCCGTTGCCCAACTCGAACTCGTAGCTGTTGGGGACGTCCGTGAAGGCCTCGGTCCTCTCGCCGACATCCTTTTTCGATGCCCTCAGGATGATGCCCTTTTTGGGGACGTCAAACAGCTTCACATACCCCTGCTTGTCCGTCAGGTCTTCCATAAGGAGGTTGCGGCTTGCGTCGAAGACCTCGATTTTCGCGTACTCTATTGGGAGTTTGTTGTAAAAGGCAGTGACCTCTAGGGATTTTGTTTTGGGTGAAAGCGGCTGCGCAATCAGCACATATGAGGCGGCTATGATGATTGCAATGGCCGCAATCATGATGTTAAGCGACGGAAGCGGGATGCCCTGTTCACGGTAGTTTTCGGCGAATTCCTCGTACTGCTGCTGCAAGTCGTCGTAGAAGCCCATCTGGGATCAATAAAAATGCGCTTTCCGCAATTAAAAACATATCCTTTCAATTGAGGGAAAAAAGTTGGGGAGTTGGTGCATTTTAAGCTGATGCAGTTTTTTCCCCGGATGCTGCACCAACATTGATTTCCACCTTGATGATCGCGCGGATTTCCTCCTTGCTGCGTTTTGAGAGTTCCTCCGCTGTTTTTATGCCCGCATTGAAAAGCCGCCTTCCCCTCGCCCTCCCGATGCCCTTCACCCTGCAAATATCAAGAAGTTCCTCCCGGATCCCGTGCTTGATTCTGCGGGTCATGCGCTTTCCCCCCCGGTAAACTTCCGTTTCATTGAGCATGAACGCGAGTTCCGCGATGGAATAGGAGAGCCATTGCGAATTCCTGACCCTGCCCGCAAGTATCCCCGGAGGCATGCCGAACTTCTCGAGCATCTGCTCCTCCGTCATCTCCGAAACCCAGCCTTCGAGGAGCAACGCGCTTTTGTATTTCTCAAGGAAATCGCGGTCGTCGTAGTGCGACTCCAAATATCTGCCAAGCTCGAGATTCTCCGCCTCCGCAAACAGCGCCATCTCCTCCGTTCTTTTTACGGAAAGGAGGGGCCGCATCTCGGTTGCGGAATTGATCGCGAACAGGAAATCAAGCGGCGTTTTGGGCTCCCTCAGTTTGATGAAATTCACGAACTCGTTCGCGGAAAGCGGGTCGATGTAAAGTTCGGAGACGCGTTTCCCAAGAGGAGTGGCGATTAGGCTGGTGCTTTTCCTTTCGGTAATGAATTCCATCTCCCTCAATTCGAATACGACGTTCTCGATCATCTCAAAAAGCTCCTCCGTCTTCCCGTACTGGTGCGCGAAAAGCGAGCGGCCGAAAAAATCGTAGAGGGATTTGAACGAATCGCAATGACCGGATGCGATCAGGCCAAGGCAATGCATCCTGAGGAATGCTGCGTTCGCCAACTTCGAGTAGATTTTCTCGGTGCTTCCATAAACGTAATTGTCGAGCACGTATTCCCGGTCCTTCGGGGAGCACATCAGCACAGCAAGCCCCTCCTTGTCGTATTTGGGTCTTCCTGCCCTGCCTGCCATCTGGCTGATTTCGAAATTGGGCAGGAATTCGGAGAACGCGCCGGTGAAGCGCTTGAGGTCGCGAATGACGACGCAGGACGCGGGGTAGTCGATTCCCATAGCGAGAGTAGTCGTTGCAGCAATTGCCTTGATGCACCTATCCTTCTTGAACCCCTGCTCTATGATTCCCCTTTGCTTTGAAGGGATGCCTGCATGGTGGAATGCAACGCCGTTCTTTATGCACGTTGCAAGAGCTGTGCATTGCATCGTCGGGGAGGGGAAGGTTTTGAGCGCCTTATTGGAAAGCTCCTCCAATTTGGTTTTTTCCTCCTGCGAGAGAAGCGGGTAAATCTCCATGCCGAGCTCCTTTGCGGCTGCCTCAGCAGCCCTCCTTGCGGAAACGAAAACAAGCGCCTGGCCTTTTCCATCCACGCATTTTTTCACAATTTCCCCCAGGGGATTTTTCGAGTGCAATTTTTCAATTTTGTGGGAGGCGATTGTTTTTGGCGATGCGAGGAGGCCTGAATGGGGCTTCTCGTAGAAGGAGATTTTTGAATCAGCCGCAACCCCGTAAACCAGCTTTGTTGGGCGGTAGTCGCTCTGGAAGAGCTGTGCATTTAGCCATTTTGCAAGCTCATCCGAATTGGGGATTGTTGCAGAAAGCGCCACGAGCTTCAGGTTGAGGTTGAGCAGCTTCACCATCACAATTTCCAGCGTGGCGCCCCTGCTGTCGTCGTTAAGCAAATGCGCCTCATCTATCACAGCAAGGTTCACCCTCTCAAGCCAGCTGATTTTATGGCGCAGGAGCGAATCGAGCTTTTCAATGGTTGCGATTATCACATCAGCTGTGAACAGCTCTTCCGCTGAAGAATCGAAATCCGATGTCGAGAGCGCAACCTTGATATCATATTGGGAGAGCAATTCGGAAAATTCGGCGTATTTCTCCTGCGCGAGCGCCTTCAGCGGGACGATGTAGAACGCCTTGCGCTTGGTTTCCTGAAAATTCTTGATGATGGAAAGAGTTGCAAGCAGGGTTTTTCCGGAAGCGGTAGGTGCGCAAACAAGGGATTTCCTGCTTTCCAAAAAACCTTCCGCTATTGCCTTTCCCTGCATCGGGTTCAGCTTCTCATAGCTGAGGCGCATTAAAACCTCCTCCAATCTGAATTCTGTTTCCATACAAACAACTCAAAAATTGTTCGGTTTTCGGTTTATAATCCGATCAGGGGCTGGGTTCCGATGCAGGGTAGATCCACAAGCTTCCTTTGCCATATGTTCTCGCCTCAAATAGGCATTCCTGTTTATCAAACAGGCCCCTCCCTAACGGCGTTCCTCAAATGAACACCAATTATATTCCTAACATTACTAAATCGTACTATGGCAAAGCACAATCGATACGCATTGGATCTTGAAAGAATTACCGACTTGTCGATGAGGGCGGCTTCGGGCAGTAATACTGCGAAAAAAGCACTCAATGCAGCATTCGAGCCATTGGTAAGGAAAAGCATAAACAAATTTAGAATCTCTGCACGTTATTCCGGCTTGGATCCTGAAGAAATTGGCCAGGAAGCCCGGTTTCAAATCGCCAGGGAATTAAACGGCATCGGTGCCAAAGATGTCGATGGACTACCTGAAAAAATACAGCGGCTCGTGGAATGGAGAATAATTGACTATATTAGGAAACATTCAATACTACGGGTAAACAGAAGGATTTGGAATGATGTCCGCGAGCGTGATCCGGTTGCACTGCACAATGTCCGATCAGCCCGTCCTGTGAATGTGGACGATATACCACTTGCATCGGAGGACACTCCCAAAGGGACCGCCAAACAGAAAACTGAAAGCCAGCTGATCAGCTTATTTTCGCCCGAAATCCTTCCAAACCCCAAGCATCGCTGGATGCTCCACCAGAAAGTGTTTTTGGGAAGGACGCTGAAGCAAATTGCTGAGGATTTGCTAATTGGAAAAAATTATGTCGAGATTGAATTGGTCAAAATTAGAAAGCAAATTAGGAACCGGCGACATTTAAGGGAGGCCATCCACGGCGGAATTTCGCACGGTTCGATTGGAAGAGCAATCCAACAACACGATGACCGCGTCGAGGCATTTTCCAGGAGATTAGGATTCGGGGCCTCTTCGGCAAATAGGGAAAAAATCGCATTCCTGCTGAGAGCAGGCGTGCCGCTGGATTTCTTCAGGGCAACAAAAAGCAAAATCTGGCATTATTCTCTTGACAGCCTGCGCGCCCGAATTAAACCATTTTTATATGCCGGTTTAATGCACAGAATTACCCACTACCACATATTAAATTATGACCAGGAGTCAATCCGAAAGAGGGTGATACCAAGACTCATATTATTGGAGACAGCAAAAAACAAAAATATTCCCATTGCCCTCGCAAAGAGGATTAAATTGCTTGAAAGGGCCGGCATTCCAGAGGAACACCATCGGCTTTTTTTTATGCCCGAACAGTTGCGGTTTTCCAGGCAATTAGGGCGCTACTGGAGGATGGAAAAAAAGGGGCTGCTGGATTTCGCAATGCCCTCCCATTTTACATCCGCCATTTCAGATGAGGAATTTGAAAAGCGGATGGAAAGCTTCGAGCAGATGAAAAGGTCCGGATTGCCGAGCGTTGCTTTATCAAAATTGGCAGCCATATTCGATCATGACTTGCAGCACCCCCTATTTTTAGGACTGAAGTTCATAAGCCACTTAAGAATGAACGAGCTAAAAGCGAGATTAAGGCTGTTCAGAAATGCAAACTTGGAGGATATGGCCCAACCTGCGCATTTTACTAGAAAATTTTCAAGAAAGGATATTGTCGAGAGGGTATTCCCCCAACTTCGCAAGAAAAGGGATCGGGTGGCGGCGAGGATCGGGGGAGTAGGCGGAAATTCCATCCAAAGGAAAAAAATCGAGTACTGCAAATCCATGGGGGCTTCCCGTCTGGCGCAGAAGTTCAGGACAAATTATGCTTACGGCGTTTCATTAAGGAAATTGCAGGAGCGCCTGCCGCTTTTTATCCAGGCAGGCCTGGCAGATGAGGTCCAATTGGTGCACTTTTTGCCAAAATACTCATCCAAAGATATAACTGGCAGAATTATTCCGGAATTAATAAAACGACGAGAGCAAAAATTGACCCGTGTAAAGTTCAGTAAATACTGAATGACTTGATTCAACTGGAATACAATGAGAGGCACCGCTTCACGAGCATGTCAAGCCTATCCACAACTATTTTCGCTCGGTCGGAGAGCTCGAATGACTGGAATATCCTGATGTTCTGCTGCATTTCCTCCAGCAAATCGCGCTGGTCCATCAGTTTTGTTCCTTGCAGCGCCGGGCCCGCTGCCTGCATCGGCTGCGCCTGTGTCACAGAGGCGATCTGGTTCTGCATCTGCTCCATCTTCTTCAATAGGGGAGTGAAATCCACTTCGGCAGATATGTCGGCGCCTTGGGTGAGCACGCCCTTCAGTGTTTCTATTCCCGCAGACATGTTCGAAAGTTCCTTCTTGATGAGTATGAGATTCGTATCCAGTTTCTGGGAAATCGCATCCACATTTGCAATTGAGACGCCTGAAACGGGCTGCATCACCTGGGGCTGGCTGAGCCGCTGCTTTTCCAATTCCTCGAACTTCTTGAGTTCGTCAACTACCGCCTTAAGCTGCAGTTCGGAAACGGGCTGCGTAATCGCAGGCTGCGCCAGCCTCTGCTTTTCCAGCTCCTCGAACTTCTTGAGCTCCTCGACAACTTCCTTCAGCTGCACCTCGAATTGCGGCGAGGTGTCCATTTTTGCATGCAGGCCGCGTATGTTTTCTGTTATGCTCTCCAATTTCTCCATGTGGGCTGGCTGCGCTTCTGAAGGCCTCACGCCCGCTTGCTGCACCGCAGCCTCAAGGCTCTTGTACGCCGTCTGGGATTTGCGCATCTCCTGCACAAGCGTATCCAGCGCAACGGAAATGTTCTGCATCAGCGACGGCAGCTGGTTGGCATTCTCGTTGAACTTCTGCAATGCCTTGGTGGTGGAATTGTTCATCTCCACAACTGAGTCCAATTTGGAGTTCGTAGACTCGTTGATGACGTCCGCATGCTTGATTACCTCCTCGAAATTCCCAGTAGGAATGGAAGCCTTCACCAATGCAAGCAGCTTCACCTGCTCGCCAATTGACTCCTCCAGCTTATCAAACCTTTCCCCCTGCTTTTTCATTTCCTCAACAAGGAGCTCCTGCGGCTGCTGTTTTGCTGCCTTGGGGCTTTCCAGGAGGGAATTCTGCTTTGCCATCTGCTCGGACTGCACCTTGAGCATTGCAATTATCTCATCCAGCTTGCGTTCACGCAGATCAATCTGTTCCTTGTAGGAATCGAACTTCCCCTTGTCAGCTGCAGATTTTTCCCGGTCCTGCTGGTAAACCTTAACAAGCCCGTCAAGCCCCTTCTTCACTTCCCCCTCGGCATTCGAGAGATATGCCACGGATGTTGAAATCGATTTTATGGCATTCGTCTGCTCGCCGAACGCCTTTTGCATCGAGTTGAGCTCCTCCTGCAATGAAAGCGAGAGCGCCTTGAGAGATTCCTCTCCCTTGAGCATGTCCGCGGATTCCCTAAGCTCCTCCTTGAATGCATCGGAAAAAGTTTCCAGCCTCTTGTTGAGCGGGGAAAGCGACTCGTCAAATTTGGAGTAGAGCAGGTCCATCTTCTTGCTCAAAGGCGCAACAGCATCGCCCATATGCTCCTTGCTTGTGTTCACTGATTGCGCGAGCGTATCGATTTTCGCGGAAAGGCCGTCCGCGACTGCAAGGGAGGAAGCAAGGTTCTCCAGCAGTTTCAGCTTGTCCTGCAATCCATGCAGCACTACGACGGTTTTATTGAAGTCCTCCAATTTGGAATCAATGTCCTTGGTGCGGTCGAGGTTCTGGTTGAGCGCTGAAAGTTCATCGCGAAGCAGCAGGAATTCATCACTTAGTATGTTAAGCGACTCCTGCATTGCGGCGCTGTACTTATTCAGCTTCTCCGAGATACCAATAAGTTCTTCCCGAAACTCCTCCATTCCCACTACCGATAAAGAGGAGGCAGGGGTGATATTTAAATCTGGCGTTCAAACATGCAGGAACTCGACAATTGCCCAGATTGTTGCAATTCCCATAAGCATGAACAGCAGCTGGAAGCTTGATTTCCAGGGGTCCTTTTCCTTGTGCAATTCGGGGAAGAGATCCGATGCTGCCATGTAAACGAACATCCCTGCTGCGAAACCCAGTGCAAGGGAGGTGGCATTTTCAGTTGGGGGGCCGTAGAAGTAGAAGAGCAGCGCGCCGATTATCGCCAGCACTGCGGAAGCAAGGTTCCAGAGGAGCGCCTTGAGCTTCCCGAAACCGGAGTAGACAAGCAGGGAATAGTCCCCGATCTCCTGGGGTATTTCGTGCAACAGAACTGCGAGAGTAGTCGCAATGCCAGTGGGCATGCCGGCCACGAATGCTGCAGCTATTGCTATCCCGTCGAAGAAGTT
>JBDRLB010000034.1:0-5266 GCA_043813365.1 Microcaldota archaeon | reverse complement strand
AGGTATTGTCCAGAGGAAAAAGTTCCGGTAATGACGATTATCCAAAATAAGGTCAACAAGCTCCTTATCAGGCACATTCGCTTTTATAAATTCCGCCTGGTAGCTGATGACGCAATCGGATAATTTTATCGGAGGGAATTTCAGCTTTCTTGCGGTTACAGAGGAGTTGCCATCGCACCCAAATAAGACGGGGGCAGAATAGCTGTGATTGTCGGATGTTACGGCGATCATCTTCCCATCCGTTTGGAAATCCGCCACTCTTGAATTGAGGTGGAGGTTAACCCCTTCCGAAACCGCCTCGTCAGCTGCCCTCTCATCAAACGCCTGCCGTGAAAGCACAACTGCCTGCACCTCCGGGCGCCTGACCTTCAATTCCTCATTTCCTGCAATTATTCGAGCGCCATGTATCTCATTCAGCACAAGATCGCGGTAATTGACGCCGGTATAATCCATCCCGTGCTTTGAAAAAATGCCACCGCACTTCCCGAATTTGCCGACTTTCGAATCCTCCTCCAGCAAATCAACTTCGATTCCCCGCTTCGCTAGCTCCTTTGCGGCTATGGAACCTACTGCGGAAGCGCCTATAACAACGGCATGTTTTTCCATATCTAGCACTATCGGTAGTATCCCGTCATTCTAATTAAAAAACGGGAAGTTTAATTTAATGGAAGGCTTTAAAATACTCGGTGCCCTTATCTCTTGAAATTCCAAAAAGTTGTTCGATATGGCGGATCTCATTAGCATTGTTCAGGGAATTGTTGGAATAGCGCTCTTCCTTGCATCGGGGTATTTCCTGTCATTCCTTTTCTTCAGGAAAGCCGAAATCGATGACATCGAAAGGGGCGCTTATTCGCTGGTATTTGCGCTCATAATCCCCTCTTCGGCGCTTTTTTTCCTAAATTTCCTCCTCAAATTGCCCGTCAATTCGCTTACGGTTTTTGCAGTATACGCGCTTGCGGCTGCGGGAAGTTTTTTCTATTACAATGCCAAAATTGAACCCAAACACAAGGCCTGAATTATGAGAATCGGATCGTTCTTCATGCTACTGTCCTTCATAAACGTTCAGCTGCTCGCATTCGTGGTGGGCTGGGTGTTCGTGATTGCGAATGTGAACGTAAGCATCACGGGGGATTCGGCCGATGTCGCCAATTCCGCTTATTTGTTCGGCGCCATCCTTTTCACAGCCGCGGCAATTCTCGTGATTTTGAAATACTACAAAGGGAAATTACTGTTTTACCTGATGGAATTGGGATTGGTTTTCTCTTCATTTGCAATATTCTTCTCCATTTTGCCCTTCCAGGAAATTGTTTTCGGGGCTGGGGGCCCGATGATCGCGGAAACCTGCACTGAAGGCGCGGCTTGCATCAGCATCCCCCTGCTCGCAGGCATGGTCGCCGTGCTTTGCAGGGCCCTGTTGAAGAATTACCGCAATATCTTCCTGATGTTTGCAACTGCCATAGTTGGAGGACTTTTGGGAGCATCGCTCGATATACTCCCAGCAGCTGTTTTTGCGCTCGCACTTGCTGTTTACGACGTGATTGCAGTTTTTTACACCAAGCACATGGTTACGCTTGCAAAGGAGCTTGGCGAGCGGGAGGCCGGGTTCAGCATCACGTTCCCTTCCGATTATAAAAACAAGGTAGTGCTTCCCAAAAACATCCCTAAAAAGATGAAGAAAATGTATGAGATGGCTAGGGCCGAAGCGGTTGAATTGGGCACCGGCGACCTGGCAATACCGGCGATGCTGATAGTTTCGGCTGTCCACATGGGCCCGCAGCCTTACATAATCAGCTTCTGGCATGCAATGGCAACAATGCTCGGCGCGACATTCGGGATGACGATGCTGTTCTATTTCATCGAGAAGAAGAAAGGTTATTGGCCTGCGCTGCCTCCACTTGTGTTCTTCGCGCTGGCATTCCTGCTAATATACCACTACTTGCTTTCCGGATTTTTGGGATGGTGAAAAAAGGGAGGGACCGGATCCGGGAATTTTCCGTCCAACAGTTCAAATTTTATTCCCCGTAGCCTTATGGAACGCTATGCCGAAATAATCCGCAAGGTCATCCGCATCAAAATGCGTGCCGCGTTCGTGCTTCAGCAGGTCGCCGGCAAAGCCGTTCAGGAAAATTGCGGATTTGGCTGCAATAAAGAGGGGGTTTTTGCATCCGAAAGCAGCAACAAGGCCTGCAAGAGTATCGCCGGTGCCGCCTTTGGTCATGCCCTCATTCCCCGTCTTGTTCGTAAATAATTCCTTTCCATCAGTCACGATGTCCGCTTCCGGGTGCTTTAGGAGGATTACGCATTTGTACTCGTATGCCTTTTCAAAGACGTTTTTCTGGTTGGCAGGCTTGTTGAAAAGGCTGTTGAACTCGATAACATGCGGGGTAATGCATATGTTGGGGGAAAGCAATTTCTTTTCCACCATATGGAGCGCACCCGCATCCAGCACGAATTTTTTATCGCCGAATTTCGCAAGGACTGAATTAAGCATTTTCCTGTTTGCGCCATTGATCTCCATTCCGTTCCCCATAAGCACGCAGTCGGATTTTTCAATTGTTTTTTCAAGCTCCCTCCGTTCAATTGCTATGAAGGTGCACTTATGCGTCTTGAGGAACCTAAGCAGGTCGAGGTTGTTTTTTTCGGGGGAATGGAAATAAATCAAATCCGCGAACCTGCTTGCCGATTTGATTGCGAGCAGGGGTGCGCCATGGTATTTCCTGGAGCCGCCAATTATTGTCAGCACGCCATTCTGCCCCTTGTGGGATCCCTCGGGCGACGCATACAGTTGCTGCAATATTTCCTTGCTTACAGTTGCCATGGTAACCCGTAAGTAACGGTGCTATATAAGATTATCCGGGAGGAGGAAAATGGTACCGCGCACTTTTTTGCTATTTCCCCCCAAGAAGGGAAATCGCAAGGAACGCCATAAGCAGGAGGCATGCAAGCAAGCCGACCAACGCGCGGCTTTTTTTCAGGAGTTTCGGAAAACCGGCTTCCTCCCGCTTAAGCATGATTGCGGAAAGGTTCGTTATTGCATAATAGCCAAGCAGGCCGAAGCTGCTAAGCTCGATGATCTGGCGCATGTTCACGAACCACGCAAGCACCGCCATCAAGCTGCCGGCAAGAATTACCGCTATCCAGGGAGTGTTGAACCGCGGATGGATGATTGTAAGCAAGGCTGGCAGCTGGCGGTTCCTGGCCATGGAAAAAGTGATTCTTGAGACCCCGAGGATCTCATTCAGCAATACTGAAGCGGTTGCTGCAAGTGCGCCAACTGACACCAAAATTACCGCGAACCTCCCGCCTGCATGCGTAATCGCTTCTGCGATGGGGGCGGACGATGCGGAAAGTGCATCTGTGCCAACCAACCCCACGGCAGTGAAGCCCGTGAGGAAATAGATTATAGTGCAGGCAGTGAGTGCAATCATTATTGCCCGAGGTATTGTTTTTCGGGGGTCCTTCACTTCCTCCGCAACTGTCGCTACCCGGCCAAAACCAGCAAACGCGAAGAACATCAGCCCCGCACCGGATATTATTGCTTCCCAGCCCGATTCAACAGGATCCGAAAAATTGCCCATATTGACCTGCCCGAGGCCGTATAATATGAAGAAAAGCAGCACGGATATTTTTGCCACGACAAGTGCCTTGTTTATGAAGCTGGAACTTTTAAGCCCGATGACATTCACAACAATCATCAATGCAAGTATAAGGACTGCAATCACCTTGGCGGGAAGCACTGGGAAGAGGAGGCTGAAATAGCTTGCAAAACCCAGGCTTACAACCGCGCCCGCAACTATGTTGGAAGCGGACCAAAGGAAGCCGTCGATGAAGCCCGCCTGATGGGAAATCACTTTGTACGCAAACTCATATTCCCCTCCTTCCTTGGGGATCCTGTGGCTGAGTTCGGCATAGCTGAGCGCAGTAAGGTATGCGATTGCGCCTGCAAGGAGTATGGAAAGGAGGATTCCAGAGCCTGCTACTCCCGCCACCTGCCCAATCACGACGAAAATGCCCGCACCGATTATGGCACCGATATCTATTGCAGTAGCATCAAACAAATTCAGCTCGCGCTTCAATTTCCCCTGAACAATATTTTCAACGGGGAAATCGTGGCGCTTCAGCGGAGAAATATGGTTTTTCCATTTGGCTATTTTGCTGCCCATAATCCATGTACTCCATCCCTGTTATTAAAGGTAATTTTCCTTCGGGAAGCAAGCAATATTTGCGTTGCCGGAACCCCCGGGTTAGCTATTTAAATAAGAGGAATTAAAGTGATAACGAGCAAAATATGATACTCGATGCGCCTTCGTTCCAGCTTGTACTCACGCCCGAGTCCGCACTGGGGGTTGTGCAGAAGGAGGTGCAGCACCGCGGCTGGAAGAAAATGGAAGTGGAGGAAATCCGGCTTATTTACACGCCGTTTTACATGTTCTCGTTCGACGTCAGGGCTGAAGGCTCTGCCCCAATTACAGGCAAGGCTGCGCTGAACGCCTATAATGGGGAAATTAGCGATTTCATCCCCCAATTAATGGAAAGGCCGCTGAAGAAAACGAAAAGCGGCGAGGAAGGCGCCGAAGTTGAAGATACCGCAATTTCACCATCGGAAGCAAAGGAAGCGGCCAAGGAGAAAATCGCAGCCCAGACGGGACTGAAGTCCGAGATGGTATCGGTTTCCGCATTCACAAAAATATACATCCCATTTTTCCGCGTCTGGATGGAGGTGGGGCGTTCCCCGATGAAAATAGATGTGGATGCGTTGATGGGATACCCGTTGGGAATTGAGAACGCACCGGAAAGGCAGAAAACGTGGGGAGAGGCAACTGGGGAAACGCTTTCAAAACTCAAATCGCCCTCAGGATGGGTGGAATTGACGGGGAGGGCAGTTGGAGCTGTTATGGGCGGAGGCGGTCATGGAGGAGGAGATGCGCACGGCGATTCGCATGGGGTTTCCGGCGATCCTGGGAAAACGCGCAGGTGGATCATATTGGTTGCATTCATCCTTGTAGCCGCATACTTCATTTTCCTCCAGCCGACCAGCAACATCAAATGCAACGGGAAAATCACCCAAACCATCAAGGGTTGCGTCCTGGAGGGAAGCTGCGAGGTAACCGCGAAGAAGGCGGAGGACATGCCCGGAAAGATCATTCAGGTTTATGTGAAATACAAGGGCCAGGAGCAATACGACCTGATGGAGAATGTGGGTTTCTACGACCAGGCAATTGAGACTTACAAAATACCTAGCGACAAGGATGCATGGACTCCAATC
>JBDRLB010000033.1:0-10428 GCA_043813365.1 Microcaldota archaeon | reverse complement strand
AAATCCAGGAATATCGGAAGCGTGCTCATCCACGACAAGGAAAAGCGCATCTACGGCATTCTCACGGATCGAGACCTGGTGGAGGAGGCACTCGCAACGGGTGCACCCGCAAAGACGAAGATCACCAAGTACATCAGCAAGCCGCTCATTGGCATCGAGCCAGACTCAGACATTTCCGAGGCTGCAAAGCTCATGGGGAATGAGGACCTGAGGAGGCTGGTCGTGTTCAAAGGGGACAAAGTGGTCGGGATCCTTTCGGAGAAGGACATTGTCAAGATATCCCCGAGCCTATATGACCTGATAGCGGAAAAGGTCGAAGGCCATTTGAAGTAGAATTAGTTGCAATCACGTTTGATACAAAAGAACGGAACCTTTGATGGGCGGGAAAGCGTTTTTTAACCGGGCAGGATTTTTCGGGTGCGCATTTTTCCTTGGCTAGAGGAGAAGGTTTTAGGAGAAGCCTTTGTGCATGGATGGCTCCCTGACATTACGGATGAAAGGGACGTCAACAATGCATAGGGCTCTAAAAGCGCTAATTCTGCAGATTTTTTCCGCTAAAATGAGCCATAATTGGAAAAAAATAAAAAATGCGAAAGAGGCGGATTTTTGCGGATGGGCGCTTTTTTGCCCGCTGTATAAGCCGTTTTTCATTGCGCTTAAAAAAACATGATAAGGTGGAAAAAATGGGAAAGACTTACATAGATACCGTGAAGTATCTGGTGAAGGCGAATTTCGAGATTGATGGCATAGTTGAGAAGCCCGACATCGTGGGCGCGATTTTCGGCCAGACTGAAGGGCTGCTGGGAGACGAGCTTGACCTCCGGGAGCTGCAGAAGAACGGCCGCATCGGCCGCATCGAAGTGAACGTGCAGATGAGGGGCGGGAAGAGCTTCGGGAACATACTGATACCTTCTTCCCTCGACATGGTGGAAACTTCCATACTTGCGGCAAGTTTGGAAATTGTTGACAGGGTGGGGCCGTGCGAGGCGAGGATCAATACTGAAAAAATCGAGGATACGAGGAACCTTAAGAGGAAGATGCTCCTTGAACGTGCAAAGGCATTGCTGAAGAATGTCATTGTAGATGAGATTCCGGAGAGCAAGGAGCTTGCGGAGATGGTGCGCGCCGAAGTGAAGGTGGCAGAGGTTGCCACTTGGGGAGAGGACAAGCTTCCTTGCGGGCCAGAAATAGAGAAGAGCGAGCAGATCATCATCGTCGAGGGACGCGCTGATGTTGTGAACCTCCTGAAGAACGGCATCAAGAACGTCGTTGCAATAGGTGGCGCCAATGTCGGCAAAACCATCATCGAGCTTGGGCAGCAGAAGGATGCGACGCTGTTTTTGGATGGCGACCGCGGCGGGGACATTATCCTTAGGGAGATGTTGCATGCAACCAGCGTAGATTTCGTTGCAAGGGCCCCTGCAGGCAAGGAAGTTGAGGAGCTTACGCGCAAGGAAATCATCATGGCCCTGAGAAGGAAGGTGCCGGTTGAACAGGCGGAGACCGAGCTGAAAGAGCAGATCAGTGATCGGGAAAACCGGTATGATTTCAAGAAGCGGTTCGAGAAAAAGCGTGAGGAGGGCTGGTACCAGAAAGTGATGCCAGCAGGAAGCCAGCCTGTCAAGGTGGTTCAGCAGGAGCCGCAGCAGCCAACGGAACCAAGGCAGGAGAGCGCGCCTGCGCAGCTAGTGCAGGAGCAGCTTTCACCTGAGGATGAGGCGAAAGTCGGTTTCTTCAGGGGCCAGTTGAAGGAGCTTGAGGGTTCGCTGAAGGCGAAACTTTACAATGCAGACCTGCAATCCATTGGGGAAGCACCCATACGGGAGATCATCAAGGTGCTTTCGGAGTCGGAAGGCGTGTTCGGGGTTGTATTGGATGGCATTGTGACCCAACGCCTGCTTGACCTTTCCGAGCAAAAGGGCGTGCAATTCGCAGTAGGCATACGGGCGGGCAACATCACCCGGAAGCCGGACAAGATCAAAGTGGTACTTGGGGAATAAACAGGTCGGTTAGATGGCAACGGAAGACGAGCTTGCGAGGATATTCGGGCTTCCGCTTTTTTTCCTTATTTTCCCATTCCTGCTAATGAAATTCCGGGGATTCAAATTCCAGAAAATGCTTGGATATGTGCGGTTGAACCGGGAGGATTTCATCCCCCCGAAAAAATTCATTTCAACGCTAGCAAGGGCGTTCGTGCTTTTCCTGCTGATGGTTTTCATGACCATCCTTTTGTCCATAGCCTTGTATTTCCTCGGATTCCTTGACTCGCAGAAAGTGCAGGAGATAATTAGGCAGCAACCGCAGATATTCATCATTGCAGCCGTGTTTGTTGCGCCCGTCGCTGAGGAAATTTTCTTCAGGGGCTTTGTGCAGAGGAAACTGGGCCTTCCCGTTACCGCATTATTGTTCGGCAGCTTCCATTTCATTTACGGCTCGGTTACGGAGCTGCTTGGCGCCATTCTGCTGGGAGGCATATTAGGGTATTATGTGCAGAAATACAGGAGCATCGCCACTCCGATTTTTGCGCACATGTTCTACAACGCGTTCTCCGTTTACCTAGCGCTTTACGGGCTTTGAGGCAACCCCACGGCTATAAATACCCTCGTGCGGAAATATTTCCATATTTTCCATTATTTCCATTATTTCGATAGGTGGTCGTCATGGCAATGCCAAATGTGCTTGACCAGATCAAGGAGATGGTCAAGAAGCCCAAGGAAAAGAATATTGCAGCCCTAGTTGACGGGCCGAACATGATCCGCAAGGAGCTCGGCATCGATTTGGACAAGGTGAAAAAGAAGCTCCAGAAATACGGGAAAATCAAAGTCGCGAAAGTATTCCTGGACCAGTTCGCTTCGGACAAGCTGATCGAGGCGGTGACAAACCAGGGTTATGATGTTGTCATCATACCTTCCGATGTTGATGTTGCGCTCGCGCTAGAAGCTGCTGAGTACATGTTCTCGCCGCATATTGACACGATTGCAATTGTTTCCCGCGATTCGGATTTCAAACCAGTTCTCACAAAGGCGAAGGAGCACGGGAAGGACACCATAGTTGTTGGAACGGAACCTGATTTTTCATCCGCTCTTAAGAATTCTGCCGACATTGTGATTGATCTTCGCGCGGAAGGCGGGATGATGGACCGGCCGGATAGGAGAGGGCCGTTTGTGCCCCAGGAGAGGAGAGAACCCGCGAATCCAAAAACGGAACCCAAGCCGGAGCACAAGGATGTTCCGCATCCGGAAGTGAAAAAGGAGGAACCGAAGCATCACGAGGAGGAGGCGAAAACTGCATAACCTTTTTAGGTAGACCGACAAATGAATGCCAGACAGATAAACGAATTGGCGCTTAAGGCAAGGGCAACCGGCGAGTTTGGCGAGCTGCATATGGCGCTTCGACCATATTTGGAAAAATTTTTGTTACGAGCCTTTAATGGCAGGGACGGATATCATTTACAACGGTATTTGGATCGCATATTGGACAATGTGCCGCATTCCCTTGAAAAATGGGACCCAAAAGTTGCCCCTTTCAGAACATTTATTACGGGCCTAGCCGTGATGAACAAACAAAATATTTCGAGGGCAATCAAGACCGAGCAAAAATTACGAGCTTCGCAATGCGATGTTATAGGTTCTTTATACCCTCGCCAGTTGACTGCTGAAGGCGAGAGGACGAACGCCATACTCGGCAATGCACTTGGCCGAGCAATAAATAGACTTCGTAAAAATCATCCCCTTTTCCACTCAGTTTTCGAGCTGGATAATGCGGGCTTTCTTGATAAGGATATTGCGAGTATGCTCAGTATCCCTCGTGGCACAGTAAAGTCTCGGATGAATAGGGCACGTCGTCAACTTGGATTGTATCTGGCAGACGAAGGGTTCGATCGCCCTGTTGATTTTGAACGCCATGATCATCCCTTAGGTGATCGTAAAAAATCAAGCAAAGTTTGGGAGGAAGAATAGGGTCGTATTCTGGAGGCTAACTTTCTATTACTCTTGAAACCTTATCTGTTACGAGAGCAGGATTCTCCACAATTGCCATTGTAACCAGCGGAGATAGAATTGCGATCATCGCCATATTCCCCATCAGGTGATAGAGCGTGAACGGAATTTGCCCCGCTATTGTGACAGCAAGCGGCTGGCCGAACTGGAAGCCGAATAGCAGGGCGGTAACTGCGTCATAAAAAATGGTTCCGATAACCCCGAAGCCCAAATAATAGCGCATTTTGTGGGTTTTTTTGTTTGCAAAATATTTTCCTGCTGCAAAACCGATTGCACCATATGCAATTGCACAATATATCGTCCACATCCCAAGCCTTCCGGAAATGAAATCGAAGGATGCAAGTGCAACGGATGCGAAAACGAATCCCGCTATTTTCCCGTATTTTTTAGCGAACGGGAGCATTGTTGCCATTATGGGCTCGATGTTGGGGAGGGGCATCTGGATCATTCGCAAAATAGTGATGACTGCCAGCCCTAAAGCGAATTTTATTCCGGAAATTAAGCTCATTTGAAAACACCGCTCTTGAATCCCATGAAGACTAAGCCGAGGGCAATGAAGATGATTCCGGCATATGCCATGTTTTGCATATTCGCGCCGACGAAAAATCCTGTCGGAGGCGCCTTATCATCCCGTTTTCCCATTTCTGTTGGGGACGGAGTTGTTTCTGCGGTCTGGTTTTTAACTGTTGCTGAGGGGCTGGGAGTAGGTTGGGGAGTGGGCGAGGGTGCATCCGCAATTATTTTTTTTAAAGCGGAGGGCGAAGGAGATGGAGTAACTTTGGGTGAAGGCGTTGGAGAAGCGCTCGGGTATTCGTATTGCTGCTGGTAGTAATAATTATTTGAGCTTGAGCTGCTGGAACTTGTTGTGGGGGAAGGCGATATTGTTTCAGTTGGTGACGTGGATGGTGATGGCGAAGGTGAAACGGAGGGCGTTGAATTGGAGGAATTTGTTGAGTTGCCCATGCCTGAAGAGGAGCAGTTTAATGCCATATTATTGCCGATTGCCAGGAGCGCGAACGCCGTATCCATTACATTGGAGCCTGTTGCCATTCTGGAGGAGTCCCTGAAGCCGCCGTCTGAGTTTTGGGAGCACCTAAGGTTTTCAAGCGAATAAATCGAGGAGTTGGTGCGGTTGTAAGTGGCAAATGCAATTGATGCCAATGCTGCGGCATATGTCCGGTTCCTATCGTTGAAATTCATTTGAACAGCAGTCTCTAGGTAGGCGAGGGAATCCACAACATCAGCTTCTGTTTTACCGGCTTTGTTCAGTGCCCAAAGCACGAAAGCTGTTTGCGAATATGCATCCGGAGCGAGGGACCAGAACGAGCCTAGCTTTATTTCATGAGTGAGGTTGTAGCTGCCGTCGGAATTTTTAAGCGAAGCCAGGTAGAGCAGGGAGCTGTTTTTCAGGGTTTCATCGATATAACCGGAAGCGATGAGGCCCATCAATGCTGCAGAAGTGCTTATGGAATCCTCAGTTGCGCCCCACACCTGCACCGTCCAGTCGGGGTCGGAGCAGTTTTCAAGGCATTGCGAGTAGCCTTTGAAGCCGCCGTTTTCTCCCTGCATTGCGATTAGCCTAGGGATGATTCCGGTCGGGTTCAAATCTGAAAGGTTGCCTGCTCGGGCATAAGCATAAAGAGAGAGCCCGATGAGATCCGCCTCGCCCCATGCATACGAATTATCGTCCTCAAGGTCGGATTTAAGGAACGCGAGCCCATTTGTCAAGTTAGGGGAATCTGCCTCAAACGCATGGAGCGCAAGCACTGCGGATGGAGAGTGGGGAGAAGAGAACGAGTCGAATGCGCCGTTGGGAAGCTGCTTTGCCTTGATGAATTCGAGCGCTAGGGGGACATCGACGGCATGGATGGAATTGAGCAGAACTGCGAATATGAGCACTGCGGCGATATTTTTTTGCAATTAATTTCCCCCTCGAATTTTACCTTATTTCAGGATTCTGCTTCTCGTACCGGAATTCCAGCCTTGCGCCGGATGTGATTATGAAGTTGTCAACCGCGACCATTGCTATCTTCCCATTCACGTAATACTGCCAATAGCGGCCGTCATTGTACGTGTTTTCCCTTTTGCCGTTGATGGAATATACGTAGGATCCGAACGGGTATTTCTTATATTCCAGTTTTGCAGCCTTCTCGAATGCGGCCAGTGCCGAAGTGCCTTTCTCCACCTCGATTATTTTGGAAACGGGGAAATTGCCGTCATCTATCGTGACTTCCAATGCAACCATTTCCGGTACCAAGGTGGCGACGGATATGGGCTCGGTGATTTTCTGCGAAGTGCATCCTGATGCAAATAGGGAAAAAAGAAGAAGGAAAGGAATAAGGCCTAATTTTTTTTCCATGCGAATTCACTTTCAAGCGCTGCAATAGCCCCAGCCGCAGTCCGCGCAGGTGAGGCAGCCCTCCTTCTTTTCCAGCTGTTCGGAATTGCAGGAGGGGCAATTTTGAATATTCTTGTCCCCGAAAGTGATGTTCGCGAAATCCGCGTTCTTCATGTTCGCATATGCCGCCTTAGGCTCGGCCGCACTTTGGTTCATGACTTTCATGGTTGTTTCGTGCTTCTGCAACAGGGATTCTGCAGTAATGTTTTTTGGGGTGGAGGAGGCGGCTGTGGGGTTCTGCGGGTGAGCATATGTTTGCGAGGGCGTGCTTTCCTGCGCCTTTTTCGCTTCCGCCATCTGCACCGATTTTTTCGGAGGGGCGACGAGCACCTGGTCCTTGATGGAGGAATCGCGGAAAACGGTCACGTCCTTGCATCCGAGCTTGTACGCTAGGAGGTAGCTCTCGCGCATGTCATCTACTGTTGCTTCCGCAGGGAAGTTGTTGGTCTTGCTTATGGAGGAGTCGGTCCATTTCTGGAACGCTGCTAGCATGCGGATGTGATCTTCGGGAGTGATGTCCATGGCAGTGACGAATACTTTCTTGAGCGCTGGCGTTATGTACCCTATCTGCTGGACGCTGCCGCCGTTCTCGTTGATTTCGGCCATCAGCTTCTCATCGTGGATCCCCTCGTCCTTCATTGCCTTTTCGAATGCGCCGTCGATGTAATAAAACGAACCCACTTTCACGTTCTTCTCGAAAACAAGCGAATAAACGGGCTCGATGCCTGAAGAGCAGCCAGCTATCATGGAGATGCTTCCTGTGGGTGCGATAACCGTAGTGAAGCCGTTCCTGATGCCGAACCTCTTCGTATCCTCCCCTACCTTCGCCCAATCGAATTGCACTTCTTTCGAATATGCGCCCGCAATTGGCATCTTCCCTTGCGGGTAGAAGCTCTTGCTGTAATAAGGAAGGGAGCCACGCGTTTTTGCAAGCTCAATGCTCTTCACCTTGCTCCAGTAGTTGATGAATTCCATCAGTTTTCCTGCAAAGGCCCTCCCCTCCTCGGAATTGTAGGGTATGCGCAGCTCATACAGGCAATCGCCGAATCCCATGACTCCTAATCCTATTTTGCGGGTGTTGAGCGTCATCTCCTCGAATTGCGGCAGCGGGTGCTTGCTCACGTCGATGACATTGTCGAGGAATTCAGTAGTGAGGAAAACGGTCTGCTTGAGCGCTTCCCAATCGAAATACGTTTTGCCGTTCTCATCCTCCTTCGCGAAATTCCATGCATTGATGCTTCCAAGGTTGCAGCTCTCGAACGGGTAAAGAAGCACTTCGCCGCAGGGGTTAGTTGTGATGATGGGGCCCATATGCTCGAGGAACGGGTTGTATTGGTTCACCTTGTCGTAGAAGATCACTCCAGGCTCGGCAGATTCCCATGCCTGGTATACTATCATGTCGAAAAGCCGGCGCGGATTTACTGTGCGCACGACTTCCCCATTCCTGGGGTTCACCAGCGGGTAGGGCTCGTTCTTCTCGTAATATTCCCAGAAATCGGGCATAAGCAGGACGGAAATGTTGAAATTCCTGAGAGCCTTGTTGCCCTCCTTCGCCTTCACGAATTTTTCTATGTCGGGGTGGTTGGAGTTCAGGATCCCCATGTTCGCGCCCCTCCTTATCCCGCCTTGCTTTATCACTTCGGTCATCGTGTCGAATAAGCGCATGAATGAGAGCGGGCCGCTTGCTATTCCCGATGTTGAGCTCACGAAATCGCCCTCCGGCCTAAGATGCGAGAAATTGTATCCCATTCCCCCGCCGGATTTGAATACGATTGCGGTGTTCTTCAGCCCTTCCATGATGCTCTCGATGGAATCCTCCACCCCTATGACGAAGCACGCGCTTCCCATCCCGAGCGAGTTGCCGAAATTCGCTATTGCTGGCGTATTGGGCATGAACTTCCTGCTCACCATCACATTATAGTTGTCATCTATGCCCGCCTCGCACTTCGAGAATTCGCCTTTGGAAAGCATCCCCATCATGCTGCTGAAAGCGATTTTCATCTGGCCCGAACTGTTCATGCGGCCGTACATGCGCTTTAGCGCTTCGAGATGGTAGCGGTTGAGCTGGTATTTCCCTATTGAAAATTTAAATTCGAATGATGCTGGATCGAACTCCTCCTGCGGCTGCACTTTCTGCTGCGCCTTCTGGTCGAAAACCCTTGCATCGTAGATTATGTTCGGGAGCGCCGTATGGATGGCGATCCGCGTGAAAAGCTGCTTCGGGGTTTCGGTCAGTTTCCCTTCCTCGTTCTTCCTGAGGTATCTTGCCTTGAGCACCTTGAGCGCGTTCAAGTCGAATACCTTGTCAACCTCGTCAATCTCATCCTTTTCGAGTATGCGTTTCTTCTCCTCCCTCAACTCCTGGCGCTGCTGCCTGTAAATTATGTATGCCTTAGCGGTCTTCGCATAGCCGCCCTCAATGAGCACCTTTTCAACAGTGTCCTGCACGTCCTCCACGCTGGGGAAATTGCCTTCCTTGAACTGCTTTCCGAGCTGGTCCACAACTGTATCGGTCAATGCATTGGCAAGCGCCTTGTCCCTTCCTCCAACTGCCTTCGCGGCCTTCCAGATTGCGGTTGTGATGCGGTCCTTGTTGAATTCCACGATCCTGCCGTCGCGCTTCTTGATCTTGAGCAGCTTCCCGTTTCCGTTAGTCATCGGATCTCTCTCACCTGCGGGTACGTTGAAATACACGATTTTCTTTTCAGGCATGCTTTACCACCCCCTAGATTGGCGTCCATCGGTTTCTGTATGCGAATATTTTCCATCTTCCCCCCTTTTGAAAAAACAAACAACCTTCTGTGAAATATTTTGGAACTAATGCTCGGATTTTCCATTTATTAATGCTTTTGCCGGAGATTGTTTCCACTGGCATCATTTCTTCAATAATTTCTTCACTTCCACTTCAAATTCATCAAGGTCCGCGAATTCCCTGTAAACGCTTGCGAACCTGATGTACGCGACCTTGTCCATCTTCTTGAGCTTTTCCATCACCATCGCGCCGATCTCGGAGGAGCTGATTTCGGTAGTCTCCTTCTTGCGGATGTCCCGCTCTATCTCGTCAACCGTCTCCTCTATTTTCTCGCGGCTGATGGGCCTTTTTTCTGTTGCCTTGAGGAGGCCGCTTTCTATTTTCTTGCGGTCGAACGGCTCAGTCTTGCCGTCCTTCTTCCTGACAACAAGGTCCAGGAACTCCACCCTCTCGTAGGTGGTGAAGCGCTTTGTGCATTTCTCGCATTCCCTTCTGCGGCGCGTTACAGCAAGGTCCTCCGCATCGCGCGAGTCAAGCACCTTGGTTTCCATGTGGCCGCAGTATGGGCAACGCATATTATACACCCGCAAAAGAGGCGTAAAAGGCACTAAATATTGATGTCCTATGCCTCTTCGGATACTATAGGTTGTATTTCAAACCCGCAGTAGATACTATAGCTGGATATATAAACCTTTTTGCGCCTCTCGTAAAATTCGCTAAAAAAAGCGTTTTTTCAATTTATTTCTTTTCTTACCTCGTAAAATTTTATCCAATATCGGAACCGATATTTCTTTTTTTCCTGCCTACGAGGAAGGAATATTCAAAATTTACCCATACTGCGGTTACGGGGGAGTAGTATTCGCTCGATTGATAGATTATCAATTTCCGAAAATTTCAACTTTAAGTTTTCTTTTTTTCTACCAAAGAATAATATCTGACATTCAGACTGTTCCTTTCTTATGCAGAATTATAATGCCGGGTGCGGCTTGACTCGATGACTTTTAGGCGTAAATGGGGCCACAGCCATGGCTATCGGCGCTTTCAAGACCGTTGTCAAGGCTATCAGGACGAAAACGGAGATTGAACCCTAGAAATAATTATGATTTTTTTGCACGGTTTTTTCATCCTGAATCTCCTAATTTTTCGATTGAGGATGTTGATGCGGATAGTATGGGGTTTCCTTCCAGTAGGATCGTAAAAGAGGGGTGGGGGCGCCGAAGCGCCCCCATGTGGGTTGAACCGTCGGCTTTTCATATTAAATTAGATAATCAAAGCCTAAG
>JBDRLB010000032.1:0-6943 GCA_043813365.1 Microcaldota archaeon | reverse complement strand
TATTGAAGATCCGGATGTGGGTCATCAGGACCGATCAAACATTATTCCATATTTTCCTACGTGGGCAGGAAGAACACTTTCCTTCCTACCTGCATCTTCCTCAAAATTCCTTCCTTCACCAAACGGTTGAGCCTTGAGGAGGCCGCGTTTGTCCCTTTATACTTGAATTTCATCTGCACCTGCTCAGCGCAGACTTTTCCTTTGTTCTTAACGTACTTGAATATGCTCTCGTCAATTTCCGGGAGCATCAATGCTTCACGTGTTGCATGGGGTGCTACGGTTTCTGCCGCAGCGCTTTCTTTCATTTCCAGCTTCTTTTCGAGCCCTTTTATCCTGTCCTCAAAAGCCAGCAATCTATCCAGCTTCGTATTTAGCTCCTTGAATAGCATATTGGTGGAACTTCTTTCCTCACTGAGTTTGTGCATGAGAGTGGCGATGAATACCGGATCCCTTACCTGCTCCTGGAACCTCCGGAACTCCTCGGTTACCCTCTCGAACTCCCCTCTCTCATCCATAACTGTTTTAAACCTCTGTTGCGTATCTGTTTAGGCGGATGATCTCTTTGCTATGTTCGCATGACATCATCGTTTTCATGTCATGACATTGTCGTGACACTTCTACGAAGAATAGATTTATAAACATATCTTTTAGGGTGCGCTGTGTTTCCGTATGGCTACCAAACGGGCGCTGTTAAGCGTCCATGACAAGGCAGGCTTGCCGGATTTTGCTACTGCCCTTCATAAATCCGGCTTTGAACTGCTCGCATCCGGGAAAACAGCCAAATTGCTGAAAGAACATAATATGCCCGTTACGGATGTATCCGATTTCACCGGCTCCCCAGAAATTCTCGAGGGCCGCGTCAAAACGCTCCATCCGAAAGTTCACGGCGGAATTCTATTCAAGCGCAACGACCCTTCCCACTCTAAAATCGCCTCGGAATATTCCATCGACCTAGTTTGCGTAAACTTCTACCCCTTCGAGGAAATAGTCAGGAAGACGCATGATTTGCATGAAATTCTGGAGAACATCGACATAGGCGGGCCCGCATTGGTGCGCGCAGCCGCAAAGAACTTCCCCGACGTAATTGTGATAACATCGCCCCACCAATACGGCGATGTCGCGGCAAAATTGAAGCAGGGAACCGTTGATTTGCCAATGCGCAAACGCCTTGCCAAGGATGCGTTCGATGCAGTTGCCGCATACGACATTGCGATCTCCAACTTCTTCAACAAGCTCGAGGGCAACCGCTTCCCGGAAACGCTCAATTTCCAGCTCCGTAAACTGCAGGATCTGAGGTACGGCGAGAATCCGCACCAATCAGCTGCAAGCTACAAATTCTCAGATGCGGACCTCTCATTCAGCGATTTTGAGAAATTGAACGGGAAGGAGCTCTCCTACAACAACCTCCTCGATATACAATCAGCATTGGAGCTGATACATCAGTTCAGGGACGATCTCGAAAACGTTTCGATTATTTTCAAGCACACCAACCCCACGGGCGCTTCCAAATCAAAATCGCAACTTGATGCATTCAAGAACGCGTACGCGGCTGATTCGCTTTCCGCTTTCGGTGGTATAGTTGTTTTCAACAAGAGGGTGGAGGAGAAAACAGCAGAAGAGGTTGTGAAAAATTTCATGGAAATCGTGATCGCACCGGATTTCACCAACGGTGCAGCTGATATTTTCAAGGCAAAGAAGAACCTGCGCGTGATCAAGGCGGACAAGTTCTTCCTCGAGAACATTTACCAGAACAACCGCATGCTCTCAATTACCGGAGGGATGCTTTTACAGACCCCGGATCATAACGAGAAGGAGTTCGACATGAAGAAATTCAAAATTGCAACGAAACGCCATCCTACTGAAAAGGAACTCTCCGCACTTGAATTCGCGTGGAAATTCATGGGCCACATAAAGAGCAATTCCGTTGTATTTGCAACGGAAGAGAAATTATTGGCGGTAGCCGCAGGTCAACAAAGCAGAGTAGACAGCTGCAATATCTGCATAGAGAAAGCGAAGCGCGCCAATTTCAGCACTGCTGGAGCAGTGATGGCCTCAGAAGCATTCTTCCCATTCAGGGACACAATTGATTTCGCAGCCAAAGCCGGAATCGCCGCAATCATCCAGCCCGGCGGCTCCATCCGTGACAAGGAGGTAATTGATGCTGCAAATGAGCACGGGATAGCAATGGTATTGACCGGAATACGGCATTTCCGGCACTAACCATTTTTCCGAATTAGCCCTCCCCTTACCTGTTGAACATTATCCTATTCAGTTCCAGCCTGAACTTCTCCAACACATCCGGGTTCAGCTGCCCTCTTTCAAAGCTCCTAAGGGAAAATCGCTCATGCTCCATCAATCGGCCTTCGACTCCAGCTGCCACTTTGGCGCCGAGTGCATAAATGGACTTCTCATCAATTCCATCCAGTTTTTGGCCCTTCCCGATCTTCTTCATTGCCTCGGGGATCCTATTCACTACCAACGGATGCGCTGCCCTTCCCGCATACTTCCTGAGATAAACAATTATCGCCGGATGTGCGAGCACCTCGTGCCATAGATGTTCCGGCGGAAGCAAGTTAAGCTGCTCGGGCGAAACCTTCTTTTTCCTTCCGAAGCCCCTCAGGATTCTCTGCACATCCTCCGGCGGCATCGTGTTTGCGAATCTCGCAACCTTCGCGAACAGTACGGGATTCTGCCCAAACCATTTCCATAAATCCGGGTGCTCATACCTTTCCAGCGCATTCAGTCCCTTCTTGTAGCGTGTTATTGAGACTGCTGATGAAAAATCAAATTTCGGGTCTTGGGCAAGCGTGAGGAAAGCGCTAACTGATTCTTCGGGGAATCCCTTGATATCGGATTCCCTTTTACCGGAAAATGCGGCTGTTGCCCTTAGGAACCTGATATATGGCGCCAGATGGGCAGCAAGGTTGAACGAGGGATGTTCCGTTGCCTTATTCAATGCTTTCAGGAATGCAGGTTTCCTCAATACTTCCAATTCATAGGGCGATAATGTGCTCATTCTGAGTGCAATTTCCTTCCCTCTTAGGATCTGCCATTTCTGGCTGGTTTCCATCGCAGCCCTCTGCCTTTTAGTAACCTCATCCAACAGTGAAATCGCCACCATGTTCCTCCTATCCAATGCAGCTCCGGTGAAATCGCCATTCCTGAACAATGGTTTCGCTTTTAGAAGCGTCTCCTTTGCTTTTGGATGGAGGCTGCTCTTTTCCAGCAATTCCAGCGACTCCAATATTCCCATGAATTTTTCAAGCCTTCAAAACTTTAATAACCTTCCAATACTCTATTTCCCATATGAACCTCGACGAAATCGCTTACGGAAGGTGCGGGAAGCTGCTTTTGATGGCTGCCGGCATTTACACTGAAGATCCGGCGCTCTCAAAGCGCTACGTGCAGCTTGCAAGGAAGATCGCGATGCGCCATCGCATCCCTCTCGGATCAAAGTCATTCTGCAAGAAATGCAACACGGTTTTCATCCCCGGAAAGACGCTTAAAGTGAGGGTTGCTCCTTCAAAGAAGGCGGTTGTTTACATCTGCCAGAACTGCAAATCGGAAAAGAAGTTCCCTTATGCCTCTGAGAAGAAGGTCCGGAGAGCTAAAACAAGCCTTTAAATATCTATTTTTCCTCAAAAGTAGTCCTGATTTTAGGTTGATTACATATGACAACGAAGAGTTTGGAAGTTTCTGCAAACAAGCTGATCGATGCTGCCGCGAAGGAGCTCAAGGCGGTTCCTGAAATAAAGCCGCCTGAATGGGTGCTCATGGTAAAAAGCGGCTCGCACAATGAGCGCGTCCCGGAGGATGAGGATTTCTACTTCAAGAGGTGCGCATCAATTCTCCGCACCCTGCTGGTTGCAAAGCGCCCCACAATCGGTGTCAGGCGCTTACAGCAGAAATACGGCGGAAGGGTCCAGCACACTGTTGGTCGCTCGCACCACCGCAAAGCCGGCGGAAAGGTAATCCGCGTAGCAATGCAGCAGCTCGAAAAAGCCGGACTTGTGAAGAAGGAAAAGTTCGGAAGGTCGATTTCCGCAAAAGGAAAGAAATTCCTTGAGAAGGCAGCGAAGGCGGCATAACATCAGATTTTCCTAATTACCCCCCTGCTCGCATCCACTTCGACAACATCCCCATCCTTCAGCACAGCCGTTGCTATTTTCGTCCCGACAACGCAGGGGATGTTCAGCTCCCTGCTGACAATCGCAGCATGGCAAGTAAGCCCTCCCTCGTCCGTGATTATTGCGGCAGCCTTCCTCATCGCGGTCATGATCGGCGGTGTCGTTGCCTTCGATACCAGGATATCCCCAAAGTCCATCTTCTGCATTTCCGAAGGCAGGTTGATGATTTTCACCCTTCCCCTTGCTTGGCCGCCGCACGCGCATGTGCCCTTCAGTTCCCTCGAATGGAGGGGCGCTTTTTCCTCCACCGGCTTTTTCACGCCTTTGAAGAACTCATCCGCCTCCTTCCCGATTAGTATTGAAATGCTCCCATCGTCATTGGGCAAAACCGCATGCTTCTCATAAATCCGGTTGCATAAATCGCCATCGAATCCGGCCCCCCTGAGCCCCCTTCTCAGTGCATCAAACGGTGCGGACCTTGCCTGATTTAGCGAGATTCCGAGCCGCTTCCCGATCTCAACCAGCAATTTTTCCGAGTGGTAATAGGAACGGCTCTGGTAATCCTTCCTCCGCGGCTTCCCCCAAACCACCTTCCCAGCTAGGTTGATGATCGCCTCATTGAATGCATCCGGCTTCAACGCCTTCAAATGCCTTTTTTTAGCATCCAGTATCTCGCGTTTGCGCTTGCCGATCTCCTTCAATTTCCTTTCTGGATCGATTTTATTCCTGATATGACCCCTTATGAATTCCAAAAACTGCTCCCGCGTGAATGCCGGCCCCGCATACGCATAATAAACCCATCCGAATTTTTCCGTATGTTCGCCCAAATCAGAAATGAATTCGGGGTAATCCCTCTCAAGATATGCGAGGTTAAGCTTCATCACATCGCTTTTCCATCTTCCCTTATTGAAATATTTCCTGATCAGCACCAGCAACGCCTCTTCCTGATCCTGCGCAAACGAATTGTGCGACGGCTCCGTGAACGCCTTGTAATATTCCCCATATTCCTTTTCTGTCACTTTTCCCTTAAGGAATTTCTCCAAATTCCCCTCCACGAACGCAAACCCCTGGAAATCAAGGATCGGAATTGCCGTTCCGTATGCATACATTTCCGACTGCCTTTCGCAGAACTCATCCAGCAGGGCAATCAGCTCCCCATTCCCCGCCTCCCCCAAATCCGCCCTATGGATGTTCTTTTCGCTCCAGCTGTTGAACTCCTCGCCAGCCCGGTTCGTATTTTCAATCAATTCATCAAGGAAACGGTGATTCCCCTCAGCCTTCATCCGAAGCGCATCATGCGCCTTCTGCCACGTTCCCAAATCCGAAACGTAATGTATCTGATTGCGTACAGAATATATCCCGAGCAGCGTCCTTGGGATCCCCAGCATCCGCGCCTGCTTGAAAAAAGAGCTGCACCAGATATGGTTCCGGATAAACGGCGAATTTATGTCGGATGCAATCGCCGACCAGCTGTATTTCTTGTAGGACATGCACAATTACCTTCAGAATAAGTTCCCCTTCCCGCCGAACCCAAGTTTCTTCCCGCCAGTTTGCGGTTTCATGCCTTCCTGTCCTCCGCCTGCATTCCCCTCCATTTTCGCGGCTTCTTCTTCCGCCTGCATTATTGTCATCATCTGCATCGTTATCACATCCGTCGGGATCACTTCCTCTTTCTTGATCCCCAGTTTCTCAAAGAACGGCGCCCACCATTTCTCATCGATGTCCCTTATAGATTTTACCTTCGTAGCGGGCAAACCCACCTCAATGAACCCCCCGAAATCAGCAATGTCGAACGCATTCACGAATTTCAAGCCAGCACGGAAGCTCCAAACCTTGATGTCCCTGTCGAAAACATGCTGGTATCCCATCCTGTCCAGATTCTCGGAGATTTTGTACGCCTGCTGCACATCAAACCCCAGCTTCTCCTCCTCCCTAAGCATGTATGCATCCGCAAAAATAGTCTCTTCTTCCGTTTTCTTGTCCGTTCTCACTACAAAATACGCATAAATTCCGGGCCCATATTCCTTCGCGTGTATCTCCTCCATGAACTCGCCGCCGCCCGCGAATTTGCAGCCCTTCTTTATCGGCGGTATCTTCTTCTCAACATCCTCCACTGCTGCTGAAAACCTCGCCTCCGGATAGCCCCACTTCAGCATGTGCACCGGCTTCTTCGGCGGGAACAGCGTTTTCATCAAATCGAGGTCGAATTCCATATGGAAGAATAAGGTCGCGCCATTTAAAAAACGTGAACAATAAAATAAACACCTATGAAAATAGAGCTCGACGTCACAAAGAACGCCAACGAGAACGCGCAGCTGCTCTTCCGGAAAAGCAAGGATGCGAAGGCAAAGAAGGAGAATTTGCAGCAGGAAATTGAGAAGACGAAGAAATCAATTGAGAGCGAGAGGAACCGACAGAAATTCATGAGCAAGGAGGAGAAGGAGGTTGAAAAGAAGAAAATCCGCATTCTCGAGCAGCGCGAATGGTTCCAGAAATTCCACAATTTCCACACTTCCGAGGGCTTCCTTGTAATAGCGGGAAGGGATGCGCAGCAGAATGATCTTCTTTTCGCGAAATACTTGGAGCCAAACGACCTTTTCTTCCACGCTGATGTTCACGGCGCGCCAGCAACTATTTTGAAGAAAGGGAAGGATGCGAAGGAGCAATCCCTCAAGGAAACAGCGCAATTCGCGGTTTCATACTCCTCCGCATGGAAAGGCGGCATCCATGTTGCGGATGCGTATTACGTGGATAAGGAGCATGTTGAGAAATACTCGCAGGGGGAGTATGTGCCAAAAGGAGGGTTCATGATCCGC
>JBDRLB010000031.1:0-11146 GCA_043813365.1 Microcaldota archaeon | reverse complement strand
CTCGTATTTCCATCGCAGCGCTGGCGATGCAGATTTGGAAACTATTCGGAGCTATGTGCGCGAGGAGAACGACCCGAGGCAGCGCACCCTCACATCTTATTAACGGGGAAATCCTACGCCTTTAGGCGTAGGTAATTTAATGAATTCTGATTCCCTTGCCTAAAATTCCAGGTATTCCTCCTCGGAAAATTCATAGTCGCTCTTCAGGTATTTGTTGCCATCGAACTGGAATTCCTGCAGGACCGATTCGAGCAGCTCCCCGGAATATGTGGTGGCCAGCGAATCTGGCTGCGATGGGTCAAGAACGAAGCGCTTCCCCTCAAACTCAGCAATCACAATGGGATGGATCACATTGTTCTCGAGCTCCAGGACGCGCACATGTGCCTTCCCGTCGAATGCCGTAAGTATCGAGCATAGCAAAATTGCGCGGTCAAACGGATCCGCAGCCTGCAGCTCGGCTATTTCGGCCATTGACTGCCAGAAGGAAACGGATAAATTCGCATGGATGTGCTTCAGTGATTGGCAATACTTGAAAACCTTGTCCATGATGAAAAGGAAATCCTCGGCATGGGAGAATTGGGGCGAAGTGCCGCGCTTGATTTTTTCCACAGAAAGCTCTGCAAGGAAGTTTTTCTTCAGCGCTTGGACGGCTGGGTCGTTGCGGTTGATGAGATTCTTCAGCTCCGGGACTGTCTTCTCTTCGTATTCATTGATCATTGCGGCATATTTCTCAATGATCTTCTTGTAGAAATTGGAGCGCAATTCGAACTCGTCCCTTTCAAGCTGAAGGCGTTGAAGCTCAAGATCCCCGGCAACCGCCTCTTTCTCTTCTTTCTTCTTGAACAGCCCATCCAAAACCATAAATTCGGCCCGCGGACATTAAATTATGGGTTTTAGGGAGTATTTATACGTAGGTATTTTCTTCCTCCCTAACACGGTGATATAACCTATGCATCACGTGCGGCGTGGTTCTTCGAATAGTTGCTTGATTTCTCTCCTTAATTGCTTTGCCTCCTCTCCCATTCCCGTAATCCGTGTTCCATTTTTTAGCCTTATAATTCCCGACGGGATAGTACTCCTTTGATGCTCCTTAACGCCTGTGCATTCAGTATTCATCCATGGAAGCTCATGCGGTGCAAATACGAAATTATGGACCTTCCTTCCTTTGCTTGGGGATTCTATCAGCTTTGTTGCATCTTCGAGCGTGTGGCCGAACACCTTCATCTCATCAATAATCAAAACAGAATTGTGGGGGTATTTTACCAGGTAGGAATGCAACGAAAGATTTTTCCCAAGCAGCAGCCTTTCGTGCTCAGTTGGAAGCACGTTATTTGGAATCGGCTTGCGTTTTTCCCCTCTTTCCATGTCCAGCAATGAGATCTTATACGGTTCTTTTTCCAATGGCGTCACGCCCAGATCTGGATTCAGGAAGAACATTTTCGGCTGCTTCCTATTTCCCATCTTCTTCTTCCATGCCTCCCGGAACAGCAAGCCCGCGATCCTTCCGGACTTATCTAGCGCAACAACCGCGTCGGAGCGCATCCCCAAATAATATTCAACAGCCTCTTCCGCCCTCTTCCTCAAAAGGCTGCGCAATTCAGGGCTTGACAATATGCAATACTCCATAACCAAATCTTATCCTAAAAAACCTTATTAAAACCCGCCATCTTATACATATGATGACAATGGCTCTAGAGACCAATTTGCGGAAAACCAAGAAGCTGGTTGATGCGGAAATACTGAAAACCATACCCCGGAAGCTGGATGCGAAGAAATTAGAGGAAATCTGCGGGAAGCCCCGCTACTCTTTCGATCTCAAGGCAGCCGAGCAATCCATCCACGAGCCCATCTGGTCCCTGCTGGAAAGGGGCGGGAAGCGCTGGAGGCCCGCCTTGCTGCTTCTCATAGCAGAAGCGTTCGGTACCAACCCCAAAAAGCTCATGGAGCTCTCCGCCATCCCTGAAATTGTCCACAACGGCACCCTTATGGTGGATGATGTTGAAGACAGCAGCGATCTGAGGAGGGGGAAGCCCGCAATTCATGTAATTTTCGGCGAGGACATCGCAATCAATGCCGGCAATGCCATGTACTTCCTTCCCCTAAAAATTTTGCAGAATAACCGGCACCTTTTATCCGACAAAACCCTCCTTTCCGCATACGAAATCTACATGCAGGAGATGATCAACCTCTCCTACGGCCAGGGGTTCGACATCCTCTGGCACCGCAGCAAGCTCGCTGACATATCCGAGAACGATTATCTGCAGATGTGCGCCTTCAAAACCGGAACACTTGCAAGGATGGCTGCCAAGCTGGGCGCATTGTTCGGCGGAGCATCCAATGCCCAGATGGAGCTCGCCGGCGAATTCGCCGAATCAATAGGCATCGCCTTCCAGATACAGGACGACATCCTCAACCTCATCGGCACGCAGGCATATGGGAAGGAAATTGGCGGCGACATTTCGGAAGGGAAACGCACGCTCATGGTTCTCCGCGCCCTCGGGAAGCTCGACCCTGACAAAGGAAAACGCCTCCTCCAGATTCTCAACTCCCACACGAAGGATTCGTTCTACATCAGGGAGGCCATCACTCTAATCACGGATACGGATGCAATCGACTACTCGAAGGAAAAGGCAAGGGAGCTCGTGAAATCCGGATGGGCCAAATTCTCCCCCTCCCTGAAGGATTCCGGCGCGAAGAAGCAGCTCAAGGAATTCGCCGACTACCTAATAGAGAGGAATGTCTAGCCAATAGCCTTATTAATTCCATTGTTTCTAAGAATACCATAAATATTTTAGGTGGCAGAAATGGAATTCATGGTAAAAATGGATAAGAGTGGCAGGCTAGTAATGCCCAAGGAAATCCGGGATATCGTCGAATGCAGCGCCTTCATCGTGAACCTGGAGCGCACGAAAAGCGAGGACCGGCTCATATTCAGGAAGGTGCCCTCAGCCGATGAGATGTGGGGCGCATTTCCGGGGATAGACCTCGATAAGCACAGGCAGGAGCATGCAAGGGAGAGATAAATGAAAATCATGGTCGACAGTTTTGCATGGCTTGCATATTTCAAGAAGGAGCGTGGGGGCGAGAAGGTTTATGCGCTGTTGAAAAACAAGGAAAGTGAGGTTTTCACTACTGCAGCAAACCTTTACGAGATCTATTACCGCCTTTCAGAGGATGTGGGAAAGGAAAAGCTGCTGATTGCGCTGTCATTCATCAAAACACGCGCCAAAATTGTTGCCGTAGATGAGTTGATCGCCGAAATCGCGGCTGAAGTACGGCTCCACCACGGGCTGAAGGCAATTGATGCATTCACGTACGCAGCTGCAAAGCAGCTCAACGCGAAGGTTGTGACTGGCGACAGGGACTTTTCAAAGCTGGATAATGTTATTTTGATTTGAATCCGAGGTTATTACAGAGAGGCAGATGTAAATGGTCACTCGCCGTACGTTTTTGAAATTAGTTGGCGGAGTAGCCACGACTGGTGTATTATCGAAGCTTGGAGTTAATGCTTACTATGATCAAATTCGGACCTTTAGCCATGGAGGAATATCCATTGCTGCAAGAAGGTGGGTGAGCGATCAGGAATTATTGGATGTGGCCAAAGAAATAAATCTGGTAAATCCGCTAGTTTCGGATGATTTTAAAATCCGGAAGGTTGACCTGACCGATAAAAATGATAAAACCATGCATATTGTTTTTTCAAACATCATGTTCAAGGAAGTGCCTATTGGAGTTCGTTTGCCAAAAATTCGCGGCGGTCAAGCGGTTTTTTCTACCCCCAACGCTCATCGAATATCGTCATTCCACGAAGCCGCACACGCATTATTCGCGGATGACCGTTTATATAAAAAAAACGAGCAATTTGGCCAAGCATTCAGCAATGTTTTCAAACATTATAAAATCCCAGAAACAAGTGAAATTACAAAGTATAATGCGGCCCTCGAAAATAACCCTTTTTTCAGAATATTTGATGAGTCCCACTATCAGAATTTTGGGTTTCCGATAGGCCACCCATCACATTACCCCCAAGAACTTTTCGCCAGCGCTTCCGCAGTAATGAGGCATTTTCCGAAACATTTCTTGGATAACCTTGAATTATTGGGGAGGGAAGACCCGAAAGCACACGAAATTGCATTGGACGTAACGAGAAAAACCCTCGGCTTTTACGGTGAAGCCAAAATGAAAGTTTTTTCCCCTAAGCTCATCTCCGCAATCGAGCATTAAGAAGAATTTAACCTAAACCCAACTCATTTAAATATTGGCTGCCAAGTTATTGCATCTAATTTTACCTCTTAAAACCGGTGTTTTGGATGGTGGATGAAATCGAGCTTAAGGTCGCGGAAGCGATGCAAATAGATTACGGAAAGCGCATCGTCAGGATAGATTCTCAGGCAAGGAAATTGCTTGCATTGACTACTGGCGACATCATCGAGATAAGGGGCCCAAAGGGCAAATCCACAGGCGCCATAGTTTTACCCTCGCACCCCCAGGACGAGGGCTCCAACATAATAAGGATGGACGGCATCCTCAGGCAAAATACCGGAGTCGGTTTGGGGGACCGCGTTAAAATCAGGAAAGCGGATTCCAAGGTGGCAAAGAAGCTCGTTCTCGCACCCAACCAGCCTTCCCGTTATGCACCAGGTTTCTCCGATTTCGTGAAAAAGAACCTGATGGGCAAGCCGCTTACCAAGGGGGATGTGCTTTCAGTGAACGTTTTCGGTACCTCCTTCCCGTTCGCAGTTGCGCAGACGCTTCCAGCAGGCATCGTATTGGTGAATGAAAGCACTGAAGTTACCTTGAAGGAGGAGCCGATGAAGGAGCTCGGGAAAATCGCCACAATCTCCTACGAGGACATCGGCGGCCTGAAGGATGAAGTGCAGAAAATCCGCGAAATGGTCGAGCTTCCGATGCGCCACCCTGAATTATTCGAACGTTTGGGAATCGAACCCCCCAAAGGCGTGCTCATTTACGGCACCCCCGGAGGAGGCAAAACCCTTCTCGCAAAAGCAGTCGCCAACGAATCCGAAGCGCACTTCATCACCATCAACGGGCCCGAAATTGTCAGCAAATTCGTCGGGGAAGCGGAGGAAAAGCTCCGGAACATTTTCCAGGAGGCTGAGGACAACGCCCCCAGCATAATTTTCATTGATGAGCTGGATGCGATCGCACCCAAAAGGGAGGAGGTTGTAGGGGAAGTTGAAAAACGCATCGTTTCGCAATTGCTTACAACAATGGACGGCCTCAAAAGCAGGGGGCAAGTGGTCGTAATTGCTGCCACCAACCGCCCCAACGCAATAGACCCGGCCCTTCGCCGCCCCGGGAGATTTGACCGCGAGATTGAGATCGGAGTCCCCGACAAGAAGGGAAGGAAAGAGATCCTCCAGATCCATACGCGGGGGATGCCTTTGCAGGAGGATGTCAAATTGGACGAGCTCGCCGCAATAACGCATGGCTTTGTCGGGGCGGATCTGCAATCCCTGTGCAAGGAAGCAGCAATGAAAGCGCTCCGGAGGATGCTGCCTAAAATCAACCTCGAAGAAGCTGAAATCCCCCCCAAAATTCTGGAAGAACTGAAAGTGACGCGCAACGATTTCCAGGACGCCCTCAAGGAAGTGCAGCCGTCAGCTTTAAGGGAAGTGTACGTTGAGATCCCCAACACTAGATGGGATCAGATAGGTGGTCTTGAAAATATCAAAATGGAATTCAAGGAGGCAGTCGACTTACCCTTAAAACGACCTGAATTGTTTAAAAAAATGGGGATCCGGCCTATAAAAGGAATTATGCTCTATGGTACTCCAGGTAATGGAAAAACGCTGCTCGCAAAGGCAGTTGCAACCGAATCCGAGGCAAATTTCATTTCCATTAAGGGTCCCGAACTCCTTTCCAAATGGGTGGGGGAATCTGCAAAAGGAATTAGAGAAGTTTTTAGGAAGGCGCGGAGTGCAGCTCCTTGTATTATATTCTTCGATGAAATAGACTCGATAACCCCTATAAGAGGAAGCGGAGATACTTCGAAAGTAACCGAGCAGATGGTTGAAACATTACTATCAGAAATGGACGGTTTACAGAATATGAACGATATAGTTGTGATCGGTGCAACGAATAGAGTTGATATTATTGATCCGGCCCTTTTACGACCTGGACGATTCGATAAATTACTTGAAGTGCCCTCGCCTAACTCTGAAACAAGATTAGCAATTTTAAAAATCCATACAAGAAAAATGCCATTCGAAAAGACGAATAATTTTATTAAACAAGTTTCTAAACTCGTAGATGTCTCTGAACCAGATTTATATGCTCATCTTCTCGCAGAGTTAAAAACTAACGAAAAAGACGAAACAAGACAAAAGTTCGATACAAAATTAGAATTCGAGACATTGTCTTTTGAGGACATGCTTATGTTTCTTGAAAAAATAAAAAATAAAAAAGCCTTCCAAAGATTAGATCTTGAAAATATTTATTCAATTGAGTTGGACAATTTCTTAAAGAACATAAACTCTCAAACCGAAACCTATTCTGGCGCCGACTTAGAGGCCTTATGTCGTGAAGCAGGAATGGAATCTTTACGTGAGAATCTCGACGCGAGAATTGTCACAAAAAAACACTTTGATAGGGCTCTTCCGACAAAGAGACCTACTCAAGTACAAAAACCAAGGAAGGCGGATGCTGCATACGGTTAATTAGATCTCGTGCCATCCGTAAAAAATCTTTAAACCCTCATTTCGTCCATATGCTGTGAAACCCAATTGGGTAGCAACAATGAATTTAACTTTCCCGCCATTCTCTTCTACATATGCAGCGAATCTATGATCGGCATCGCTTGGCGTAGGGTCTTCATTTGGGTGAGTGTGGAACAGGATACCTGACTTATTCCAGCGAGGATCATAGTATGGTTCAACAGATTCCGGACTACCTGTTTGTATGAGCGAGATAGTGCCATCGTATTCGATTAAGCCTGAAACTTCATAATGGCCAGCCGCATAGCCTGCAACTGTTTGCCAAACCTTTGAAATTGCTACGAGTTCCTTTCGTGTTAATATCCTATCTCCGGGTTTGGGCTCTCGCTTGCCTTCAGTTTTTCTAATCCCTTTACAATTATGCATTTCAATTGAGGAATGATATTTACAAAAATCCCTCCCACAGCGAATACAAGACGTCCTGTTGAGTACATTTAGGTTTGTCTTGCAGAGGGTACAGATGCCAAAAAATTTATCGGTCGGTTTTGGACTTTTCTCCTCTTTATGATTATTTTTGTGAGATTGATGATTTTCGCAATAATATTCTTTACATTCCTTACAAAAAACCTTTCTTTCATATCCTTCGATATATATTTTACATTTCTTGCACTGTGTTGGTCCCTTTTTTTCATCTTCTTTATTTACTTTGACATCTTCTATGTCTATGTTTATTTTTTTTCCAGATTCATCGATTGTCGGAGTAGCTTTAAATTCGTCTTCATTATTATTTCTGGAAAAAAGTATTTTTTTAATAAACTCAAATATTCTCATTTTACCTCCTTTTGGTCCCTAGATTTCTTCAGCGGGGCCATCCTCGTCGAAGCCGCCGTTATCATGGGTTTGGTAGATATCGACCTCTTTACTGTCCTTCCTTCCCATGAACTCCTCGAATATCATTCCCAATGCGAACCCTCCTGCAACGGCTCCAATCACATGGTATGCGAACTGCTCAATTGTCCCCAAGGAGAAGAATTTCATGTACGGATTTTCAAAAGTGGTGAATGCAGTTACCGGCATATTCGCACCCTCCCCGAAAACGAAATGGAACGCCGCGAAAGTGATCAGCCATGTCATCGCCCATTTCGTGAATGCAAGCAGGAACGTCGCAACCGTCGCATCCTCCCTGTCCCCGCCCTCCCTCGCAACCACCTTGTAGATCACGTAAATGTAAACCGGCAGTGATGCGAACAGGAAAACAATGTCGATGTAAACTTGGGGGATTGTTTTCCTATAAGCGAAATAGATGGTTCCCACATAATCGAAAACATCCAAGACAAGCAGGATGAGGTAAGGGAAGAATGTTGCCCGCAGGTAATCCGTAAGATTCATGCTGCCATTAGTCTGCAAGTGAATAAAAATGCTTTTACTTCAAATCAGCTTTCCCAGATTCGCCCTTACCTCCGAAATATTCCTTTCATATAAGCTGTTGCCTGCCGCGTCCATGCTTACAATAAGCGGGCCGAACTTTTCCGCCTCCAATTTCCAGAATGCCTCCGGCATCCCCAAATCTTCCCATTCCACCCCCATAACTTTCAATTGCTCCGCCGAAACCGCACCGCTTCCCCCAACCGCCGAAAGGTAAACGCATTTCCCCCTCATCGCCTCCAGCACTTTCTGGCTCATCCCTCCCTTCCCAATTATCGCACTTACCCCGAATCTCGGAATAAATTCAACAGCCAGATCATTCATTCTGCTGCTAGTTGTCGGCCCTGCTGAAATCAGCTCCCATCCGTTTCCCTTTTTCCTCACCAGTGGCCCGCAATTGTAGATTGCCGCATCCTCCAATTCCGGATGCGTATCCTTCTCCTGCAATATTCTCTTCATCGCCTGATCCCTGATCGAGAAGATTTTTCCGCTTATGTAGACGATATCATTCAACTTCAATTTCAGGACCTGCTCCTTCGTGATTGGCGTTTTCAATTCAATTTTCATCTAAGCTATCACTCCAAATACTCAATATTCCCATTTTCAAAAATTCTCGCAGTCAACCTCCTGTCCGCCCAGCACTCTATGTTCAGCGCAACCGGCAAACTTGCGGTGTGGCAGGGGATTTTCTTAACTTTCACCGTCAAAGCAGTTTTTATCCCGCCCAATCCCATCGTTCCGATCCCCAGCTGGTTGATTTCATCCTTCAGCCGTTTCTCGAATTCCGCCAATTCCTTGTCCGGGTTCCTGTCCGTCAATTTCCTAAGGTGATTCTCCTTTGCGGCTCTCATCGCCTCTTCCGGCGTCCCTCCTATCCCAACGCCCAAAACAATCGGCGGGCAAGCATTCCTCGCCTTCTCCGCAACATGCGTCAAAATCGCCTTCCTTATCCCTTCCATCCCATCAGACGGCCTTAGCATGAACAGCGCGGCCATGTTCTCGCATCCCGCTCCCTTGGGAATCACGGAAATTTCCAAATAATCATGATCGGAAAATTCGAGGTGGATGAAAGGGATGTTGCCCAAATTTTTACGTGAAAGCGGATCAACGGAATTCGGCCGCAGCGGCACATTTTTAGTTGCATTTTGCACTCCTTCAATAATCCCCGCCTCAATTTCCTTCGTCAATGTTTTTCCCTTTACAAAAAAGCTCAACGTTCCCGTATCCTGGCAAAGAGCGGCGCATTTCCTCCTCGCAATCCCGATGTTCTTATTGATAATTGAGAGCTGTTCGGAGGCGACTTCCTGCCTTGCTTTCAATTCCTCCCTCTCAGCTTCCGCAAGAGCAACCTCTACATCCTTAGGCAAATCAGTAACGGCCCTTTTTAGCATCTCTTCAGTTACTTTTGCAATTAGCTTCTCATCCACAATACTCACCAAACCCTTAAGCAATAGCAATTAAAAAAAGCGCCCCGGGCAGGATATTCGCTGCCTTGCCTTTCTTTCCAGAAAGAAAGGCGTATGGCACCGCCAAAGAAAGCGCTAATGATTAGCGAATTAGGACAATTTTTTCTTTCCAGCGGCGACACCGCCGCTTTCTTTTTTCTAAAAAGAAAGGGGCAAGTCATTTCGAACCTGCGGCCTGCTGATTAACAGTCAGCCGCTCTAACCAGCTGAGCTACCGGGGCACAGCGTAATGTTATTTCTGATTATATTTATAAATGACGGGCAAAGGCACTTGAATGGCATCTGGGCGATGCGTTCGAAGGCGCAACAAATTTCAATTTATGCACACGGCACTTCCTCCTTCAAGATGGATTCGCCGATTATTCCCCCAAAGGTTTTGTCGTTAATAACAAGCGAGGGCGTTTTGGTGACGTTGTATTTTGCCGTGAGCACTTTGATAATGCCGTTTTCACGCGTTGCAGGGAAGGCAAATACCCTAACGTTCGTGCACCTGTCCCTATATGAATTCAGAATATCCGCCTGCACCTTGCATTCGGGGCATGCGGCCTTCTCGGGGTAGAAATAAAGTATCGGAGTAAGCTTCTTCATCCCGCAAACCTCCTCCAGCTGCTTCAGGTAAAGCCATAGCTCGACGCTGTTCAGGATGTACCGCTCCCGCGCCTCCTCCAAACTGGCGATAAGATTGGCCTCCCTGTACTTGTCTATCTGGTAAGCCAGGTTGTTTGCCGCCAATATCTGCTCCGATGTGAGCGAATCAAGCGCCGGGCAAAGCGCTGCCGCGTCCTCCTTGTCCAAGGTCTGCATGTAAAGCAGCATCAGCTTTGAAGTCTGGCCCTCCCTCTCCATTTTTGCAAGCTTCTCCTGCACCTCCGCTTGTCTGCCGTCCTCGATGTTCTTCACTACCAATACGTTGCCGATGAAAACAAGGAGCACGATCACTCCCGCTTTTATGAAAACGCTCACCATTTTGCCTCACTCTTTGCGATCTCCCTGATGAAACTGATCAAATATATCAGGGCAAGCACGAAAGGATAGATGCTCATAAAAATAAAAACAGGTAGCAAATGCCGAACATTCATCTTCCTTCCGGCTATCCCGAAGCTAGTGTAGACTACGTACCCCCAAATGAGGAAAGTTGTTATTGTGAAAATTACCGTGCTCTGCAGCCTGAGCAGATGGGGTGCAAGGACATCCGCCACGAGCGATGCGGATGCGGGTGCAATATTCAGCAAAACCGCAAGGATTGCCAGCATGCCCTCCAAATATAGCGATACCAGCCTTGCCATGATGACTATGGAAAATGCCTGGATGATGTATGAAACCGGGAAAACGAATTTCCCGAAATTGCCGTACGCGCGGTTGAAGAGCATGTAGAAATATTTCCTGCCGTTGTAAATGGCGCCCCTGAACCACCTGATCCTCTGCTTGTAGAAACTCCTAAGGTTGTTCGGGGTTTCGGTGAATGCAACCGCATCCGTAGTTGTCACTATTTCGTACCCGTTTCTCCTCAAATTGAGCGCGACCTCCATGTCCTCCGCGATATTGTCCTCGTCAAATCCGCCCAGCTGCTCAAGCGCC
>JBDRLB010000030.1:0-15589 GCA_043813365.1 Microcaldota archaeon | reverse complement strand
AAGGAAAGCATAGCCCCTTACAGCTTTATTTGGTTTTTAATTTGTGATAAGGAAACAGCGTACTACCACAGAATAGCATCGGTCATTTTATCTAATGGAATAAATCACCTACCAAACGCATACAATTTAGCTCTTTTCCATGCACGCAGATCCGTTGAACTCGAACCAACAAATGTTGATAATTTACAATGGCTGCTTTTTTTCAATATTTTACCCGATAAACTAATCTCCGATGAAGAGGCAGTCAAAATTGCGAGAAAAGTATTGAGATATAAGCCGAATGATAAAGCTTCACTAGATGTTTTGGAAAAAGTGAAAAAATGATAACACGAGGTAAACTAGCATTTTCTGAATGCGATGCTAGATTCACCTCTGATTCAAGACTGCAAGCTCTTTTTCAATCCCAATTCAATGATGCTATTGCCAACATTCCTGACCCAAACGATGATGGCGAACCCTATGAATGGATCCACAACTCTCCGTTTCGTCATACTCGTGTTGAAAAATCCGAAAACTACACAACTCCCAACTCCACCATCCCCTTCTCCAACATCTCCTACGATCCCCTCTCCCGCATAATCAAAACCACCAACCCCGACAACACCACAAAAACCTTCAACTACTCCAAATGGAACACAACAATAACGGATGAAAACGGCAATCAGCTCCTCCAGATTCAAGACGCCTACGGCCAAATCATTGAGATTCACGAATTCAACTCTCCCACCCCCTACGTCACCAAATACTCCTACGATGCCGCCTCCCAGCTCCTAAACATCACCGACAACGAAAACAACAAGTTCAAATTCACCTACGACACTCTCGGACGCAAAACCTCCCTCTCCGACCCCGATTTAGGAATCTGGAACTACTCTTACGATGCAGCAAGCAACCTCATCTCCCAAAAGGACAACCGCTCCATCACAACCGCTTTGCAATACGACCCCCTAAACCGCCTAACCCACAAATCCGCCTCCCCGCTCGCATTCACCTACCTCTACGATGAGCAGCTCAACGGCACCCTTTCAAGGATACTTTCAGCCTCTTTCGCAGAGGCATTCTCCTACGACTCCCGCTACCGCAAAACCTCTGAGCTCAAATCAATTGAAAATAACGTCTCCAGAACCAACTACACCTACGACTCTTTAGACCGGATTACAGCAATAATTCTCCCCAACTCCGAAACCATCTACTACACCTACAGCTCCCAAAACCAGCTCTCCTCCATCGAAGGCATCCTCACTCTCGCCCAATACGACGCCTTCAACAAGCCCATTCTCCGCAATTACGCCAACTCCCTCAACACCTCCTTCACCTACGACTTCCCAACCTCCCGCCTCACCAGAATACAAACCTCCTCCCTCCAAGACCTCCAATACCTCTACGACAACACCAGCAACATCCTCCAAATCAACGATGCCTACAACTCAATAATCCAGACGATGGGCTACGACAAACTTAGCCGCCTCACATTCGCCTCCCGAACCGATAACTCCCCTCAAAAGGAAAACTACCTTCTAAATTACACCTACTCCTCCATCGGCAACATCCTTTCAATTCAGGAAAACAACGCCAACACCATCAGTACCTACAATTACCAGAACTCTCCCGTCCACTCCCCCAAATCAATTTCCCAAACCGGTCCTCTCCTCGAACTCAAAGATCTTCAACTCGTAAACACCAACTCAACGCTCAAAACCTACCGCTTCAAAATCAAGAACAACGGCAACGCGAACATCACAAACGTCAATTTCACCTTCTTTACGGGAGTTTCGCAAATCAACTCAACCCTCAACATCTCCCTCAAGCCGCAGGAATCAATTCTCATATTCATCAGCTACAATTACTCCAATTCAACCGAATACAAAGTAACCGCTCGCGCATCAAATCAAACCTTCCTATCCCAGCAATCACTTGCAATAGGGCAAACCTCCGCACCAGCTCCCTCCAACCTTACGCAAACATTCCTTTACGATGCCAACGGCAACCTAATTCAAGATGCAAACAACTACTATGAGTACAATTCCTTCAACCAATTAAGCGCAATCAGAACAGGCAATTCAACCGGTTTCATAATTTCCGAATATTTATACGACCCCGACGGCAACCGCATCCGCAAAACAGATCATCTCAAGAACGAAACCATCCTCTACATCAACCAGAATTTCCTACGGGTGATTAATGCAACCGGAACCTTCGACACGATTTATTATTTCGCCGATTCCCAAATGATCGCCCGCAAAGACCCCGACGGGAAAAAGTATTTCTATCATCCCGACCATCTGGGTTCGACTACGCTCGTTACAAATGAATCCGGTGCTGTTGTGGAGGATACGAATTACAAACCCTTCGGTGAGCCGCTATACGATGCGAAAAGCAGGTTCCTTTACACTGGAAAGGAAAAGGATTCCGAAACCGGATTGATGTATTATGGCGCCAGATACTATAACCCGAAAATAGGGAAATTCACGCAGGCGGATTCGATGATACCGGATTTGTATAATCCGCAGATGCTGAACAGGTACAGCTATGTACTGAATAATCCGTATGTATATATTGATTTAAAAGGAAATTTTGGTATAAAGGTTGGACTAAGTTTAACTTATGGATTAGGCGTATTCATCAACCCGATTCAAGGCTTTCTCTCAAAAACCGTTTCGTTGGGAGGTTTTAATTCATATTCCGCAGGTTATGTTCTGGTTATTGGGAATAAAGGGTCCATAGAAATAGGAAAATATATATCAAAAACTGATGGTTTCATGCTCGGTGGTGAAATTTCAGGAAATCTTGATGCATCTTTACTAAAAGACGCTCAATCGCTTGATGATATTGAAGGATTTTCAAATGTTATGGGAGTAAATGCGAAAGATATATTTGGGGTTAGTAACCAAATCTCAACTGATAAAAATGGAAACGAAGAAGTAGGTTATAGCATAGGCGCTGGTTTTGGTATAAGTGCAGTTCAAGGAAAGTCTGAAACTGTAATTACCGATACATTCGTTGCGATAAATAAGCAAAAAACCAATCCGCAGGAACTTGGAAGAAAAAATGCTTATTTAAATATAGAAACAAATCCTAGTGGAAGCTATGTTCAAAATTCTGGCCAACCTTACAATTCACAACCTTTTACATCCCTTAACCTAAATAATTACCCTGAAATAAGTCAAGTAGCTTATTCAACGTCTGATTCAACTGTTAGGAGTCGAAGTCCATACGCGTTTTATTATGATTTTTACTCAGATAATAATTAACAATAGGGGATATTATGGAAAACATTGAAGTGTGGCTTGTTGCCGGCTTATTCATACTAATTGCAATTCTAGTGCTTATCGGGTTTATTACAATTGTTTTATTTTTACTTACAAATGTTCGTTTTAAACTATATTTAATAAAAAAAAATAAGAAGAAATATGAATATCTTTATGGTAAACTTATATTTATGAATCCATTGAGGATGTATAGATTTCTTTACAATGAAATTGATGGATCTGATGAAGAATTAACCAAGTATAGAGTGAAATTAAGGCTGCTTATAAAAAAAATATTGCTAATCTTTCTTCTGGCGATTTCATTATTCGGTATACTTTACTTAATATTGGAAGTGATTAAATGAAAAAAACATCCTTGGTGCTGGTCTTCGGAAGCCTGCTCATCGCAGGCCTCCTAGTGCAAGCAAGCCCCAACCATCCGGATTCACCGGCAATCGGTTTTGAAGAGCTGGATTCCGGCGCAGTTTGGCACATCTGGAATGAAAATGACGATTATTACTTCAACAGCTCTTCCGGCATCCAGCTCACCAACCATTACGATGAGTATTGGTCGCATAATGTTTTCTGCGGGCTGGTAAAGCTGGATGAGTGGCAGTACAAATGCACCGATTCATTGCCTTTCAGCTGGTCGTTTGAAACCGATAACTCCAGTTATGTAAACATTAACGGTTTCAAAATATTCAATTTCACAAGGGGAGGCAACAGTTATGGCATCAAAATAGGCGTAAATTACCATCTAGGTTCGCAGGATGAAAATCTTACGGTTACACCTTCGATAGAAAACGTTGGAACCCAGGCAATTCCCGTTGACGTGGGGTTCGCATGGAAGGTAAAGGACATTCGAATAAGCAACACGCAGGAAAATGATTACCTTGATGTGGATGGGAGTTATTACCTGCTGAACCAGACATTGGAGATGAATTTCACAAACCTGCAAATACCTAGTTTCTCAATCAGGGATTCAGTTACAAACGAATACCTGCAGCTTTCATGGGAAGGAGATGAAAATTACAATTTGCTCGTGAAAAGCACCCAATTCCAATATAACGCGCCAATAACGCTCCTAATTGATTTTGGCCCATTGGCAGTAAACCAGACTCTAACATCAGCTTTCAAATGGATTGACAGGCCTCCGCCGTGCACATGGAGCTGCATAATGAGCGCACCGGCTTCAGATCCGAACATCACGATCAATGAAACTTTCACCATGACCGGAATGATCTCCGCATCAGGCTTATGCCCCACAATGGGGAGCATCTACTGGCAATTCTCAAACGGCACTTGGCAATACATCCCAACAAGCCCGCAGGGATTAGGGCAATACATCCAGAGCGGCACAAACCCGGAAGACGAAGCGGTTGTTTTATGCTCCACAAGCCGCACAATTGTTGGGGAGAAGAACGCCACTTACACAAACAGGATGCTTTGCTACTTCAACAGCGAATGGGGGGCATCGGATATGCAAACAGTAACCGTGAACCCATGGGGGGAAGTTGACTGCAGCAATATGGTAGACCTATCATCAAGCTTAATCTTATCAGCTAACAACAACAGCTGCTTCAATTTCAACTCGAACAACATAATTTTAGATTGCAACGGCTTCCAAATTCAGGCGCCAAAACTAAATGAAGATTACCTGTTCTTTTCAGAAAACACAAACAACATCACAATAAAGAACTGCATCCTCGAAGGAACGATTAACGTCTGGAAGGGAAAGAACGTTACCTACCTCCAATTCTTCAACAATACAATACGGAACGGCATCAAGCAGAGCCCGAACAACGCATTTTTCAAGATGTTCAACCTTCAAAAGAGCAATTACTCCTTCATCCATGATAATTTGATCAAGGACAATTACGCGGACAATTTCGGAGGCGAAACACCAATTTCGGATTACGGGATTTTCTACGTAAACGGCTCCCAGTTCACCTATTCCTACAATAACAATTTCACAAACAACTCCGCAAAGCATTCCGGAGCATTGAGGATGGCTCCTTACAGATTGCTTAACAACGTGTCCGATTTGTACACCTGGAGCAACTTCTATGCAAAATCTATTTACTATTACACGATTCTTTCAGAGGACAGCTCCCAGCATGGCTCCAATTTGGCATTCAACGATTCCATTGTTGATGCAGGCGCAATAAGGGTGGATAACACGGACAACCTCCAAATCAACAACAATGTTTTCAACGGTGACAGCCAGATCAGGGTAGGCAATGACCATAGTGAAATAATCAACAACACTCTGCACGGCTTCTGCTTATTCACAACCTCTGAAAACCAGATAATTAGAGATTTCACGTGCCATGGGGACGGCGGAGTAAGGGCGTTCTGGCTCTCCAACCCAATAAACATCACAATTGAGAACGCCTACTTCCACAATTACAATTACAGCACCGGCAACCCCTACGGGATAGGGTACATCAACCATGGGGCAGCGAACAACTCATGGAAGAACTTCACTTTGGAAGGCATCTGGGCAAATGGGCTGGATATGGCAGCTCTAATGCTTGACAGGTCGGGCCCCCAAACAACCGAAAAGTTCACCATTTCAGGAATGAACATCAGGAATGTCAATGCCAGCACATCAACAAGGGGGCATGGGATCTACAGCCTTTCTGCAAACAATACGGAAATCATCAACTGCAATCTTTCGAACATCATGGGCTATGATTTTGTAACCTACTACACGCCTTCCCCCGCCTATCTCTATGATGTTACCTACAATAAGAGCAGGTACAACGCCGCCTACCAGGGCGACCCCATCCACGTGTTCTACACGGCAAACATCCGCGTTCAGGATGAAAGCAACCAATCAATTGAAAATGCTACCGTGGAAATTTACGATTTTGAGGGCAATTTGAAGCATTCAGGAGTAACGGATGCAGATGGGAGCATCAGCTTTGCAGTAGAGGAGTTCAACCAGACGGATCTGGACACTTACGCTGAAGGATGCCAGGGAAGCGGCTCCAATTTCCACTGCTTTACACCCCACACAATTTATGCAAACGGCTCAAACCTTTCCGGCTTTGCGATTGTTAACATCAGCGAACCCATGAACATCACAATAATATTGGAATCTCCGGTTACAAATGAAACAATTGCAAGGCAGGCGATTCTGGAAGGGATCAATAGCGCCATACCCTCCTCGGAAAAAAGTGAAGACCAGCAGGTTTACATCGTTTACCAGAACGGGGAGCAGGAGCTGAGCTCATTTGATGAAGCAGCTGTTTTGGGCAACCAGACCTGGGGGTTCAATTACATTACAGGGAATGAAACCTATGTGAATATGACTGGTTTGCTTGATGTAGCCAATATCTGGGAAGCTGCTTCGCTGTTCTATTCGCAGATCGTTTCAGAAGTTTCGGCCTTTATAGGCGGCACCAGGGAATAGCCTTTGCCTGCTTGTGAGGAGCTGGATTAGTCGCTTTTATAAATCTGAACTCCGTAATGAAAGGGATTGCAATGAAGAGGAAAAGCCGTGCCGGGAGGAAGGAAAAAGCCGTTCCGGCAGAGAGGGATGTTAGATGGGATGAGGCAATGCGTTTGGGGCTTGCCGGCATGGTTGCGACGTTCCTCGCAAGGACATTCTATGACACTTATCTTCTGGGGGAAATTCCGGATTACAATTTTGCGTTGTACCATGGCATCATATTCGGTGCAGTTGTGGCGCTCGTCTGGAAATTCTGGCCGTGGAAAAGGGGCTGATTCACATGGGTAGGGGAAAGGAAACATCAATTATTTGCTCAAAGTGCGGAAGAAGGGTACGGTCTGACAAGGCGGTTTGCATAGACAAGCCAATCCTCATGAACCCGGTTGAGCGCAAGGACATGCATGACGATCAGTATTTCTCGAAGATCACAAAGAAGATGTGCTACTGCGCTTCCTGCGGCAAGCATCTCCGGATTTACGACAAGAAGGTAAAGCAGTTGGTTGCGCAGAAGGAACGCGAGAACCGCGGCTGGGGCTACCAGCAGTATTCGCCTCCTGTTTAAGGAATCAATAAGGGCGGGCTTTGAATTTCATCCCTAGCTGCGCTTCAAAAAAAAGGAAAATCAGCCTTTCTGCAATTTCTGTATCGTGACCTTGAATATCAGGTTCTTCCCTGCAAGGAAATGGTTGAAATCAACGGTCACGGTTGAGTTCGTGACCTTTGTGATGATTCCTTGGCTCATCCCGTTGCTCAAAGAAAGCCCCACAGCTGGATCAATGCCGTTCTGCCGCAAATCATCTATTGGGAAATCAACTATATTTTCCGGCTGGGGCGTGCCGTATGCATCCTTGGCTTCAATTTTAATGGTTTTGGTCTCATTCTCCTTCATTCCAACTACCCCATCATCAAATCCCTTGATCATCTGCCCAATCCCAACCTGGAATGTAAGGGGCTCATACGGCCTTGAAGCTTCGTAGGTGCCCGCCTTCTTTGCCTCATCAATGATGTTTGTGTCAAATACGGACCCATCCTCCAATGTTCCCAAATACCACACTGAAACGGTATCCCCTTTCTCAACAGCCATGTTCCCACCTGCCACTTTTGTTACCGTAACCTGGAATGAAGGCCCAGGTGTTGCCGTTGCATTTGCAGCCGCTGGCGTCCCTCCCCCGAAAAATGATGAGCCGATGAAAATCAGCCCGAACAAAACGATCGCCACAATCAATCCGTAGAATATTTTCTTGTACATGTCATCTCCCCTCTCCTCATTTGAACGCGAAAAGATTAATAAATTGTTTGAAAAAGTGCAGAATGGAGGGCTTTCCTATTGCACGCCTAAGTTAAACCGAACAATTATTAGCCGGGGGTCTCCAAACTATTGATGAGCCATTTATTTGCTGATTTTACCCCATGTTCATTATATCACTATGGGGGCAAATTCGGAAAGTATATATATTGGATATGCCATAAATATACTGCTCCTCAGTGGTAAAATTGGCTTTAATTAGCAATGCTTATGCAAGGTGGGCTGTATGAACGAATCCATTAAGGTCTTCATTGTGAAATGCGGTTCCTGCAACTCTAAACAAGTTTGGGACGCTAGCATGAAGCATAAGGTATGCGGTGAATGCAATACTAACGTTGTTTTGAAAACCGTATCCACCGAAGAGCTGAAGGGCGTCAAGGCACGCGTTGGCAGCGCCCAGCTGACTTTCTCCAACTACTTAGTGTACTCTTTAGGCCCGGAGGATGTTGAGGAAGCAGTTGCAAAAAGGAAGGAGAGGCAGCTGAAGATGAAGGCGGACGTGGAGGAAAGGAAGAAGTACGCGCAGTTGGAGAGGATAGGCTATTTCGGCAGGAAGAAACTCCTGAACGACGGCAACGGGAAGCTCTATAAGAAAATGAGCAGGAAGTAACCCGCCCGTTCAAAATTCCTGATGCTATTCTTGCACCTTATTACCCTATTTTAAACCCGATTTGCAATTTAATTGCATGGATCTTTTCGCCGTATTACTTACAATCATCGGTCTGGTGCTTTTTGAAACCGTAAGCTCATTTGATAATGCCGTCATCAATGCAGAGATATTGCGGAAAATGTCCGCATGGGCGAGGAGATGGTTCCTTTTCTGGGGGCTTCTTTTCGCTGTTTTCATATTAAGGGGGGTTTTGCCACTCCTGATTGTATATGTTTCCAACCCCTCAATCGGTTTGATGGGCGCGCTTACCGCAACATTTTCTTCAGACCCGTCGGTTGTGGAGGCAATTGAACATACGGCACCCATTCTTCTTGTAGGTGGCGGCATCTTCCTGATTTTCATTTTCTTCCACTGGCTCTTCATGGAACCGAAGAATTTCGGCCTCCATGGTGAGAAATTCTTCTCGAAGCAGGGAGTATGGTTCTATGCGGTCGTATCCATTCTTCTCACATTCATCGTTTACGAGTGCCTCCAGCGCGATCCCATGATGGCGCTTTCAGCAGTCATAGGTTCAACCGCATTCTTCATAGTGCATGGTTTCCGGCAGAATGCTGAGCTGAAGGAGAAGGAGATGCTTGAAAAAGGAGGGGGCATGGGCGACTGGAGCAAAATCCTTTACCTCGAAGTAATTGATGCTTCATTCTCAATTGACGGAGTAGTGGGCGCATTCGCATTCACCTTCGCTGTCCCGTTAATTCTCATCGGGAACGGCATTGGCGCATTCGTTGTCCGTGAGCTTACAATAAGGAACATCGAGAACGTGCAGAAATACAAATACCTCAAGAACGGTGCGATGTATTCCATCCTCATACTCGGAACCATCATGGTGCTTGATGCTTTCGGTGCTGAAATTCCGAACTGGCTTTCACCAGTGGCCACCATTGCCATTATTGCGTTCTTTTTCTGGAAATCAATGAAGGAAATCGGCACGAAAACCGTTGCACACTAATAGAATACAAATAAAAATCGCCCGATTTTAACTTATTCGGTTAATTATGCCCGAAAGCAGTGCTAGTTATCACTCCATATCAGCTGAGGAGGCGCTGTCCTCCTTTAAGGTGGGGAAGGATGGGCTTTCCAAGGAGGAAGCTGAGTTACGATTGAAGCAATACGGACCCAATACCCTCAAGGCCCGGAAGAAGGCAACCCTTTTTGAAATGTTCATCGGCGAATTCAAGGACTTCGTGATTTTGCTGCTAATTGCTGCCGCAATCATTTCCGCAATCACCACCTACATGACAAACGAGGGCGAATACCTCGATTCCATTGCAATCATCGCAATCGTTGTAATCAACGCCATTATCGGCGTCTTCCAGCAGTACCGGGCGAACCAGGCAATCGAGGCTTTGAGGAGGCTGGTGCTCCCAAAGGCAAACGTTGTCCGGAATGGGAAGGAAATGGAGATAAACACCTCCGAGCTTGTCCCGGGGGACATCATCATCCTGCATGAGGGCGACAAGGTGCCCGCTGATTCGCGGCTGATCGAATCGCACAACCTTGAGGCAGATGAATCCAGCCTCACCGGCGAAAGCAATCCCGTTGGCAAATCTTTCAAGCTGAAATTGGATGTGAAAGCCGTGATCAACGACAGGCAAAATATGCTCTTCATGAGTACGCTGGTCACGAAAGGCGAGGCGCGGGCGGTAGTTTGCTTCACCGGAGGTAATACGGAAATCGGGAAAATTGCTACCTTGGTGCAATCCATCGGGGAGGAGGAGACCCCGCTCCAGCACAAGTTGGACCAGCTGGGGAAACAGCTTGGAAAAATGGCAATTGCCGCGACCGTGCTTGTTTTTGCAATCGGCTTCATCCGGGAAATAATGGGGAACGGCTTCGAGTTCCATGACGTCCTCCAGCTCTTCCTTGTTTCCGTAGCGCTTGCAGTTGCAGCCATTCCCGAGGGGCTTCCCGCTGTTGTCACAATCGCGCTTGCAATAGGCGTGCAGCGCATGGCCAAACGGAATTCAATTATTCGCAGGTTGTCCGCAGCCGAAGGGCTCGGCTCCGCAACTGTGATCTGCTCCGATAAAACAGGCACGCTTACGAGGAACGAGATGACTGTGAGGAAAATTTTCACCAATGGCAGGGAATATTCCGTTAGCGGCCAGGGATATTCCGCCGAGGGCGAATTTTCCGATGAAAAAGGCAAGAAATTGCTAAGCCCCCTCAAGGAGGCCAATTTTTCCCCGCTTTTCCATTCGGCTGTTTTATGCAACAACGCCTCCCTGACGGACACGGGCATACTTGGCGATCCTACTGAAGCATGCCTTTTGGTTGTTTCCAAAAAGGCGGGAATGGACTATTTGCTGGAGAAAAAATCGCGCAAAAAGGTCGAGGAGCTCACATTTGATTCGGAAAGGAAGATGATGTCCGTGATTTACGATGAGGACGAGGCGGGCGTCATCGCCTACACCAAAGGCGCACCGGAAATGCTTATTGAAAAATGCGGCTTTTACCTGAAGGATGGGAAGCAGGTGAAATTGGATGCTGCAATGCGCCAAACCATTGAAGGGAAAAATGCTGATTTCGCCTCCGAGGGGCTGCGCGTGCTGGGGTTCGCCTACCGCAACCTGAAAACAAGCGGAAACCGGGAATTCAAGATCGGAGATGTTGAAAGGGAGCTCGTTTTCGTAGGATTGATGGCGATGATGGACCCTCCGAGGAAGGAGGTGAGGGATGCGATCGCCCTTTGCAAGCAGGCTGGCATCCGGGTAGTGATGATCACCGGCGACAATGAGCTGACCGCGAAAGTGATCGCCAAGGAGCTGGGGATGTTCGATGAGAAAACCGACAAGGTGCTTACCGGAAGGCAGCTCGAGGACCTTCCCGATTCGGAGTATGAGAAAATCGCGTCGGAAGTCGCCGTTTACGCGCGCGTTTCCCCCGAACATAAGCTGCGGATAGTAAGCACGCTGCAGAGGAAGGGAGAGTCAGTTGCGATGACAGGAGACGGCGTGAATGATGCACCCGCAATAAAGAAATCGGACATCGGCGTTGCAATGGGCATTACCGGCACCGATGTCGCAAAGGAAAGCGCGGACATGGTGATCACGGATGACAACTTCGCCTCCATTGTTGCAGCCGTGGAGGAAGGGCGCATACTTTTCGACAACATAATGAAGGCGGTGAAATACCTGCTCTCGTGCAACATAGGGGAAGTGCTGGTGATCCTTCTCGCGATAATCATCGGCTGGGATTATCCGCTGCTGCCGATACAGATTTTATGGATGAATCTCGCTACGGATGCGCTTCCCGCGCTTGCGCTCGCTGCTGACACAAAGGCAAAGGACATCATGTGCCGGCCCCCAAGGAAACCGGACGAGCCGGTGATCCCGAAGGACGACATGGTCCGTTTGGGGATGATCGGTGCGCTGATCACCATAGGAACCCTGGCGATGTTCTGGTGGGGGCTGAATTCGGGGATTCCTGACCATGAACTTGCGCTGGAGAAGGCGCGCACGCTCGCATTCAGCACCATAATATTCTTCCAGCTTTTCATTGCCCTGAGCTGGCATGCGCACAAGGCGCCAATCCTCGAGGTTGGCGTTTTCAAGAACCGCTTCCTTGTTGCAGCAGTGCTGATAGGGTTTGTTTCACAAATCCTGATTGTGCAGACCGGCATTTTGGAGGCAATATTCTATACTGTTCCCCTCCTCCCCCTTGAATGGGCGATGATTTTCCTCGTAGGCTCCTCCGTTTTCATTGTTGAGGAGATCATCAAGTATTTCTACAAACCCAAAGCTGCTGCAGCAGAGGAGGATGATTGAATGGCAAAAGAAATCGCGTTCGCCTCCTCCAACAGGGAAAAAATATTTGAAGTGGGCCAAATTCTCTCCGAATATGGGATTAAAGTCGTCCCCATTGACGCCGACCTCAACGAGATCCGCTCTGAAAACCAGGGGGAGGTCGCGGTGCAGAAAGCGAAAACCGCGTTTGGAATGTGCAAAACGCCTGTTATTGCGGAGGATACGGGGGTTTATTTCAAAGCGTATGAAAATTTTCCCGGCGTTTTTCCCTCTTTTGTTTTCCGCTCACTGGGTTATGACGGCATCCTCCGCCTGCTTCATGAAAAGAACCGTGGCGCATACTTCAAAACCATCCTCGCATATTTCGACGGTGAAAAAACGGAAACATTCGAGGGGATCTGCAAGGGCGAAATAACGCAGGTGCCGGATGAAAAGAGGTACCAGAACCCCAAACTGCCCTACGAGGCGATTTTCGTCCCTTCAGGGAAGAAAGTGAGGTTCAGCCGGATGAGCAAGCAGGAGAAGGCGGAGATTTCCCACCGTGCGAAGGCGGTCCGGAAGTTCGCGGAATGGTATCAAAACAAGCAGTAAATTCAATTTATATGATTTTTTCCAGCTTATTTTCAACAATGTACTTGCTGATTCCCTTCGGCACCCATTTCTTCCATTCCGGATCGTTCTTCCTGATCATTTCCCGGATCTTCGTGGCTGAAATTTTCACCGAGGAGGCCATCGTGCGGATTTCATATTTCCCCTTAAGCAAGTGCTGCACTAGCCAGTTGCCGGAATAGACGACATCCGCCTTTTTTGCGATCTCCTTCACCCTTCCAGCCCACCTCTCGTGGTTATTTTCATCATTAAGGAGGATTATGCGCGTTTTGGATGACAAGCCTTCCGCTTTCAGCACCCCCATAATCATTCCCTCCCTCTCCTTTGCGGAAAACGGGTTCTTCTGCGTCCGGGTTTCCTGTGTGCTTCCTATGAGAAGAAGCAGGCGGCCGTTCTCCTTGATGATTTTCCTTATTGCTTCCAGATGGCCATTGTGGAAAGGCTGGAACCTTCCGATGACCAATGCGGTTTTCATAAAATAGAATAGGATGGAAATGAATTTAAACGACCTCACGTTATTCCTTCATATGGATTCGCTTTTCCACTTCGTCTTCTCAGTCATCGGTGCGCTTGCGCTGGATTTGCACAAGAAGCACCGGATGTGGTTCGTCTTCGCAGCAGCCGCATTTGCAGTTGCAATTGATTTCGACCATTTCTTCAACATTGACCCCAATTACGCCAAGCCCCTCCACAACATTTTCTTCGTGGTGCTCGTTCCGCTCATACTCTTCTACTTCTCCTACCGATTGGAAAGGAACCGCAAGCCCCGCAGCACACTCATGCAGCAGTTCTGGCTTGTCGTGATGGTGATGCTCGTCGGCCACCTCATCATGGACATGTTTTACTCCATCGATTACCGCATACTGCTTTTCTACCCACTTTCCTACGCCAGCTACTCTTTCGCAGACCTGCCCCTCCCGACTCCGCTTATGAAATACGATTTCATCACATCGCAGGGCGTAGCTTTGCTGGTGTATTTCGTGGTGCTCATGACCATCCTGCTGGTCGAGGATTTCATCAAGTGGCACGAGGAGAAGCATGAAAACGTCAAAAGGAGCATTAATGATGTGGTGAAGGATTTCTTTTAGGTAATACCGAAGCCCTCCTCCCCCCATCCTGTTTAATTAAGCCTGCCTTCCTTATTGTTTGCACTGATTAAGTATGGTTGCCAAAATCGTCACCAATGAGGACACGAATTCCATTTCGGAAGCGGCATATGTTCTCTCAAGGGCGGGCGTTGTCATTGCCCCAACTGAAACATGCTATGCGCTTCTTTGCGATGCAACAAACCACAATGCGGTTGAGAAGATATTCCGGATCAAGGGGAGGGAGGCGTCGAAATCGCTATCGGTTTTCGTGTCGAGCCCCCGCATGCTGGATAAATACGCGGTAATGAATGAAAGCGCGAAAATAGTAGCAAAAAAGAACATTCCTGGCCCCTTAACATTGGTGCTGAAAAAGAGGAAGCCCTTCAAATTGGCTGAAAACCTGTCCGGCAGCGACACAATTGCAATTCGGATCTCTTCAAACCTCGTTATCAGGAAATTATTGCGCAGTTATCCCCATCCGCTTACCGCGACAAGTGCGAATGTATCGGGGGAAGGCGAAATCTACTCCGCAAGGGAAGCCATTCGCATATTCGGCCACCTGGTCGATCTTATCATTGATGCCGGAAACCTTCCCAAGGAGCCGCCCTCGACTGTGGTTGACTGCTCTTCCGGAAAGCCGGTCGTGCTGAGAGAAGGGAAAATAAAATTAGTCGTATGATTAGGTTATTTTGAACCCGCCATCTTCCTGCTTTCAGTGTTGCCGCATTCGAGGCATCTCATTGCCCTATCCTGCTGCGTAAGTTTTGCCCTGCACCTTGAGCATCTCGCCTTGATTACGCCGAGTTTTTCCTCCGCGATTGTGAGATATGTGCCAAGAGGCGCAACATCAATTACCTTAGCCCGGACAATATCCCCGATTTTGATGAACTGCCGGAAATTCTCTATGTAGCCTGCGTTCTTTGCGATTTCCGTAATTCTCAAGTAAGTGTATGTTTTCCCAATTGCCTTGCGCTCGTCTGCTTCCGGTGCAGAAACGCCTGCTTTTGGGGCATTTGCCAACCTTTCCAATTCATCGCCGCTTTGAATGACTATGAGCGCAACGGAGTCGTATAAATCCTCCACCCTTCCCACGACAATATCGTCCTTCTGCAATTGGCGGGCAAATTTTGGGGAAACTACCTGCACCTGCTTGTTCAGCATCTTCTTCTCCCCCAGAACGAGAGAGTAAACGCTTCCCTCCTCGGCAAACGTTTTTTCATTCCCGAAGAACTCCTCCTCCATTCCCAGCAGTTCGCCGGGCGTAACGATTTCTTTAGCCATTATAACACCCAAAATCAGTGTGATTATTTCAGCGTATTTATTCCGTAACCAACGATTATAAACGTATGCGACGGGCTTTTTGAACGGAAGCATGCAATGAGTATGCTTTGTATTATTTGTATGCGTTCGTAAACAACAATGCGAAGTATTATAAATATGCGTAAAATAACCGATAGGTATGGAG
>JBDRLB010000029.1:0-57058 GCA_043813365.1 Microcaldota archaeon | reverse complement strand
CGACATCTATATGGAATACCCATCATACATAAGGAATTCGCAGGGGTTCAAATCCGCTTTCGAGGGGGTTGACAAATCATACGATTCTGTTGACAGGAAGAAGCGCATAAAACCCGGAAAAATATTTGTTTGCACAGCAGGGATGCTCGATGGCGGGCCGGCATTGAGCTACATACAACGGCTGATGGCTGCAGGGATTGAAACGAAAATTTTCCTTACGGGCTACCAGGCTGCGGGCACAAATGGGCGGCTTCTGCATGAGAAGAGGATGATTAGGCTGAACGGGAAAACCGTGAACTTCCGGGGGGATATTGAGAATTTCGATTTTTCAGCGCATTCGGGCAGGGAGCAGCTTTTGGAATACGCGAAAAAAATCTCCCCGGAACTGATTTTGCTTACTCACGGCGACCCAGACCAAATGGTGCCCCTGTTTGAAACCCTGAAGAAGGAAGGGTTCGACGTGAAGATGCCGGAGCTGGGGGAGAAGATTGAGGTTTAGCTTTTGCACTTGATCGCAAAGTATATATACCCTAATATGCACAAAAGTGAGGTCAGCGGTCATAGGGGAGGTGACACACCCGATCTCTTTTCGAACTCGGAAGTTAAGACCTCCTACGATTCGGCGCGTACTTCCCTGGCGGGAGGGAGAACCGTTTACCGCTGCTCTCTTACAACCTTTACCGTTAGGCATGGTTCTGAAAATAAATAGTCAACGCACTAATAATGGGGGGTTTGGGCAACTGATAAGAACTAAGGGGGTCACCCCCTTGGGTCTTATGTAGTCTCCACTCTGGGCGCCAGATAAAACACGAATTCAGCATCCGAAATTTTGTAATGCACCTTTACAGGCTTGTTGTTGCCGAATTCGATTGTTATGGGCTCGTTCTCAACAGCAGCGCGCGTCATCTTTTCCAAATATTCAGCAGGGTACATTCCTTTTGTCAATGAGGGCGCTTTCACTTCCAGATCCTTCATTGTTTTGCTGGAATTTTCGATTTTCAGGTCGCCGCTGTCGCCGTGCGCCTCAATATGGAAGTAATGGTCATCCGCTTCGAGCTGCAAATGTGAAGAGACGAGCATCACATCCTTCAGCATGTCCTTGAAATGGCCCGCCCTTATTTTCACGCTTGTTTCTAGTGCAACTTTGGGCTCTTTTGGCATGGAAGTTTCCCTCAAATCCAGCAAAGGCAATTTGAATGCGCGCTTCGCATCCCCGCCGAAATCAAGCTGCATCCTGTTGCCTTCCTTCTCATCGAAAATTACGGAGAGCTTCTCCCCTGCCTTGCTTCTCGCTACAACTTTGGAAAGGTCCTGAAGGTTGAGCGACAAGGTTCTGCTTTCATCGATGTCGAAAGAGGCGAATGCGTGCCCTTTTGGCAATTTGAAATCCACCATTGCTATCTGGGAAGGGTCGAGCGAGCGCAGATGGAGCCCTTCCTTTGTTATTTCGAATGAACCTTCGTCAATCAGGTTTCCAACTGCATCTATGCATTGCTTAAAGAATCTTGCGTCCTTGAAAGAGAACTCCATAAAGCCCACCCCCCTTTGTACTCTAAACAATTCCCGATTAAACTTATTAAAGGTTATTTATCGCCGAAAGGTGGCAAAAGGAAAAATTAATGCTTCCCGAACTCCAGTAGCTTCCCTTCGCCCATCCTGGAATATATTGATTCGCCGTCAAAGGCAATGTTGCCGGCGAGTATCGTCTTCTCTATTTTCCCACGCACCTCCAATCCCTCGTAGGGGGACCACTGGCATTTTGTGAACAGCCGTTCCCGGGAAATTTTCGTAGCCTTTTTTAGGTTCACTACCACAAGATCCGCATCCTTCCCAACTGAAATTTCGCCCTTGCCCCTGATTTTGAATATTTTTGAGGGGGAATAGGAGTAGAGGGAAACAAGCTTTTGCAGCGTTAGCCTTTTCTTGCTGACCGCATCGAGCATCATGAGCAGAGCAGTGTCAAGTTCGGGCATTCCGGAGGGCGCTTCCGAATAGGTTTTTTCCTTCTCTTCCCTAAGATGGGGTGCATGGTCTGTTGCAAGAATGTCGATATTGTTTGAACGAAGGGCGGACCATAAAGCCGCAACTTCCTGCTTGTTCCTCAGCGGAGGGTTCACCTTCCCGAAATTGCCGTTTTTCCTCACGAACGAATCATCCAGAAAAAGGTGGTGGGGTGTTACTTCGCAGGAAATGCGTATTTTTTTTCGGGCGGCTTTTATCAGCTCCAGCTCCCTTGAAGTTGAAACGTGCGCGATATGGATTTTTGCACGGGTTTTTTCAGCAGTTGAAATCGCGCGGCTTACAGCGAGCTCCGCAACCGTCGCGTTGCGTATTTTACCATGATGCGCTGCCGAAGTGCCCTCCAACTCACGGCTGAAATGCCTGATAGCATGCTCATCTTCCGCATGCAGCACTATTGTTTTCCTGAAATTCTGGAGGTGGCGGTAAAAAGCAGAAAAATCATCAACAAGGAGGGAGCCCGTCGAGGAGCCCATGTAAATTTTCAAGCCCGCGATAGAGGAATCCTCCATGGCGATTTTCGCATCTAAAAAGTTGGAGTTGGTTGCGCCGAAATGGAAGCCCATGTTGCACGCTGCTTTCCTTGAGAAAACGAGCTTTTTCGCCTCCAAAGCCGCAAGCGAAATTGTAGGAAGGGAATTGTTCGGCATATCGATGACGGAAGTGACTCCTCCTGCCAGTGCTGCTGAAGTGCCCGTGAAAAAATCCTCCTTTGCGATCTCCTTGAAATCCCGGAGGTGCACATGCGCATCCATCATTCCTGGAATGATGTAGCAGCCGGTCGCATCGATCACTTCTTCCCTTCCCTTCATTTTTATGCCGGGTTTTATTTGCCGTATTTTCCCAAGCTCGATGTAAAGGTCGGCCTTCTTCATGCCATTCCAATTGACAATTGTGCCGTTGCGGATTATCATATGCAATAGTAAATGAAGGAACGCTAATTAAATGATCCGCCTCTGATGAGTGGCCTTGGATTGGGCAGCTAGTATTTGACTTTCTTTCCGCTTTTGTCGCGGTGGAAATTGCCCCAATCCTCCGTTTTCTCGAGAATTCTAGAGTCCATTGCGGGCCCGTCGCGGCAGCTCATGTAGCCTCCAATAGTGCAAGCGCCGCATATGCCTACGGCGCATTTCATGTAGCGCTCAGCGGAGACGAAGCAGGGAATTTTCCTGCTTGCAGCCAACTTTGAGAGGCGGAACATCATCTTCTCCGGGCCGCAGGAAAAAATTGCGTCGAATTTGCTTTCGGAAATGAGCTTTTCCGCCAGTTGGACGGAATTGCCTTTGAAACCCTTGCTTCCGTCATCGGTGGAAAGGGAAACGGAACAGCCCGCATCGGCCATTTTTTCCTCAAACAGCAAATCCTTTGCAGTTTTGGCGCCGATAATTGCGGTGCATTTGATTTTTTCCTTTTTTGCTTGCTGAGCAAGGAAGCGCAGGGGCACGACGCCATAGCCGCCTGCAACCAGAAGGATGTTTTTTCCTTGAAGTTTGAAATGGGCGCCATAGGGGCCGGAGACGCCAACCAAATTCCCGTCCCTTAGGTGGGAGAGGCTTTTTGAAAAGTTGCCAACTGCGGCAAATGAGATTGAGAATGGCTCTGCGGAGTTTATGCTCATGGGCTTCTCATCAACCCCTGCAAGCCAGACCATCGCGAATTGGCCGGGGAGAGAGGGAAGGTTTTCCTTGAAAGTAAAGGTTTTGACGCGGTAGTTCTCCTGCTCCACTTTGGAAATGGTAAACGGCTGCGGCATCTTGATCGGAAAGGAATAGTTTGAGGTTACGGATTTATCCATGCGCCGCACCTATGAGCTCCTTTGCGGAGTTGTAATTGTGCTTTTTCATCCAGTCCTCCATTTCCTTCGTAATTTGCTTGAATGCATCTATGCCGCGGTAGTAGATAGCAGTGCCTATTCCTACAGCAGTTGCGCCGGCCATTAGCATTTCTATTGCATCCTTTCCATTCGTTATCCCGCCGGTGCCGATTATGGGAATTTTCACTGCCTGATGGATCTGGTAGACGCATTTGAGCGCGATTGGTTTAATTGCCGGGCCGGAGAGGCCGCCGAATTTGTTCGCGAGAATCGGTTTTTTGAATTCAGGCGAGATCAGCATCCCTCCTGCGGTATTGATGGCAGTAATGCCGTCCGCGCCTGCATCTTCAGCTGCTTTTGCGAGAACAGCTATGTTGGGAACGTTGGGGGATAGTTTGGCGAATATCGGGATTTTGGTGCTTTTTTTGGCTGCTTTCACCGTAGCTGAAATCATGTTTGCATCTGAGGCAAAATCCTTGTATTTCTCGAATCCTTGCCCGCCGAGATGGGGGCAACTCAAATCAAGCTCTATAATGCGTGGTTTGCCTTCTGAAATCCTTTTCACCACTTCACCGAACCCCTCGACGGAATTCTCGAAAACGGAACCGATGATTGTTGCTGATGACTTTTTCCGGAATTCCAAAATTTCCCCGATTTCGTTTTCAACTCCCGCATTGGAGAGGCCGATCGCATTGAGCATGTAGTTCTCGTTTGCAAGCACAGTGGGGTTGTTGTAACCCTCCCTGCCTAGCAAATTGCAGCTTTTTGTTGTCACTGCGCCTGCTCCGCATTTTGCTACCCTGTCAAGCGATGCCCAATCCAGCCCCAAAAAGCCGGAAGCGAGAACAGTAGGGTTGGAGAGCTTGTGCCCGCACAAACTTGTTGTAAGGTCGGCCATAGAATCAGAAGAAATTTATGGATGGATCTGTTTAAAACCATTGGGAAAAGGAAAAAAGGGGGGTGCGCTTTTGGGGGGGCGGTTAAAGGGCTCCCCTATTGGGAAAGGCAGGCCCCGAATGTGGAACAGCTTTTTCCCGGGATGCAGCCGCAGGTAGAGCAGTCATCCACAAGCCGGAGGTTTCCGGTGCAGAATTTGGGCTGGGTTTTGGAGCACGTATTGATTTCGGTGCCATCTGGGCAGTATTTTCCGGGAACGAGCTTTGCAGCTCCGGTTGGCGTCACGTTCAGCTCGAAGGGCCGCAACACCGAAACTACCATAAGGAATGAGACGAGAATCACGGCAAACCAGAACCATTTGGGAGAGTCCTTCATGCGATCACCTTCAAAGCGGGTATGAAAAGAATGCGCAAAACTAATATTTAAAATGAGGTGGAAGGAGGCAATTACCTGAACACGAAGAGCCAAACTGAGAATGCGATGGCAATTGCAAAACCGATAAGCGAGAGGGTTTTCAGGCTGTCGTTCGATTTCATGGAACCGAATGGAATAGGGAACGGGCCTGCAAGCAAGATGCCGCCGGCTTCCTTTTTCTGCTTGCTTTTTTGCTGGAGGTAAATGGATGCTGCGAGTATGAAGAGGCCAGTGAATATCAGCGCTACGCCCGTAAGCTCGAGGTTGGGGAGGTTCATGGAAGAGGAACATGCTACCGGAATAAAAAGATATTGAGAGAGAACAAGCGGATTTGATATGGGTTGGATTACGGAAGAGGTCATTTTCCTTGCTTCCTTTCCCCAAATAATGCTGTTCCTATCCGGACCATGGTAGAGCCTTCCTCAATTGCTACTTCGAAATCCTGCGACATGCCCATGGAGAGTTCCGGAAGGGAAACGGAATGGGTTTTTTCCAGATCATTGCGCAATTTGCACATTTTTTTGAAAATCGGGCGGGAGAGCTCGGGATTATCAGCGAGGGGAGCGATGGTCATTAATCCTAAAAGGGTGATATGGGGGAGTTGAAGCAGTTTTGGGAATGCTGTAGCCAGTCCTTGCTCGGTAAAGCCGCCTTTTGTGGGTTCGCCGGAGATGTTTACTTGCAGTAATATTTTTTGATGTTTGTCCAGCTTTCCGGCTTCATCGTTGATTTTTTCCGCCACTTCAAGTGAGGAAACGGAATGTATGACGTCGAAGAGGGAGACCGCCTTTTTCACTTTGTTTGCCTGCAGGCGGCCCACCAGATGCCATGTGAGCTTGAAATTCCGCAGACGGCCGATTTTCTGCTGCGCTTCCTGGATGCGGTTCTCCCCGAAATCCGATATCCCTAGGTTGCTGGCTTCGATGATGCGCTCAATAGGCTGCATCTTTGAGACGGCGATGAGCCTTATGGAGGCAGGCTTGCGACCGGATTTTATGCACGCATCCCCGATTTTGCCCAGCACGATGCGGTAGTTTTCCGTTATCATCGGATGAAGTAGAAGAATCACCTTTATATTCCGCATGAAATTAATTTCCTCATGGTCGCAATAGAGAGCATACCCATAGTGCAGATAGGCGTGATAGTGCTCGCCTCGTTCCTTTTCGGCACCTTCTTCTCGAAGATGGGCTTCTCTTCGGCTGTAGGGTACATACTTGCAGGGCTGCTGCTCGGGCCGCTTGGGTTCAATTACCTCGCAAAGGAAGGGGTGGGAATCGGGGTAGCAAGCGTTTTCGGGGAGATCGGGGTCATGATGCTGCTGTTCTACCTCGGGCTCGAGCTGAACATAAGGAGATTCAAGGAGACGGGTGCATTTGCGACCATACTTGCGGTTGTGGAGATGCTCTTCGCGTTCGTGATGGGGTACGTGGTTGCCAAATACTTCGGCTTCACGGACCTCGAGGCGCTGATCATAGGGAGCATGCTCACAGCAACCTCGACGGTCATCACCTCCAAATTCATCATTGAGCGCAAGCTGATGGAAACAACGGAGGCACGCATAATAATATCCATCCTTATTCTCGAGGATTTCCTTGCGATATTGATACTCGTATTTGTTTCCAGCCTGGTGGAGCAGCAGTCGATCAACCTGTTGGTGCTGAATGCCGTGTTCTTCGTCATTGCGATGTTCTTCATCGTGAGCAAGGTGTCGAAGCACGTGCTCAATTTGCTGAGCTCGATAGGGTACGAGGACCAGATGTGGCTGTACGCAATAGGCGTATTCATAACTGTAGCGTTTTTCGGCAGCACCTACCTCGGGCTTTCGGCTGCAATAGGCGCATATTTCGCGGGTTTTGCATTGGCAGAGAGCACGTACGGGGAGAAAATAAAGAAGGAGCTGGGGATGTTCCGGGAATTCTTCGTGCTATTCTTCTTCGTGAGCTTCGGAGCAACTGCAACTTTGCCGAGCTCTTCCACCATCTACATCATGCTGCTGGTGCTGGTCGCGGGCTATATAATAGTGAAGCTGCTTTCGGAGGTGATATTCGGCACCGCATTGGGGCTTGGGATGAAATCAGCAGTTACAGGCGGGCTCCTTATGGGAAGCGTGGGCGAATTTGCGCTCATAATTGCAACTGCCCTGCAGCCGCTGAACTTGAAGGAGGGGGGAGACATACTTTCGCTTGCGTTCCTGCTTGCGCTTGCAACAACGGTGACCATGCCGTTATTCTATTCGCAGAGGGAGAAGATCACGGCGTTCTTCGAGAGGATCGTACCAATAGGGTTCAGGAGGGACAACATACTGAAGCAGCAGGTTTCGGCAATCGAGCATCTCACTTCCGACAAGGCATTCCAGAACGAATACGTCGCCTCGATGGGAAATTTGTTCAAGAACCTGCTCATCGCAATCTCGATAATCTATCTCAGCAACCTTGTGGACGCCCAGATCGATTTGCCATTTGCGCCACTCATCCCGTCGAAGCTGTCCGTATCGCTGCTTGTGCTTCCGCTCGTGATCTGGCCAATCTACAAGCTCATAAATGAACTTAAATTCCTCACGAAGAAGATTACGAATTCAATATTGATGCAGGTTTTTCCCTCAAAGGACGCGAATGTGGTTGCCATTGAGAAGCAGGTGGGGGACGTTTTTTCCGGCATCGTGCTGGTTTTGATCGGCGCGGGCGCAACCGCATACCTGTACTTCCATTTCCCTAAGGAGTACGTTTTCCTGCTCATTCCCGCAACCTACACTTTAATAGCAATCATGTACCTGAGCAGGTCGTTCTACGGGCTCATTGAGCAGTATGAGGAGCTGGAGATGGATTTAGGGGAATCTGCGGTGCCGGAAACGAAGGAAATTGCGGAGCTGAGCAAGGAATTCAATGAGCATGCGAAAATGCTACGGCAATTGCAGGAGGAAAGGCTCGAAGCGAAGGAGAAGATACAGGATGCGTTTCGGACGAACAATTTGGTGCTCGCAAAGCATGCACTCTCCAACTTCAAGAGGTATGAGACGCGCTCGCTGATCAACATTTTCGACCCGCAGACATTCAGCAAGTACCCCAAATTGCGGGCGCTGATACAGGGCGACATCGAAAGGGGAAGGAGGTTCCAGCACGGAATGGGGAGGATGGATACGAAGGAGGCATTCGTGAAATACATGGAGGAGCACCTGAAGCCGCAGCTTTATGAGATGGAGCTGAAGAAAATGCAGGGGAAGCGTCCCCCAAAAAGGAATAAAAGGTAAACCTGGGTCTGTTGTGAGGAAGTTTTTTTAGGTAGATTGCAAATGGATGAGATTATTGCCAAGTACCCGTTTTCAGAAAAGGCAAGGCACTACCTTGCAAGGGAGAACATACTCGGGGTGAGTGAGGAGGAGCTTGCGGAAGCATCCGGAAGGGTGCTGGCGGCTTTGCGCAACGAGCAGAAAAAGAAATTCCGGAACCCTAAAATGGAAATCGTGACCTACGTGCTCTCGCGCATTTTCCTCGGGGCGCTGAATAATTTTTCAGCCAGCGCGAAATTCGCTTCCGTTGAAGCGCTGAATTCCATTGCATTGCTGAAAACGGAGGATGAGGAGGTTGTGATGGAAATTGCGAAAGAGTTCTTCCCTTCAGTTACACAGCAGGAGAAGGGAAAGTACGGGATTGCGGTGCTCGATTATTTGAAATACGGCGGCGACCTGCCGAATGAGAAGATCAGCGTGGGCCAGGTGTTTTTCGAGAGGGGCGAATTCATGCAATTGCTGCGCAGGGCAATCGAGATAAAAATAATGGATATTTCAATCAATGCAAAAACACTCCCGGAAAACATAAAGAAGCACGTGGAAGCGCTTGCATTGGAAGTGGACAAGGCGGGAATTGCGGTAAGAAATGCAAACGCATTCAAGGGCAAATATTTGGGCCTTCCTGCAATGCAGAAAGTATTGCAGGGGTTGCCTGAAGGGAAGAGGTTCTACGGCTCGATGAGCCTTGCGATTGCTTGCCTGAAGGATGGGCTGAAAAGGGAGGAGGCGGAGCAGGTGCTTGTTACTTATGCGAGGAACTGCGGAAGGAGCACGCACGCATACACGGAAAAGGAGGCGCTTGCAACGCTGGAATGGGTTTACAGGCATCCCACCATCAATTTTTCAATAAAAACCCTGAAGGAGCAGGGCCTTGTTGATGCGAATACGATGGCGGAAACGGAACTGCAATTCCGGAAGATGAGCGCGAAGGCTAAATAATTCCCGTTTTCAGCTGATTTATTAAATTGATTTTTGTACTTTTAACTTATGGTCGAGCCGGAGAACATTATTCATAAGGGAATGCTGGAAAGCAGCAAGCATCTAAATACACAGTCGAGGTACGGATTGGGCCGGCACAGGACCTACGAATCCGGAAATTTGCCCCATCTGCCGGAAGGGATGTGGGTGGTTGGGCCGCATGGGCTTGCAAACCGGATTGAGCCTGGAAAAATAAAGGCAGTAGCGTGCGGAGTCTCCCTGAGGGTTTTCAGGGTGGCTGTTTTGGATGGCGAAGGAAAAACCATAGATTTTACCCAACTTCTTTCCAAAGGCATGATGGATGCGAACGGAGAACCAATTGGCGAATATGGTGCGGAAAAAGGGCAAATGGGAAAACCACCATACAAAGCCGCCATGGAGCATGCAAAAAGGGGGCTGGCCGCACCCCAAGCCGTATTTATTATAAATGCATTTAGAATCGCCCACCGACTTGGGAAGCCATTGGAAGTATACCTGCCAAGTTTTGAATACCGCCCCTGGGCAGATTATTTCGGGAGGCGGCTCGGAGTTGATGGAAATGCATTGCTAGATAGCCATCTCGATACCTTGAAAATGCAGATACGGCGCATTGGTAAGAAACTATTCCCGGAGGTTCCGATAAAAATTACCGATACAGATCACATCGGAGGGGAAGAATTGCCCCCAATAAGAGGGCACTGGACTAGATATGCGGTTAAGGAGAAAGGAATCGGCAAGAAGGCGGCGGAATTCGCCGAAAACGATGATGCAGCAAGCTCGCACGCATTCAAATATATCCGAAAAAAGCATGGACTCATACTGGTTGAACAGCACGCAACTGGAATAATTTCCGATTCGAAGCCCTACAACTCCAATAACGATGGTCTGCATATGGTCGTAAGTTCCGCGCCGTTTGTTTATGAAACGGAGGAACTCGAAAGAGTGAGCAAACTCCGGGAAAAGGAAAAATACCGGGATAAAATACAGGCTGATTTTGAAAATGGCGCAGACGGCCACCCATATGAGATCTATCTTGGGAAGCCGCGGCTCGGGGAGCTTTGGAATCCCGGCAACAAGGTTTATGAGGCATACAGGAGAGCATTGAAGGGGGTAGAAGGATTTGAAAAGGCAAGGAGCCTACCGGCAATCATCAATGCATTGAGCCGGTTGGTAACAGAATAGCAGACTTCCAGATATCGCTATAAACCTAACCCCCCATAAGGATAGGTTCTATTTCAGGTGATCATATGGCAGAAGAGGAGCTCAGGAACGAGATAATCGAATTCCAGAATTTGCAGCAGCAATTGCAGCTGATAGCAATGCAGAAGCAGCAGATACAGGTGCAGCTGCAGGAAAATGAGAAAGCCGTGGAAGAGCTGGGGAAGATGGGCGAGAAGGCAGGAACAGTTTACCGTTTGGTGGGAAGTGTTTTCATACCCAAGCAGATACCGGCGCTAAAAAAGGAACTGATGGAGGAGAAGGAAGCGCTCGAATTAAGGAAAAGCGGCCTTCTGAAGCAGGAGACGAAGCTGAATGAGCGCTTCATGGGATTGAGGAAGAAGCTGGAAGCTGCTCAGAAATCAGGCGCGGCGATTTGACCCGGATTAAGGAATGCCTAAAATAAGGCTGCATCCTAGCATGGCCTTTCCCGCACTCAATTTAACCCAGTTTTAACCCGAACATTTAATAAGTTTGGAAGCGTTATTTTTAGGCACTCGAATTGAGCATGAGTGGAAAGAGACGGAAAGGCGACAAGCGTTCTGATTAAAATGCCTCCTTTGGATAACACCGCCTTTTCTCTCCGACCACCAACATTACAAACAAGGCAACATTACCCAATAGCTCTAGGGCTCTTCTGGTTTTTTTCGGATTGTTTACGCTAACGACACCAATCAAACCGGTTATTTGCACTCGACCGGCATCTTCTTTTTATTTGTCCTTCAATTCTTCCCCGTCCCCATCCTGCAGGTATTTCGACGCGGGCCAGAAAAACTTGAGGGAGCCATACTTCCTCCTGCGGTCCTCCCTCATCCTCCATCTCAGCTCGCGACGTCGTTCCATATAGATATCCCCTCACCCTCGTTGATACATGAAGGAGCGGAAAGGGAGGGGGCATGATTGCAACGGAATTGCCTCCTTTGGGTTTTCATCGCCCGCTCTCCCTCGCCGCCTCCAGTTCTCCAGAACTTTTCAATACCACCTCGATTTTTTTTAAAAAAACAGCTAAAGCTAGTGCTTAGGTATTGTGAAACGAGTCAGCGCAAAAAGCACCTTGAAAAGCGCATCATCCTCTTTTTTCAAAAGTTGAAACAAGGATAGCGCATAGTAGTGCAAAGGGTCTTCAGCATCAAAACAGTTTTATGGAAGAGCTGTTGCATTACCATCGAAGAATAAAACATGCTGAAAGTATAAATAGGTTTGGTTTTATTGCCGAGTTAGACGATTGTCTATGTGAAAAAAAGGCGCTTGATGTGAAAGGGAAAATTTATGGGGGATTTCCCGTTTTCCTCGTTGGGAGAAAAGAATAAAAGCCTGCGGACTCACTTTCCTGAAGTTCGGGGAAAGGGAAAATGGCTGAATCCAAATTATCCTATACGGCACTGGCGCTGGGTGCGCTGCTGTCAGTCATTGTTGCCGCATACAGTGCATATGCGGGTCTGAAGGTCGGTGGGTTATATTGGCCCATAGTCACAACTTCGCTTATATCATTGGCGGTTTTGGGTGTGTTCGGAAAGGCCAGAAAAAACAACGTGAATGTAATGCAAACTGCCGGAAGCTCCGGCGGGCTGCTTGCAGGCGGGATAATTTTCACAATCCCGGCTGCAATGATGCTGGGTATGCAGATCTCCTACATGGAAATCCTCGTAATATCCCTAGTAGGCGGAATCCTGGGGGTGCTTTTTTCATACCCGTTGAGGAAGCAGCTGATTGAACGGGAGAACCTGCCATGCGCAGACGGAACCGCTGCTGCTGCATTGATCAATGCGGGCGATAGGGGAGGGAGGGAAACGCATGCGCTCATTTACTCTTTCGGGGCAGGCGCGCTGTTTTCCCTTGCAAGGGATTTCCTGAAAGTGCTTCCCCCATATGTAAACCTCGAATCGCTGAAAATTTCAGCCGGGAAGGTTTTTTCGCTGGGGAGCTCAATTTCGCTCATTCCGCTTGCAGGCGGATTCCTCATTGGATGGCGTTTCACTGCGGCCTGGTTTTTGGGCGCAATTTTCACATATTTCGTGATCATCCCGTATGCATTGACTGCAGCGCTATTTGCAGATAAATTTGCGGTTGTCTCCGGGATCGCACGCCCACTTGGCGTAGGGATGGTTCTTGGAAGTGCAATCATGTATTTCATCCTGAAGGGATTGCCGCAGATGGGAAGGCTGGTTGAAAGCTATGACAGCAGGGGCATTGGAAGGATTGCGGGAACCAGCCTGATAGTATGCGCCGGAGTGATGGCAATTGTGCTGAATCTCGATTGGCCGCTTTCCATATTGGCAATTATGGGCGCTTTTGCAATGTCGTATGTGGCTGGCCGCTCAACCGGGGAAATGAACGTGGACCCGATGGAGATTTATGCGATGTTAGTGCTGATAGCTGCGAAATTGCTGATAACGCAGTCTGCGCTGCCGTTGGTGATCCTTGCGGCAATTGTCACGATCGCAGCAGGAATGGCGGGGGACATGATGCAGGACCTGAAGGCAGGATACATTCTCGGTACAAAATTGGAGCACCAGATGGTTGCGCAGCTGGTCGGCTCGTTGCGGCGTCATTGGCAATCGGCATAGTGCTGCTTTCCATCCAGCATTCAGGAGGGATCGGGGGGATCGATTTCCCTGCTCCGCAGGCTGTTGCCATAAAGGAACTGATAAGCGCCGAAGGCATACCTCAAATGCTGGGGTTTGGAGCTGCTGTTGGCGCAGTGATCACCTTGATCGCATTCCGTTTCAGGAAAGGGCTCGGGCTGGCGCCTGTTGCATTCGGGATCGGCATGTACGTGCCCATGGAATTGTCGCTTCCATTGTTTATTGGAGGATTCATTAGGTACAATGCGGAAAAGCGCAAAATCGCTGACCGTGCACGGCTTGTTGCAGGCGGAATAATTGCAGGTGAAGGCATAGTCGGGGTTGGGCTGTCCCTGCTAGGTTTTATGGGCCTCCTCTGAGGTCATTTGGCGGACTTGAGCTTCTTGATCACGGATTTCTGCGAGCTTGAAATCGCCTTTTCCTCTATGGGCCGGAGATCTACGGCAGTTTTCTTCCTGGAGGCTTTTTTCATGAAAATACCTAATGCTTTGGTGAATTAAAATTTATTGCTCGATAATGGGAATGGGAGGCAGCTATAAATAAAGGGCTGATGGGGGGGCACATGCTTTATTATCCAATTCGCATTGCTATTTTGGGGATGCCATGATTGGGATTGATTTCGGCGCATCGTATGTTGATGCGGTCGTATTGGAAGGAGGGAAGCTCAGGAAGGCGTACTCCATCCCCCAAGCGGATTACGATGAGCGGTTTTTGCTTAACATAATACGGAAGGAGCTCGGGAACGGGCATGGGGTTTCAATAACCGGAATCCGGGCGGGGAAGGTTGCCGCAGTAAGGAAAAGGAGCGCAGGCCTGAAAGCGCTCGAGAAAAAGGTAAAGGTACGGGAGTTCGGGGAGATGGCGGCAATTGCGGAGGGAGCGAAATTCCTTACGGGGAAAAAGCGGCTTGTTGTCGTGAATGTGGGCACCGGGACGCCGTTCATCCTGGTTGATGGGAAAAAATATTCGCATATAGCAGGAACCGGGATCGGCGGCGGTACTTTGGAGGGATTGGGAAGGCTGCTTTTATCCGCGGATGTGTCTGAAATCGAGGAAATCGCGGGGGAGGGGCATCTCGATCTCACCATAGGCGACCTCATTGGGAAGCGCTTCGGCAAATTGCCCGGAAATGTCACGGCAAGCAATTTCGGCAGGGCTGCAAGGGAAACCGCATTCAATAGGGAGGAAATCGCCTCTTCAGTCATCAAGCTGGTTGCGGAAAGCTTGGGAGTGATGGGAATTCTGGCAGCAAGAAGCCAGAAAAGCAGCGAAATAGTGTTTACCGGAAGGGTAGTCGAGGAGAATGCGCTTGTGAGGAAAAGAATTGCTGAGGCGGTCCGGCTATTCGGGGGCAAGGCGATTTTCCCTAAAAACGGAAAATATTGCACGGCCATCGGAGCGGCGATTCTTGGAGAACGGGACCAATAGCAGATTTTTTCTCATTACTAACATAAAGTCGAACAGTCTTTCTCATTTTTTGCCTTTTACGCCACTAAATCTTTCGAGGTTGACAATATACTGTATGACAACACCAAACTTATGCAACAGGTATTGGCGGTTCATTTCAATAGGTGCGCCTTTTTGTTTGCTTGCATTTGCATACCTGCGGGCAATATGATTATAGGTGGCCCTTACCAAGGTTCCGAATTTTTCAATCTGCTTTTCCGATGCTCGGCCAAGTTCTGCCTCGGCCCCGGGCATTAATCCTTCATGGGATTCTTTTTCGTCATAGGAAGCCCACATTTTGGCTGATGCCGGCAGCCCTGACCTGCGGGCAAAATGGGATAAAATTTCTCCGGTTATTGCATAACCTCCAGCAGTAGAGTTTGTTGGAGCGAAATCAAATTGATCGAGTTTTCTTAACATGCGGGCCCGAATAATTTTCTTGGGGGAATTCTGATAACTTTTTCAAAATCCATGAAATAATTGTTTACCTTAAGGCATAATAAAGTTCCCTGCGCAGCCGTCTCGTTGACTGCTCAAAGGCTAATTTTCCGGATGCAGATTTTTCCTTTGACTCCAACAAGCCAAAATCCTTTTATACTGCCGTATCGTTCTCAACTAATGGAGCGAGGCCAGACTGCAATAGAGTATCTTATGCTTATAGGAGCGGCGATTTTCTTCGTGATAGTTGTTTCCCTTACAGTAAGGAACGTCGTATTCCCTGTGGGGAAGGATATTGGCGACGTAGGGGGGAATATAGCATCCGCAAAGGCGAGCTGGACTGGAACTTCAACCCCGATCATTACGCCGTTCGACACGAACTGCATACCCAACAGCCTTTGCGGAACCGAGTCTTATAGGAATGATACGTGCCCCAGCGGCTATGGGGTCGTGCCTTGCGAAACCATTTGCTACAGGCGGTGTTCAGCGGACGGATTGACGTGCCTTCCTTGCACTCCTTCGATATGCAATGCGGAATGCATTTCATACTCTGAGCCGTATTGCAGGATTATTGCAGTGCCTTCCGGAGGAGAGGAACCGCTTTATACGGCAGTTATCGCATCTTTCTTCAATTTGCCAGGGAGTTCCTTCAGTAGCGCAAGAATTAGCTGCGATGGCAATGATGAATCAGATTTCGGGCCCCCAGACATAAGCAGAGAGGAATTCCATCTGATTGTTAAATATTGCAATTATCCGGCAAATGGCGCAGACGATACGTTCACGGCATGGGCGCGTGCCGGAAGCGTTATTTGTAAAAAGGATATTCAGGACCAAGTTCCCGCAGCCAGCAGTCCTTCCCCATCGGCTTCTCCATCTGCAAGTGCTTCCCCATCATCTTCACCAACAGCATCCCCCAGTTCATCGCCTAGTGCATCAGCATCCCCGAGCAGTTCATCTTCCCCATCTGCACCACCCAGTGCGTCTCCTTCTGCATCCCCGAGCCCCACGATACCGCCGAATTTCCCCACTCCAATATGCGATGTGAATGCATGCGATCTCGTGACACAGCAGTTCTTCGATTTCAGGGTGCTGCCGAATTACCGGCCGCCAGCTCCAACGGAAATCAGGATCTTCGAGCCTGCGCAGCTTTGCAATAACGGCGGCGGGCCATGCAAAAGCTATCCCTGCAGGGTGAGGGGCTCCCAGTTGGGGGAGAATATTTGTGCGCTTATTGAAGATTTCAACGACTTCGACTGGAATGATTTCGTATTCTCAACAAAAGTCACGCACTACGCGGACTGGACTATGCTGTTTGAGGTAAAAAACGAGGCGTGTGACACTGCAGCGGACGATCAGCTGCGAGTTGAATTCAATTTCCCCATATCAAAATTCGTTAGGAACATCAATAATGGCGTGACCGACCGGGGCACAAATACGGAATTCCAGGTATTTCCACTTTGCCGCTACCGCATTGGGAATGTAACGGCTTTTTTCATTTCGGATAATGCGATAACGAACACGCCGCCCATCTGGGCCAACATGCCCTTGCAAGATTATGTTTACATAGGAAATAATTTGCCTTCCTTGGACATCTGGAATTTTGTAGGCGACAATTCACCTGACTCGGCGCTTTCGTTTTCCTTAACATCGCAGACTGCACCTTCGGTCATAAATTGCTGGATACGTGCGAACCGGTATCTAGAATGCGGGCCGGCATTGGCTGTCGGGAACACTACTGTTACGATCAGGGCAACGGATCTTGGAGGATATTATTCTGAAAGGGAGAAAACTGTCCGCACCGCAATTCTGCAGTTCGACATTCCTAGCAGGGCGGTATATAGTGGCACGATGACACTGACATGGGATTTGAGGCAGTATGCATCGGATACTAAATATACAGATGACCAGCTGCTGTTCCTGATAACCGATCAGACGAATCCGGGAATAATGAACTGCTTTATCGCAAGCGAAACCATATGGGACCCGGAAAGAATATTGACCTGCTGGACAAATGGATTCCTGACTGGATCTAATTTCGTGACCGTAAGGGCAGTCAACCTCAATGGCATTATGGTGGAGGACACGATGGAAATGACAGTTGTGCGCACGCCGAGCCCGAGCGGAACTGGAGGCGGCAGAACCTAGTTAGGCACACTGATTTGCGAGCAATTGGAATCACCTTTTTTTCTTCCCTGCGTCCTTAACTGCCTTTACCATTTCGCGCAGCTTCTTCCGGACGTCGCCTTCCTCGAATGCGGTGCCGATCTGGATGCCATCTGCGCCTGCTTCGATGATGCCCTTTGCCTGCTCGGAAGAGCGTATCCCCCCAGCAACGAAGTAGAGGAGGTCCTTTGAGCACGCCTTTGAAACTGCTGAAATCATTTCCTTTGGTGCGGGCTCGGGTGCACCGCTTCCAACATCCGTGATAACAACGTGTGAGCCTGAGAATTTTGCGGCAAGCGCGCACGCATATGCAAGGTCCGCCCGGTCACGGGGGACAAGGTTCGCATTTCCTATCCAACCTACTGCCCTGCCGGGCTCCACGACGATGTAAGCTGTTGGGATGGCCTCAATCCGCATCCTTTGCACTACGGGCGCGGCCTGTATCTGCGCTGTTGAAAGCCAATACGCATCACGGCTGTTGAGCATGTGCATGAAGTATACTGCATCCGCATAATCGGTAAGGCCGGATATGTTGCCCGGGAATAATACAACGGGAACAGATACCTCCTCCTTGATCATCTTCACGGTCTCATCAAGATGAGCTCCCTGAGCGCCTAGCGAACCTCCAATGAGAATTACATCCGCACCTTCCTCATAGGATACTTTTGCAATGGCTGCGCCCCTTTCAAGGTAGCTCTTGTCGGGATCGATCAGGGAAAATAGCATTGCCCCTTCGGATTCGATCTTTTCGCGGTAATATTTCTCCACCTTTCCTTCCTTCATGAATATCCCCCGTTTGAACATGCTATTTAACGGGATTACGCATGAAAGGAATAAAAAGCGCTCGCGGGGGGGTGAAAAACCGTAAAAAAAGGGAAAAATGGGCAGCAGAACGAAATCGGCATTGCTCGATAACTCAACGCAAGCGGGTTATTTTTTCAATTATTTTCTTGTTGTGCGATCCCTTCCAGAATATTTTGCCGCATGCCTTACAGCGAAGGAAATCGGAGACCGAAGCGAATGATTTTTTGGGCACGCTGCTTCGCACTTCCTCCTTGGCAACTTTTTCCAGCTTGCCGTTGCAGATGGAGCAGATGGTTTCGGAAGGTATGCGGCGTTTTCTGAGGGGGATTTTGAACTTCCGGAGCATTTCCTTCAACTGCAAGTCCAGATCATCCGTTTTGAGGAGATGCGCACGGCAATTGTCCCGGGCTTTTTTGAAAAGCGCAACATCCCTAGTGAGGAGGATGAGATTGCTGTCAGCTGCCTGCCGGATAAGATCGTCATCGTTAGTTGAAATTGGCGGATGCACGGAACAGCCGAGCATCCGAAGCCATCTTGCAAGCTTCTGGAGCATCACATCAGCTAGGAATCCGGGTTCTGGCATGAGAAAAATAGGGAAAGGAAATAAATAAGCCGTTTGGAACCGGAAAATAGCGTGGGAGGAACCGCATTTTGGGAATGCCGCGATTGCCTGCATAATAATGGGAAATCCGCTTGCGGGGGACACCAATTTAAAGCCCCTAATTGTAATGCATGCATGCCTCCGATCAAGCGCGAAATCGTGAAAAAGGAGAAGGAAAAGGGCATCGCCACTGTCGAGAGCCTGTACAGACCGGAGGAGGAGCTGCAGGAGAAGAAGGAGGAGGAAAGGTACAAATTCTTCAGGAGCACGACGAAGTTCTTCGCTAAAAGGTTCGCCTCGTACGGAGTTGGGAGGAAATTCACGCCAGAGGAGCAGGAGATTTTCGGCTTCCTTGATTTGGAGATCTCCCCCGAGGAATTCTATGCTGCGGGAAGAGGGATGATGCTTGCAGGCCTTGCTGTGGGGCTCGTGTTTGCATCGTTGTTTTATTTGCAATTCATGCGGGTGCTCGAGAGGAATTACCTTTATTTGGGGGCGGCGGTCCTTGTGCTAATTCCCATAGGGGTCGCTTTATACTACAGGAGATACCCGAAGATGGTCGCGGAGAAGGAAAAGCTGCTTGCGCTTGCATATGTGCCAGAAATTGTCAATTACCTGGTAATGAGCATGCGGCTCAACCCCAATTTGGAGAAAGCGGTGGAGTTTGCCGCAAACCACGGAAGGGGGAGAATATCCGACGAGCTGAAGAAAATAGTCTGGCTCGTGCAGATAGGGAAATATTCTAGCGTAGAGGAGGCAATTGACGAGCTTGCATATAGGTGGGGGCCTTATTCGGAGGATTTCAAGCAGGCATTGATGACTGTCCGCGCATCGGTGCTTGAAACGGACAAGGCGAAAAGGGAGGAATACCTGGAAAAGGCGGTTGAGGATGTTCTGGAGGGAAGCAAGGAAAAAATGGATATTTATGCAAGGGGACTGCACCAGCCGACGGTGTTCCTGTATTATTTCGGGATAATGCTTCCGTTGATGCTCGCAATAATCCTTCCAATAGGGGCGGCATTCATAAAAAATGCGGCATTTGCAAAGGCGGAAGTGGTTTTCGTGATTTATTGCGTGCTCCTTCCAGTAGGGGTGTTCATTTACGGGAATTCGATCCTTTCCGGAAGGCCGCCCACTTATGTTGCGCCGGAAATCCCTGAGAATTTCCCGGGAATACCAAAGAAGGGGCTGATCAGGATTGGAGGTGCGCTTGTTCCGTATAAAATGCTAGCATTGCTGCTGCTTGTGCTTTTGATAAGCTTAGGGTATGCGCTTGATCTGGTCAGCATAGCATCCATTAAGGAATATGAGCTGGCGGATGCATTGCCGAGGATACCGCACATAACATTAATTGGAGGGGCTGCCCCGGATGGCACGGTGACCGAGGAGATCACAATATACGTGTTCACTATTTTCGGCATAATAATGGGGTTGGCATCCGCAATCAGCGTTTACTTGTACGGGAAATACGGCGCAAGGAAGAAGGCCCAGGATGAGATACGGGAGATGGAAATCGAGTTCAAGGATGCGATGTACGTGCTTGCCTCAAGGCTGGGGGAGAATAGGCCAATGGAGGATGCGCTGAAGCAGGCGCTTGATTTCCTTCCCAGAAGCAAGGTAGCGCAGAGGGTGTTCAAAACAATCCTCGATAATGTTTCCATGCTGGGGATGACAGTTGAGGCTGCTGTTTTTGACGGCGTGTATGGCGCGATGAAGAACCTTCCTTCCCCGACCCTTAAATCGGGATTGAGGATAATGGTGGATTCGGTCGAGATAGGCGTGAATGTTGCGGCAAAATCGCTCATATCGCTTTCAATGCAGCTCCGGAATTCGCACAAAATAGATGAAATGCTCAAGCGATTGCTTTCCGATATTACAATCCTGCTTACAACAATGGCGGTATTCGTCGCTCCGATTGTGCTTGCTGTTGTCAGCTCCCTCCAGACGGTAATAATCAACTCGCTTTCGGGATTGGGAAGCATCGGAAGTGCAACAACCGCATCAACGGATGTGAGCGCTTTCGGGAACATTCAGCTAAGCGCATTGTCGCTTTCTTCGGATGTTATCAAGGATTCGGCAACTCCGGGCCAATTTTTGATGATCATGGGGCTTTATGTGATCGAGATTGTTTTCATGCTCGTGTACTTCAATTCGCAGATTGAGGACAGCAACAACAAGCTGCATACTTACACCGCAATCGCGAAGGCGATACCGGTTGCGGCGCTGATTTTCTGCGTTGTTGCGTACTTCACGAATGTGACGCTTGCGGGAGTGGGCTGATGTGATTTTTTAAGCCTGCTTTCAAATAAATTAAGTATGGCGGAAGGAACCGATATTGAATTTATTAGGGGTACTGCGGTCTTGGATAGCCATGGCAAAAGCACCATAACTAGGTTCAGGGGCACTTCACTAAAAGAGGAAGAAAACTTAATCCGCAGGACGATGGCCCAGGATCATCCGGTCAGGATGGCCTACCACGTCTTCCTTCAAACACCGGCAAATGGATCGCCTCACCGGGTAATTGAAGTAGACCATCTTGGCCTAAGGCCGGAGAACCTCAGGACGTTGGATTCCTCCCTTTGGAAATTGATAGGCGCAGTGGATTATGAACACCGGAAATTCGGAAAGCTCAGCCAAATTTCCCTTTCGGATACGTGGTTGCTTTCACATCCCAGATTTTACAATTTTTTTAAAAGAAGGGCAGAAAGCAGGGGATTTCACCTCACGCCCAAGGGCGGGGCTTTGAACGAAGAGGGATTTTACAATGCCTTAAAGAGGGGCATGGTGAGGTATAAGGCCAGGGCCCGCGCATACGCAGAAACCCCGGAATTGTTAGATCGGGCAATGGCATATGAAAGGCCGCTGCTGCAGGCGGTTCGCATCCATGACTCGGCGTCTGTCCTGAAAAATTTATCAAGAATGACGAAAACCCTCAGCGTCAACCTTACACGGGAAATTTTTCCCGATTTATTCAAGACCTATTACGTAACCCCAAAAAAGGAATGACCATGGCAAAGGAAGGAAGGTATAATCCAGGGGGCATCGGGGACTTGCATTCCCACATGGAAAGAATGAATATTCCAGATAATGTGAGACGGTTTGTTTCGAAGAACCGGAAAGAAGCAGTAAATGAATGGGAAAACGCGCAAAAGGGAAACGAGGGCGGCTTCATCTCCTTTCTTATTAAAGCAGGTCTGGCTACTGGAGCGGCTGCTGGGTTTGTCAGGTACATGATGAGCCATCATAAGCATATGTGAAGAGCTATCTCTTTTTGGGCGCTTCCTCTGCAGGCGGCTCTCCGCTTTGCCCAACTGGAATTTCAACAAACCGGACGTTGTCCTCATCAAGCGTGTAAATGACGCGGATCACTCCGGAAACCATCTGGTTGTCGTTGAGCTTGTCCATGAATGCCAAAGTAGTATCCTCCTTCACTCCGACTGCGCCTTCGAACACGGCGTCAACAGGATTGAAGCCCGCTTTCTTGAGGGCATCGATAGTCTTCATGACCTCATCCTTGATCTTCATAATATCACCTGAAAATAGTCCGGAAGCATTACCGAAATGGGGTTTAAATAGGTTGGGTTATGCGGAATGAATTGCTTAAAATAAGACGTAAATTGGGATGCGATGTGTTTTCGGGCAATGGTTAATTGATTACCTTTATGAAAATATCGCCGAAAGTGCGGTCCTGCCACGCGAACATCTTTTCCTCCTGAATAAGGTGGAGAACGGGAAGCAGGTGGTGCGCGAAATGCTGCGCATACTCTTCCCCGTGGCCGTTGAAGGACTCGATGAGCTGCGAGAAGAGCAGGATGTTTTCCCGGTCCTTCAGTTGGTGTGCACGCTGATGCACATGGAGCATGAGGTCGTTGATGTTTTCCTTCGGAAGCTCAATTTGCAACGGAGGCGCCTTGATGCGCGGGATGAGTTCCCTCCTTCCAATTGACATTACTTCTTCAACTGCCTTGATGAGCTCTTGCAAAGTAACAGTCCTTGTGCGGGACAGCCCGGGCAAATACATCAAATCGGGAATTGCCTCATCCATCATCGGGCGGATGAATGCATCCTCCTCGGGCTCGGGTTCTTCCAGCTGCAAAGCAGCTGCCTTGTAATGAAGCAGCAATGCGGAAGCGAGAATCACATTCGCAGGCACACGGAGGTCCATTGCCTGCATTTCCCTTACTTTGGCGAGGTAAGCATCAGCGGCCTTTACCAAATCAACCTCCCAAGGGTTCATCTGCTGGCTGGAGAGCGATTCCAATAGCACTTCCCTCCATGACGGCTCCTTTACAAGCTCTACTAGCTCAAGCTGCTGCATAACAACCAGTGGGTTTTTGGAATATTACAAAGGAGGAGGTAGTATATATTTTTAAGTGTGGGCGCTTTCGGGTGGGAATTAGGCAGAATTAGCCGGTTTTTCATCCTTTTTCTCCGCACCGTCCATCAGCTGCTTTCCGTGCTCAACGCGCTTCTTCAGGTTTTCCTGGTAGTCCGCGAATTCATCCGGCTTCAGCAATTTGCTCATGAAATAGTTCGTGAACTGCTGGGAAATACTGCTTGCCGATAGCAGGGTGTTTTGCATCTGTTCCGTGTTCAGTTTCAGTTCTTTTGGGTAAAGCACTTCAATTGCAACCGGCCCGTATCGCAAAGCAAGCCCGATTGCGATGTCGAAATTGGAGCATAAAACCTTAACTTCGGTGTAGGTGGAGTATGCCTTCCCTTTTTCATCCTCAGTCTCAAGAACCTCCTCAATCTCTCCCCTGCAGTACGCGACGCCTTTTTCCGCATTGATCCGGCTGATCAGGTCAACCAGGGAAGCTTTCACTACTTCCTTGTCCCTTCCGTAGGAATCGAAATGAATCAGGGCAAGAATGGCCCCGTATTTCCCGGCTTTTTCAAATAGGCCATCCAGCTCCTTTTCGGTGTATTCCTTCTTCTCTTCGGGCATAGCAACCGCTATTTTTATTGGGGGGAAAGGTTAAGAAGCTGACTAGTGGGTGGGGGGGAATTGGGAAAAAAATGGAAACGCGCTTAAAGTTTCCTCGTGAAGCCGTTCTCCAAAGCATACCGGCTCTTGCAATTTGGGCAAGAGAAATAGCCGCCATCCGGTTGTAAGGTTATTCCGAAGCCGAAATTCGCATAGCAGTGCCTGCAGTTCTTGACGATCCCGTCGCCTTTTACGGTCATTAAAATCACCGGAAGATTGGGTTCAGTTATTTCTCCGGTTGCATATTTAAGCGTTTGTCCTTGAAAGGGAAGGTACAATAGGTTGGTTCCAAAAGTCATAAAACGTACTATTTATGGGGGCGGGGGGCTTGGAGAAAGGGCTGTGGCGGAAAATACGCAATTTTACGCGGGTGTTTATATTCCTTTTTTCACTAGTATGACTATGTGCGGAATGGCGGACCAGTTGTTATTGGGGACGGTGCTCGGCTTGGTCCACTATTTTGGGGAGGCAATAAATCCGAAATTGGAAAAATACCATTCGGAATTGATAAGCCTGAGTGCGGGCATCTTCACTGCAATCCTTTTCGTAGATTTATTGCCAGCAGCCGCAAATGACAACCTGAATTTCTCCCTCATTCTTGCGGGGTTCGTAATCTATCACATTATTGAAAAAACGGTTTACATGCGGCACCCCTTGCAGTTCGGGAAGGGGGAGCTCAATTTGGCGGGTTTCTTCATCACCAATTTCCGGAACGGGCTTGCCATAGCATTGCTCTATGTGACGGACCCCCGACTGGCAGGGTTGGTAATGGCGCCGCTGATTATTGCAGAGCTTGCAACATCAACCCTGGTCGCAAGCATCATAAGGAGGGTCAGGAATGGGAAACAGTACAGGCTAGCGCTTGCGGCATCAGTTCCGCTAGGCGCATTTGTGGGTGCGGTTCTGAGCCCTGCGCCTGCGCTCGCGAACAATGTGCTCGCGTTCGTCATAGGGACGATGTTCTACATCGTAATCAGGGACATGCTTCCTACTTACAAGAAGGGGAAAACAAGCTATTTCGTTGCCGGAGTGGTTGCAATGTGGGCGCTGCAGGCATTGCTCGCATAACCAGCAGCAATTGGAAGCTATTTCCCCAGAAGATCCTTGTTTACGACATTCGTGAGGTGCCTGCCCTTGAAATAATCCAGTAGGTTCTGGACTGCGAGATCGGCCATCCGTGTGCGTGTTTCGAGGGAAGCGCTTCCTATATGGGGAAGAAGGATCACATTTTGAAGGGGTATGAGCTCGACTGGGGATTTTGGCTCGTCCTCGTAGACGTCTATTGCAGCAGCAAAAATGCGGCTTGATTTAAGCGCCTTTCCGAGTGCAGCCTGGTCAACCACCAGCCCTCTCGAAGTGTTGACCAGCACAGCGGTGCGCTTCATCATATGGAACTGCTTGTCACCGAACATCTTGCGCGTTTGCGGCGTCAGCGGCACGTGGATGGAAATGAAATCCGATTCCTTAAGCAACGTTTCAAAATCCACCAGCCTCGCATTGAATTCCTTGTCGAAATCCTCCTGGCTCTTCGGGTCATTGTAGAGGATTTTCATCCCAAAGCCGAAATGGGCCCTTTTTGCAACCGCCTTCCCGATCCTTCCCAGTCCAACAAGGCCCAAGGTCTTGTTGTGCACGTCCTGGCCAAGCATCATGGAAGGCCCCCATCCTTCATACCTGCATTCGCGCGTGAACTTGTCGCCCTCAACAATGCGCCTTGCAGCGGCAATCATCACCCCCACAGCCAGGTCGGCTGTTGTTTCGGTGAGCGCCCCGGGCGTATTGGTTACCAATATTTTCCTCTTGGTTGCAGCATCGAGATCGATCTTGTCGAAGCCTACTCCGTAATTGGAGATTATGCGGAGGTTCTTGTTGGCATCCATCACTTCAATATCAATCTGGTCCGTAAGGATGCAGAGAAGGCCGTCCTTCCCCTTCACGCCTTCGGTGATTTCCTCGCGCGTTGCGGGCCGGTCTTCCTCCTGCAATTCAACGTCGCAGTGCCTCTTCAGCTCCTCGAGCGCATGGCCGGGCAGCGGCCGGGTAACGAACACTTTGGGTCTGTTCATGAACTTCACCGATGAAGATACAGATTACTGGGCGAAACGAATTAATACCCTTTGCAAACGATGAAGAATTCGACAACTGCATAATAATGAAAAAAACGGAATTGCCCCGAATGGCGGCAATGATTGGGGAGAGGCCATTTTTTTATTTTTTCAGCTTCATCACTTCCCTGATTTTATCTGCAACATTATTTGATTTGAGACCGAATTTCGCGAGCAGCTCCCCGGGCAGGCCGCTTTCGCCGAACCTATCCTCCACAGCAACATACTTTATCGGCACGGGGTAGAGCTCTGAAAGCACTTCCGCAACTGCTGATCCGACCCCGCCATAAACTTGGTGCTCTTCTGCTGTGACAACCGCGCCCGTTTCTTTTGCGGCCTTTACGAGCGCATCCTTGTCGATTGGCTTGACTGTGTGCAAATCCAGAACGCGAACGGAAATGCCCTCCTGCCCTAGCTGTTTTGCTGCAATGAGCGCCTCGTAGACGAGCTGGCCCGAAGCAACAACGGTCACGTCGCTTCCGTCTCGGAACGTTTCCGCCTTCCCCAACTTGAAGGGCGTTTCCTCCGTAGTTACTACAGGAACCTTGTCCCTGCTGAGCCGGATGTACGCAGGGCCTTTCATTTCGCCAATCGCGATTGTTGCCTTCTTCGCCTCGATCCAATCGCACGGAGAGAGGACGGTCATTTTCGGGAGGCAACGCATTATTGCGATGTCCTCCAGAGCCTGGTGGGTTGCCCCGTCCGGACCTACTGAAATGCCGGCATGTGAACCTATCACCTTTACATTGTTTTCCGAATAGCAGATGCTTACCCTGATTTGGTCCCAATTCCTTCCGGGCGAGAAGACGGCATAGCTTGAAATGAAGGGCACTTTCCCCTCTGTTGCCATTCCCGCAGCAAGGCCCGCAAGGTTCTGCTCGGCAACGCCGATTTCGAAGGTGCGGTCCGGGAATTTTTCCTGGAACCAATTCACGCGGGTGGATTCGATGAGGTCGCAGCATAGCACGACTACGTCCCTGTTTCGCATCCCCAATTCTACGAGCCCCTTGCCCAGACCGTCACGCGTAGGGACCATGTCCGGCTTTTCGTAGATATTTTCCGAAATTTTTACAGCCATCTCGAATTACCCGTTAAAAAATCATTCCTTACCAGCAAGTATCCTTTCCTTTTGCGCCTCCAGCTCCTTTATGGCCATCTGCGCCTCCTCCTGCGATGGGGGCTTGCCGTGCCATTGGTATTTCCCTTCGATGAATGAAATTCCTTTCCCTGGAACCGTGTTAAGGAGAATCATGCTGGGCTTATCGGACTTCTTTGCCTGCTCAACCGCCTTGATTATCGCAGGAATGTCATGGCCATTTACGGAAATCACATTGAGATTGAATGATTTCAGCTTTTCTGCAAGCGGCTCGAGGGGCAAAACATCTTCTGTGTTCCCATCTATCTGGATGAAGTTGCGGTCCATGAAAATTATCAGGTTGGAAAGCCTCATTTTGCAAGCGAACATCCATGCTTCCCATACCTGCCCTTCGTCATGCTCGCCATCCGATGTGAGGCAATAGATATAATGCTTCTTGCGCTCCATTTTGGCTGCAAGGGCCATCCCTACTGCAATGGAGCTTCCCTGCCCCAGTGGCCCTGAAGAAGTTTCAATTCCCGGCAGCGCCTTGTTGTGCGGATGGCCATGCAGGCGCGTGCCCAATTTTCTGAGAGTCATGAGTTCTTCCTTTGGGAAATACCCCGCTTCCGCCATTGCCGCATACTGAACGGGGCATACATGGCCGCAGGAAAGGACGAACCTGTCGCGGCTAACCCAGCCGGGGTTTTTCGGGTCGTGGTTCATGATATTGAAGTAGAGCGCGGAAAAGAAATCCGCAAGGTCAAGAGGCCCCGCGGTATGGCCGCTTTTTGCTTCCGCAAGCATCCTGATGAGGTCCTGCCTGATGGAATTGGCAATAAGCTTTAACTGCTTGGGATCGTTGACCCTCTGGAACGGCATGCTATCACTCAGAAGAAGATGAATTAGTATTAAAACGAGAATTTTTTAAGGTATTCATTCAAACGTAAAAGGAGTGCCATGGGAAAACTTGTTTGCGTGGTTTGCAGCGAGGAAAAACCGGTGCCCAAATGCTGCGGGAACGAGGAAATGCTTTCAAAGGGTTCGCATATGGTGTGCAAATACTGCGGCGCCATCCAGTATTATCCGTTGCACTGCGGAAAGCTGATGAAATACTGGGAATGAGTAAAACGGACAGCGGCCAGCTGCATTCCGGATCGAAAACAGCGATCAGGATCCCTCTCCAATTTTATTCTTAAACCTCACTCTTATAAGGGACTTTCTTCGAAAAAAGGATGCTGGTTCAGGATGAAGTGCGGAATGTTCGGGAATTGCTGCAGGAAGGCATGGAAACGCAAGGGAGGAGAGAAGGGATGGAAGGAGAAAAGCGATAAGCAAGTCAAAGCGTTTAAAAAGATATAATTGCTCGACTATTGTCTCTGATTAAAGGGGGTTGATGAGAATGGAAGAACACATGCACAAGAAAGATAATAACGAAGGGCTGTATGCGGTTGCCATAGCTATTGTGGTTTCCGTGATCATATTGTCGGGAGTGATTGTTTATGCTGCAAACTCGATGAATTCGAATCTCGGCCTCATCAACACGAATATGCAGAACCTTAAGCTGAATGTCAATGTGCAGGGAGGAAGCCAGCAGCTGCAGGGAACCTCGACTCCGCAGGCAACAGCAACGCCGCAACCGCAGCCAAACCAGCTGAACGTAGTGCTGGATGACACGGTGCCGATGAAGGGGAACAAGGACGCAAAGATCACAATAATCGAATATTCCGATTTCCAGTGCCCGTACTGCGAAAGGTTCATAAGCGGCGCATATCCCTCGATATTGTCTGATTGGATCGATACGGGGAAGGCGAAAATCTATTTCAAGCAGTTCCCTCTGGCGCAGATACACCCATATGCGGAGAAAGCAGCAGAAGCGACATTATGCGCTGAGGAGCAGGGCAAGTTCTGGGAAATGCACGACAAGCTGTTTGCCAACCAGAATGCGCTCACTGTCGACGACCTCAAGAAGTACGCGGCTGATCTGAAGCTGGATACGGCAAAGTTCAATGCATGCCTCGATGGAGGAACAAAAGCGGCTGATGTGAACGCAGAGCTGCAGGAGGGAGTGGCAAACGGGGTTACGGGAACGCCATCCTTCTTCATAAACGGGGAACAGGTGGTAGGCGCGCAGCCATATGCTGCTTTCCAGCAGGTATTGCAGAAATACGCATGATTTTTTCCTTTCTGTTTTTAACCGCAAAGGGCCGATAATGAGCGAGCCGTAAGGCTTATTAATTTGTTTTCCAAAGTTAGTATCCCTGTTCTCTAATACTTTGCGGATTACTAGGCTAGAGGTATTGTTCCAGCGGACAGGCGGATAGCATTAATCAAATTGAAATTCCAAATAGGGGGTGTTAAATTATGGCAAATGAAGGGAAGTTGCAGAACCAGCAGATCATGATCCTGCCCGAGGGGGCGCAAAGGATTCTCGGAAGGGACGCGCAGAGGACAAACATCGCTGTTGGGTATGCGGTGGCACAGGCGGTGAAGAGCACTTTGGGGCCGCGTGGAATGGACAAGATGCTTGTTGATGACATGGGCGACATCGTCATTACAAATGACGGAGCGACCATTTTGCAGGAGATGAACATTGAGCATCCTGCAGGGAAGATGATGGTCGAAATCGCGAAGACGCAGGACCAGGAAGTTGGGGACGGAACTACTACCGCCGTTGTGCTTGCAGGCGAATTGCTGAAGAAGAGCCTTGAGCTGCTCGACCAGAATATTCATGCTTCCACAATAATCACGGGGTATAAGCAGGCTGCCGAGAAGGCGCAAGCCATCCTGCTGCAAATTTCGGACAACGTTACCGTGAAGGACATTCCAACGCTGGAAAAAATCGGCGCCATTGCGATGGGCAGCAAGACTATTGGGGCCGGGGCAACGAAGAATTCGCTTGCGAAGCTCGTTGTGAGTGCGGTGACGCAGGTTTCCGAGACGAAGGACGGGAAAATTATTATCGACAAGGACTACATCAAAATCGAGAAGAAGCAGGGGGGGGATGTCACGCAGACAACCATAATCAATGGCGTGCTGATAGATAAGGAAATAGTGCATCCCGGGATGCCGAAGAAATTGGAGAACGCGAAAATCGCCCTCGTTGACACGGCATTGGAGATTGAGAAAACGGAGACGGATGCGAGGATTTCGATCACTTCGCCGGACCAGATGACTGCCTTCCTCGAACAGGAGGAGAGCATGCTCAAGGAGATGGTCGAGAAGGTCGCAAAATCGGGATGCAACGTGCTTTTCTGCCAGAAGGGGATCGACGATGTTGCACAGCATTACCTTTCAAAGAAGGGGATAGTTGCAGCCAGAAGGGTGAAAAAATCCGACATGGAGAAGCTCGTCAGGGCTACGGGAGCAAGGATCACCACGACTTTGGAGGACCTGAGCGACAAGGACCTCGGGAAAGCAGGCCTTGTTGAGGAGAGGAAGATAGCGGGCGAGCACATGGTGTTCGTTGAGAAGTGCAAGGAGCCCAAATCAGTCACCATTTTTGTGAGGGGCGGCACGCAGCATGTTGTTGATGAGGCGGAGAGGGCCGTTGTCGATGCAATCGGGGCGGTATCTTCGGCAATTGAAATGGGGAAAGTGGTTACCGGAGGCGGAAGCGTCGAGATGGCTCTTGCAATGCAGCTCAGGAAATTCGCAGTCGAAGTTGGCGGGAGGGAGCAGCTGGCGATACAGGCATTTGCGGAATCGCTGGAGGTCATTCCCAGGACGCTTGCGGAAAGCTGCGGCATGGATGCGATTGATACGCTCGTTGAGCTTAGAACAAAACACGAAAAAGTCGGGAAATCTTTCGGTGTCGATGTGTATTCTAGCAAAATAGCGGACATGAGGGGCCTTTCGGTGATCGAGCCGATGAAGATCAAGAAGCAGGCGATACAGTCCGCTTCGGAAGTCGTGGAGATGATCCTTCGCATTGATGACATCATTGCCGGGAGGGGCAAGCCGATGGGAATGCCCCAGGCAGGCGGAATGGGCGACATGGAGCACTAATTTTTCCGTTTTATTTTATTTTTTCTTCCGGAATAGCGCGAGCCCGGAAGAACAGATGTGGTTTTAAGCACTATTTTCCATTGAATAAATATGGATGTCGAGGAAGCCATAGAAACGAGGGTTCAGAAATTCAGGGGCGGATCGAAAACCATAAGGTTCGTAATAAGGAGGGTGGGCCCGCTTGTAGAACGGCGGAAAATCCAGCTGGCAAGGAAACGCGTCAAAATTCGGGGGAAAGAAACGTATGATGGCATTGACGGCGCCACACTCCTGAGGAAATTCGAGGAACTGGGCGACCCGGTGGGCAAGGATTTTTACAGTGCAGCTGCTATTCTTGTTGAAGCTTCATTGGGAAGCATCCCCGAGGCGCACATTCGTGGGATGGAAAGGGCGCTGGAACCTGCGAGGAGGAGGTACGGCTTCGACCCACATACGACCTCGGATTACAACAGGGCGGGGCTCAGGCAACCCGCCAGGGGGGGAAAGCTGAAACGCTATCTGGAAATGGCCAAGGAGGCCTATTCGCTTCGTGACCCGGAATTCTTAAGGAGAAGATACCGGCTCCTCTCGCTTGGTAACCTCATCACCGCTGAAATGAGGTCGCGCGGGAAAAGGCACTGCCCAAAAATTGACAAGGATTAAACAAAAAGTATAGGAAAAATCAACCCAACCCAATTATACCGGAAGTGCGGAAAAAAAAGCATGCGGAAATTGCTGATTCTGTCGTTGTTGGGCGCGGTGCTGGGGATGCTTGCATTGGTTGCGATTTCCAAGGGGATGAGGCCGCAGGAAATACCGCTCAATGAAATTTCGGATTTGCACATCGGCAAATTCGTGCTGATCAGGGGGGAGGTTTCATCCATAAGCAATTCGAGGGGGAATTATTTCATCAAGGTATGCAAAAGCAGATGCGTTTCCGTGCCGGTTTTTTCGAGGATGGCTGAAAGGATGGAGGCAGCATCGGTAGAGGTGGCGAAAATTTCGCGGGGGAATTCCGTTTCCGTGCAGGGAGTGCTTCGGGAATCCGATGAAGGGTATTCCTTGCAGCTGTTGAATCATAATTCGCTGCAGGTGGAGGGGAAATGATCCTTGAAGCATTCATGGGGGTCATGGCAGGAATCAGTGGGGCGGTGCCGTTCATCCACACAAACCTCGTGCTGCAGATATTTGAAAAGTCCTTTTCAAATCCCGTGGGGAAGGCCGTATTTGCCATTTCAACTGCAATTTCGCATTCCTTTTTCGAGATCTTCCCAACAATCATGCTGCTGGGCATGGGGAAGGCGGGGATGCATGGAAAGGGATTCCAGGAAGTATTGGCAATTTCACTGAAATCGTTCGCATTCTGCATCGTTCTGCTGCCGCTTTTCGTGATTTGCCTTCCTGCAGCAAAAGCGGGCTTCTCGGAGAATTTGAAATTCCTTTTCCTTGCAATAGTCGTTTCGCAGCTCATTAATGAAAAAAGCTTGCGTTCGGCAGTTGTTGGAATGGCAATATTCCTGCTCTCGGGCGTTTTGGGCTTGGTGACTTTTTACGGAGGGGCAGTTGCGGAGCCCCTTTTTCCAATGCTGTCCGGATTTTTTGCGGTGCCTGCACTTTTATTTGGGATAAATAGGGAAGATGGGAAAGCAGAAGGGGTAAACCAGAATGCGGCGCCCGCTCCAATAATCCTCATGTGCGTTGCGGCAAGCGCATTCTCAACTTTGTTCCCTGCACTTACAGTAGGAGTGCTGCTGGGGGTTTTGATGTTGGTGCTGAGGGATGGGGGTAAAATTAGCGTTATCGTGCCATCGCTGCTGGTTTCAAAGGTTTTTTACGATGTTGCTGCAAGTGCCATTACAGGGAAAACGAGGAGCTATGCGGCTGTTCTTGCGCGGCCGATGGCGGATTTTTTCGGGAACGGGGCGATCAACGTAATTGCAGCGGTCTCGATTGTGGCGGCTTGCTTTTCGGTGCTCATATTGGCGGCGTTCTCAAAAAAGCTCGCGGGAATAGTGGGGATGGTGGAGAACAGGAATGTTGGGAAAATAGGAGTTGCGGCAATACTAATTTTCGTTGCGGCGTCATCCGGCCTTGTAGGTATCTTATTGGGGGGAACTGCTGCGAGTATGGGAATTGTGGGAAGGGAATTGGGGGCGAAGAGGAGCTTCCTGATGGGGAGCCTTATTGTGCCCGCTATCTGCTACCAGTTCGGGATGGATGGGTTGGGGGGAATGATTTAGAATGAATAAATTAGTGGGAATTGGTTGATTTCGTTTTTTTACTTTTACCATCCTTCTGGCCGGGAGTGATTATTATCTGAGCGTTTTTGAAGTGGCGCTGGGCGTTTCTTTGAAGTGGGGAGCCATTCTGGAGCTCATTCAGGAAAATTGCGAGCGCGGCTACTTCCGAGTGGGGCTGGTTCGTGATGGCGATGTTGAAATCGGAGAGTGCATACACGGATGCGGGGACCTTTTCGGCTCCGATAATTACGAGAATGCCTTTCTTGGAGGCGATTTTTCGGATTTCTGCGAGGTGTTCTGGAAGGGAGAGGCCGTACATCGTAAGGTGCACTATGAGGAAGCCTTTCCGCTTCCGCTGCCGGATTTCTGAAAGGAAATTCTTCCTGTAGGAGAGCTTGAGTCCGCCGCCCCATTTTTTTGAGACTTTGGAAACGGTTTCGATTATGGAAGCGTCGGATTCGCCTGAAAGCACGAGTTCTGATGCGAAAAAAGCCCTTGCAACAAGGCAGCAGTGGGTTGTGACGCGAATGTCCCTGCCTTTCCTATGACCCAAGCGCAAAATTGCGATTTTCATGCTATCAGCCGCTCACTTTAACAGTATAGGTATTGCCCCTAATTTGGCAGGAATTCTTGAACTTTATGGAAAATGTCCCGGTTTTGAGCGGTATAACGTAATGCAGTATGAAATAGTCGGAGTGGCCTTCGGAAGGGATGACTCGCTTCTCATACAAGAATGCGGCCTTGTCGTAGCCAGTTTCAATGATGGGGCATTCGGGAACATCTACTGGAATGATGCGCTTCTTCATGGTTGTCGTATTAAGATGGCTTTCGGTTACAACCAGGATCGGTAGGTGGAGCTGGCCAGAGCATTTGTAGCGATCGCAATCCGTTGTGAATTCGGTCAGGTCGATATAATTGGGAAGGGGTATTGCGATCTCTGGGGGAGGTGATGGGGAGGGCTGAGGGGGCCGGATTGTTGAACAGCCTTGCAAAAGCAAAATGGGAAGCAGAAGGAGGAAGGGGAAGAGCTTCATGGAGACATTATGGGCATCAGGATATTAATCATTTCTTTTTCGAAAGAGGACTAATGAAACCGGGGCAGAAATATGCTCTTGTCCGGAGGATTGATTCGGTCATTTGTGGGGGTAGAATATCCATTAGAGCTGAGATAAAAACGAACAGGTCGCCTAAGAGAATCAGCATTGACCCCTTTCAGAGCCAAAGGGCGACCAGTTCAACCCACCTTCACAGAATCCGCAGAATTATGACGCAGAACCGGAATATATACCTTTGCTTTAGGGGTGGCTGAATAGTATATTAGTAGAACAAAAAACCCCATAAATACGCATGCCGCACGTGATGCATTACCGGGTTACGTTCCGTATTGTCGATGAAATCGAGTCGGAATTATTCGTAATGCTGCTCCCCGACCCGCCAAACACCTTGTCCTTCACTATGAAGAACACGATGATCACCAAAAAGATCACGGAACCGATGAGCAGAATGTATTCTATTGCAGTTTGCGCTTTCTCATCCATATAACCAACACTCAAATGAAGATTAAAAACCCATTACCGCTTTTTCCTCAATATTTTGGCCTTTTTCTCATAACCCACAATAACTGCATGGATGTTCTTCGAGAAAATGCCGTTGCCGATGATGCCGGGAATGGCATCCAGTTGCGCTTCAAGCTTGCCGGGATTTTTTATTGCCCTGAATGGGGCATCCGCAATGTAATTCCCGTTGTCCGAAAGCAAAACATCGCCGTTTCCTTTCCTCCTAAGCTCCAGCTTCGCATTGAATTGCATTTTCAGCTCCTTTTCAACAAACGGAAGCGCAAAATGGAGTATTTCCAGCGGAACCGGGCCTTTCAGAGTTTTTGTAAGTTTGCTCTCATCCACAACCACAACGAACTTGTCAGCGAAATAATCAATGACCTTCTCCCGCACGTGCGCTGCACCGCCGCCCTTGATGAGGTTGAGCTTTTTGTCCACCCAGTCAGCGCCGTCAACTGCCAAATCAATGCGATGGACCTCTGATGGTTCGAGCAGGGGAAGCCCGCACTTGTATGCAATCGCCTTTGAGGAAAGGGATGTCGGGATGCACTTGATTTTCAGGCTTTCGTTCTTCACTTTTTCGGCAAGCAGTTCGATGAATATTGCTGCGGTACTCCCAGAGCCAAGCCCCAAGGTCATCCCATCCTTCACAAATTTAAGCGCTTCCAATGACGCATTCCTCTTCCCCGCCATAAGAAGATTTCGGAAGGGGGGTTTTTATTGCTTTTTAGCATTAATTTGTAAGGCGTTTTGTAGGTGTGGGGGTCGTTAAAGGCATAGCCAACGCCAGACAGGTGATACGAATGAAGAGGGCAATAATAATGGGTGCAGCGGGCAGGGATTTCCATAATTTCAACACTTACTTCCGGGATAACCCGGATTATGAGGTCGTATGCTTCACGGCAACCCAGATCCCCGGAATTGACGAGAAAATTTACCCAAAAGAACTTGCGGGAAAGAGGTACCCGAATGGGATACCCATACACCCGGAAACGCAATTGGCGGAACTGATCAAGAAGCACAATGCGCAACTGGTGGTTTTCGCATACAGCGACGTCTCCTTCCAATACCTGATGGAAAAAGCGTCGGATGTGAATGCAGCTGGTGCGGACTTCAGCCTTTTGGGACCTGACTCCACAATGATCAAAAGCAAAAAACCAGTCATTGCGGTTTGCGCGGTTCGGACGGGATGCGGCAAATCGCAGACTTCCAATAAAGTCGCATCAATTCTCAAGAAATGGGGAAAGAAGGCTGCAATAATCAGGCATCCGATGCCCTATGGGGATTTGAAGGAGCAGATAGTGCAGCGCTTTGGCTCGTATGAGGACCTTGGAAAGCACAAGTGCACAATTGAGGAGCGTGAGGAGTACGAGCAACACATAGACAAGGGATTCGTTGTCTTTGCAGGGGTGGATTACGGGAAAATACTCGAGGCAGCTGAAAAAGAATCGGATGTAATACTTTGGGACGGCGGGAACAACGATTTCCCATTCTACAAGCCGGATTTGCTGATCACGGTTGCAGACCCCCACAGGGCCGGCCACGAGCTAACATACTACCCCGGGGCATTGAACGTCAGGATGGCGGATGTCGTGCTGATCAATAAAACAGATACGACCGATGCTGCAAATGTTAAGAAGGTGCAGGAGAATGTGAAAAGCGTAAATCCGAAGGCAAAAATCATCCTTGCGGAATCGCCCGTAATTGTCGATGACCCGGATGCAATAAAGGGAAAACGTGTCTTGGTTGTAGAGGACGGGCCAACACTTACGCACGGAGGGATGAAGATCGGAGCCGGCTGGGTTGCGGCAAAGAAATACGGCGCGAAGGAAATCATCGATGGGAAGAAGTTTGCCACCGGGTCCCTAATTGGGACGTATAGGAAATACCCGCATCTCCAGACCATTCTGCCGGCAATGGGTTACAGTGATGCTCAAGTGAAGGAGCTGGAGGATACGATCAACAAATCTGATGCCGAAATCGTTGTCGTGGGAACGCCGATGGACCTTGGGAAGCTGCTAAAAATCAATAAGAAAAGCGTGCGCGTTCGCTATGGCATAGAGGAAAAGCAGGGAAGCCTGGAGGAAGTGCTCGCAAAATTCAAAAATTAATTTTCTTAGGAAGGGGGGAATTGGAACAGGAATGGACCGGGGGACAACTCCGGGATGTGTATCCGAACGGCTTTTTGGGCTGACAACATATGGCTTCGAAGAAGAAAGAGGACAAGACCACCGAATACGCGATGCTTGCAGTGCTCGGGATTTTGGTGTTCACCGCATCGTTCTACTTCTTTTCCTCGCAATTAAGGGAGCATGACGTGAAGGGGCTCAAGGTTCTCTCGAAAGGGGACCCATATGACGAGATGGCGTCCGTTTTCTCGCCCAACAGGCTGGTGCTTAAGCAATACCTTTATCCAGGCGAGGATGAGCGCAACTCATACGTGGGACTGGTGGCAGCTGAAATCGCCGGAGCATTCAGCTACTTCAACAAGTCGCTCTATTCGTACGGGTTCGTTCCTGATGAGAAGAACGAGAGCATGAGGCTCATCAATTGCGTCAACAATACGGATTTCTGCAGCAATGAAAAGGTGGTTGTGAAGCTTGACAGCTGCAATTGCCTGAAAATCGAGAACGGCATCGTGAATGTGCTTTATGACAAGGAGCGTTTGAAGGAGGATGCGCTGCGCGTGCAGCTGCGCGGGGTTTTCGGAGGGGTATTGATGGCGGAAAATTCGACAATAACAAATTGAATGGGAATATGAAGGAGCTTGGATAAAAATGCGGGCACGAACAATGATCCGTTTTTCGGGTGTATCGTATGAACAAGAAACTGGTTTTGAAGCTGCATGAGATCGGTGCGATAAAATTCGGCTCCTTCACCCTGAAGAGCGGCATGCTCTCCCCGATCTACATAGATCTGCGGCTGCTCGTCAGCCATCCCGCACTCCTTAAAATGGTTGCAAAGGAAATGCGGAAAAAAATAGCCCATCTGCAGTACGATAGGATTGCAGGGATCCCTTATGCAGCGCTTCCAATTGCAACTTCCCTTTCCCTGCTTCTCAACAAGCCGATGATCTACACGAGGAAAGAGCAGAAGGATTACGGGACTAAAAAAATGATCGAGGGCGAATACAACAAAGGCGAGACTGCAATTGTAATAGATGATTTGGTCACAACCGCAAAAAGCAAATTTGAGGCGATTGAACCATTGCTTGCCGAAGGCCTTCTCGTCAAAGATATCGTTGTGCTTATTGACAGGGAGCAGGGAGGCAGGGAGCAGCTTCGTGAGAAGGGCTACAATCTGCACGCATGCATCGAGCTGAAGAAGTTGCTCAAATTCCTCCTGAAATCCGGAAAGCTGAATAAGGATAAATACGACGAGGTGCTCAAATTCCTGAAGGATAACCGGGCACCCCCATTGCAGCCAGAGAATAAAGCTTGAGAACTAGAGTTCATCGTTACTTCAATTTTCGAATTGTTTTCGCCGGGCTAATTCGAATTTTGCTGCTTCATGATGAATTCCCTTGGCCGCTTTTTCATGCAAATCCTCCCTCTCGACAAAGTACCCCCGACTCGCCCCTATTTGACGAATGGACTTGGGCTGTTTTTTTTCCATTTGAACACCCAGAACGTTCGTTGCAAAATGGGGGAACCTGCCATTATGGGGGGATTGCCTATCGATAACATAGTGGGGCAAATCTAAGGTCAAGGCGAGGGGATGCCTACCGTCACGGTATGCGAGGATGCCGGAATAATCACTTCCGGCGATCGGTTTGCGATCTAACACTATGCCTGCAACAGCATCCGAAAGTTTATGGGCATCCGTGTGCACGAGCGGAATCTCTCCCTTTTCGGGCAGTTTGGACGCGTTGTCGGCAATATAGAAGGACGACACTATTCTTGCGATAAATATGCCTTTTTTCAAAGCCTTTTTCTGGATTCTTGCGATCGCTGCTTCATACCTATCGCTTGCCTCAAATAACAGGGGGTTTGTTTTCCGTTCCTTTTCCTGCGTTCCTAATTTATTAGTCTGCTGCAGAATCGAAACTGCAGCGTCTTCGGGGGATAAAATCGAACCGGCTTTTCTTTCGGATTTATTTTCAGGAATTGCCTTTTGCCCGGTCCGGCCAAATTCCGCGATGGCGCCCTTAACCAGCATGCGGTATTCTCCAGAATCGTAAGGAGACGGAATCGTTCTTACGGAGTTTCCAAGCGCTTTCAACCGTTCCGCGATTATTTTCGCAGATTCCTCCTCTCCTTTTCCATGCAAGAGCCATATTTTAGGCATGATAAAAGCTTAAAGTCATGGACTAATAAACATTGCTCATGGGGGCGGGGCATTGCCTGCGTTGCGTTAATGACCATCTCATTAACTTCAGATTATAATGTTATGCGTTTCAAACCTATTGACTGCAAATATGTCCGACGAATACGACCTTCAGGCTGCATTTGGAACAGCAGCAAAGCTGCTTGGGAGGGACAATTTCAGGTATGAAGCGAAATTCCATCCCTATGCGGGCCTGAAGGGAAACATCAGATTCAAAGGGGGGGCCATTGTTGCGAGAATTTCGGATGGATACAAGGCAGCCTCGCTCAATGCGCTTACCGGCTTGGCAATTGATTTGATGAGGAAGCTGTTCCGCATCCGGCACATCGGGGGCAGCGCGGCCGTTTTCCTTGAGGAATTCAATTCCCTCAATGGAAAGGGGATGCACGGCTTGCATGAATCGCTCAGGGAAAAACGCGGAAGGAAACGCAAGGAATTTTCAAGCGGGATTGCATATGACCTTAATTTGCTGCTGGATAAAGTAGTAATGGAAAATTCTGCCATGTTCGAGAATGTGCAAAAACCCACCATCGTTTGGAGCAAGCAAATCTCGCGCCGCCGCCTAGCGTTCTACGACGCCGCATTTGACCAAATAGTAGTAAGCAGGAAATTCGATTCGGAAAGGTGCCCGCAGTACTTCCTCGAATACCTGATTTTCCACGAGCTGCTGCACGCAAAGCATGACCCCAAATACGGAAAGAGGAGGCGAGTTCACCACCGGGAATTTCATATCGATGAAAAGAAGTTCCCGCGATATGAAGACGCGCAGCAGCTGATAAAAAGATGGTAAAGCTGCCCGCTTTTCGATGATCGTCTAACCTTTTTGGAATCCAAAAACTATTTATAACATGGGAGCGGGAGTATTATGGGAGAAATCCCGGGAAAGGCGGGCACTGGCTTTATTGGAGGCAATTCCAAAACAACAGCCCCCTTTCCCTCATAATCTCAAAGAGAGTGCAAACATGCCCCCCTATGAGGGCGTAGTGGATTGGAGAAGGCAGCAAGTGCCGGGACTGATGGGACTAGCCGGAGCCTTGATGGTCGCATTCAACTACATGGTTCCGGGCTTCCTGCTGATAGTCGCGGCATTGCTTTATGCGGGCTACAAGGGAGACGCTTCCATGAAGGACAAGGACACGTGGTGACTTTTCCCGCCTTTTAGTCAATAAGATTATAAAACAGCAAAGCATAATTGTAAATATGAAAAAGCCCGAAAGGAAAGCGCCGCTGCCAAAGGAGGTGAGCATCTGGAGGCACCACTTCCTCAACACGAAAATCGCAAGCCTGATACTTTTCTTCTTCCTGCTGCTCTCCTTCGCGATGTTTTCAAGGCTATTCGTGTTCAGGTTCGTCCCGAAGGAGCACTACGTGACGGTCTATGCGGTAATCGTGATATTCATCAGCTACATATGCCTGAAGAAGATGCATTGACTTCTGTTGCAGCAGATTAGTCGGATATCGGATGGATTTTCCTTTACATTAGAAGGCCCTGAATCTCAGCAACGCAGCGATTTTGAAGGCCGCAAATTCCCTTCCGGCATCGTCCTCCGAATTGAAGATCAGTATTTTTGCGCCGGAATGCTCCGCTTTTTCGAGCATGGCATTTGCATCGCGGTCTTTCCGGAGCATCTCGTCCTCTATCAGCAGCTCGGAAACTGCCCTCATGGAAATCGCGTTCTTCACTTCCTCCAAACCATAGCAGCTAAGACCGTCGCTTCTTCCTAAAGATGCTTTCAGCCTCTCAAGCGCCCCAAATTCCTTTTGCACCTTCTGCTCGGAAATCAACTTTTCCAGCGCTCCTTTCTTTAGAAGCTCATAAACGGCTGTTTTTTCGGCGCTGCTTACATGCTCATACAGGAATGTTTTCCCTAACTTAGGATCCTTCTCCGCAACATAATCGCGGAACTCGTCTTTTGCAAATGCGGGCGACGCTATTAGCACCCTCTCGGAATTTTCCCTTCCAATTGCCTCCATAAGCTCCCTGAAAAAATCCTCCTTCTCCTTCCGGAATCTTTCAAGGTCCCGCTTGCTGGCAGAATTCTCTATTTCGAACATGAACTTGAGCCCATCATTCCTAAGTTGAGCTAGCAGCGCCTTGTGCTCATCCATGACAACAATTAACGCTTTTACTTGCGCCGCTTTTTTCTTAGAATCCGAAATCAATTTTTGATGGTACGCCAAAAATTCCTTCTTCAATGTAAAAACGCCCTTCATCTCCAGATCGATTGTGTGATGGGAGCCCTTTTGCACGAATTCTGGCGGGTTGCCAGAGAGAATTTTTCCTGAAACGCGCAGCTTGTTGGCGCTTTCCGCTATTTCGACCTCTTCTACCGCCAGCTCGAGATGGACTATTTTCTTTTCCCCGGAGTCGGGACGGAGCTTGTCTTCCGATTTGAACCTCCTGAAAGACGTGGCTAGCAGGATATCCCCCTTCTCAATGAGCTTCCTTAGAAACCATAAATCCTCCAAAGTCTCTACGGAAGCCTTGAGCTCCTGCAGTTCCCGATCGAACTTCAGAACACGCATGGAAACCGGAACCATAAGGCAAAGGCAGTATTTTAAGGTAGGCGGAATGATGGATTATTATTTTTAACAGTCGGATAATGACACATGGCAATTCCAATAAAAGGGCTCAGGGGCGACCGCAGGGAAGTTGCAGAGAAGCGCGGGAGATCATTGCTATTCAATCTGGAGAAGCGGGATAGGGGCACTGTCAGTCCGTATGAAATGATGTCCGATTTCAGCGCTGCTTCTGCGGATTTTTCAGTTGCCGGGAAGCCGCATGAAGGCGCCAGGCTGATGCTAGGAGTAATGAAGAAGCATTTTGGGCCGCGGCTAGAGGCGGGTTTGGAACTGAGGTCGGCGCCCAGAGGCTCGAGGCTGCACATACACCACTATTTTGAGGCTGCAAATGTGGCCGCACAGCTATCGAATAAGGCAGACATGAGGTTTGCAGCTGTCCTGATCAAGAACGCAATAAGGAATTCCAAGAGTAGGGTCCGAGCCGACAGCAGTAAGGCCCGAGTATGAGTTAACCCAGGCTTCTCCTAATTTCAGCAGCTTTCAGCAGATCGGCAGAAATGTCCTTCTTCGCATGCATCAGGAGGCGGATGTTGGAAGTTATGTTGCGGTGGATCATGTGCTCGGATTCCTTCGGGGCGAACTCGACTCCTAGAAGCTCTTCCGCAAGTTTCACATCCTCCTGCACGTCCTTCCATTCCGGGGAGGATTTTGCGAATACGGCAAGATTCTCCTTGTTCAGGTAATTTCCTGCCCTCAGCAGTTCATTTTTCAGGTGTTTGTTTTCATCAAGCAGGAATTCAAGCAATTTTTCCTTTTCAGCTGCCTTCATTCCCCTGCCGGTGCCGATGAATTCCGGCGGCACGCCTAGCGAGTAAAATGCGCACGTGAACGGGATTGCACGGGGCATTTTCTTGTTCCCCACTTGCCTAGAATAACCAAGCAAGCCTATGTGAAGCTTCCTCTCCCTCCTTTGCGGGACGAATTTGGAAATTTCGACAACTCCCGCAAGGTTTTCAACGGTGTGCTCATAAAAGCCCGAAAACATCTTGTTGAGTTTCCGGATTTCGCCAATTTCTTCCTCCGAGTAAATTTTTGCTTTCCCGGACAAGCCGTCATTCAGCTTGTGAATGCCTTTTTTCACGTCCTCCTCCGGATAATCCGCCCTGAAGCCGGATTGCACGGTCACAGTTCGCACGCCCGCATATTGATTTTCAAAATCCTCGATGGTTTCGGGGGATAGCCCTCCCCTGAATGGGAGCGAGCCGACTCCGATGATCGGATAAGTTGGAATGCCCGTCCTCTCGGAAAATTCGGCGAACCTCGAAAGTGCGGCTTTCGCACTGATTACAGCAGGCACATGACCCGATGTCAGCGCGGGATCGCTTCTTGCAATGAACGGCCGGATATATTCAATCTCATATTTCTTGAAAGATGAGCGCATGCAAATCTCGCGGTATTCCTCAAGAAGGTTGTGCGCATTCAGCATCAGCTCCGGCTCCTCAATGAGCGGTATCAGGCTTATGTCCGAAGGCCCGGGTTCCTTTACGAATTCGAACGCCTTCACTATTTCGGAATATTTTGAGCGGATGAAAAACAGCTTCTGCGCGGAAGTTGTCATGGGCAGGATGAGCTCGAAAAGAGGAGGCGCGTGGAGCTTCATCTCTTCCATGAAGTCGTTTGCCGCGATGATATTTGCGAATGCGCGCGCAACCCTATAGCCCTTCTCAACCCAGATATTCGGTATCCTGAAGGTCAGGAACAGGTCCCTCCCCAGCTGGTTTTTCTGGAAGTATTCGAAATGGCTCTCGATCAGTTTATCGGTAACACCCTCATCGACATGCTTGCCTTCCCAGTCCCACATGTACTCCTTGCAGTTCAGCTCCGAATATGCATTGAAGCACTCGTCAACCTCCTCCTGAGTTGTGACAAACGCCTTGCCTGAAAAATGGTGTTTTGCTGCATTGTCGGGATGCTGCGTTGCCATTGTATGCGGTATCTTCCTCATTTCCCTTCCCACTCCCAATTAAATAAAAGTGAACGTTATTAATGATTGTTGGGTTGAGGGGAAGCCGGCATTATTTTGTTCCGCAGGTTATGTTCCGCTTTTCCGTTATGATTTTTTCAACCAATACGTCGTACGGCTCCTTCCGGAAATGCCCCACCACCTGGAAATCGTGTGCGAGCGCAATTGTCCTTGCCTTCGGAATGGTTGGAAGGAAGCGGTCGAAGTATCCCTTCCCGTAGCCGATCCTTCCGCCATGCAAATCGAATGCGACGCCGGGAACAATTATGAGGTCAATTATGGAAGGCGGAATTCTCGCACCCCTTTTAGGCTCGGGAATGCCAAACACTCCCTTTTCCAACGAGGAATAAGAGTAAAATTTCCTCGGGATAAGCTTCCCGTGCTCGATACAAGGGGCGCAGGCTGTTTTTCCCATCCGGATTGCTGCTACTACTGCCTTCTTTGTGTCAACTTCATTCCGGATAGGGATGTAAAACAGGATTGTTTTGGCGGTTCTGAATTCCTTTGTTGAAATGAGCGAATCGCATATTTTGAGGCTGGTTTTTTTGAGTTTTATTGCGGAGCGCAGCTCCCTTTGTTGCTTGATCGCATTCCTGATGAGGTGCTTCATGAATACACCATTTATTGCCTTGCTGTTTTCATGTAGAGGCTGTAGCGGTACTTGCACTCGCTTATTTCGGCATCAGAAGAAAGGCCGTTGCAGATGCTTTCCTCCCCTTTCCAATAAGCGACTTCGGAATAGCATGTGACCTTTGTGGGAAGGACGATGGTGCCGTTTGCCAAGTGCAGCGTCTTTATGCGGTCGCAAGGGGCGGTGCCCTTGGCATCGATTGCGAGCCGTTCGAGGCACTCGTTTTCAGCAGGCTGGGATTTTACGATGCATACTGCAGTTTTCAGCTCGCGCTTGGTATTGCAGCCCGAAAGAAGCAGGAACGGTATGACGAACAGCAACAGGATGGCAATTTTACCCATGAACCGGTTTGGGAGGCTGGAAATATAAGTGTTTAGATGCCGCCGTTAGTTACTCCCTTACTCTCCGGGAGGTTTTTACATGACCGGATTTCGGCCGGTAGATTTCCGTCTGGCGATGGAGCTCCTCAATAATCCTCCTTGCAGTTGGCTCGTCGATGCCCACTTTCTCCGCTTCCTTCACAATATCCTCAACTGAAACCATGTCAACCGTTTTTTCCTTTTCCTCTATGATGGAAAGAATGGTTCTCGCGCGGTCAGTGCGGCTTTTTGCCTGCCCGATATTGATGATGTCGGAATCAATGCGCCCGGTTTCCCTATCCATGAATACGGTTTGCAAGACGAAATCGGTCAGCTTGATCGCGCGGTCCGCATCTTCCGACTCAACCGAATCGGAGAACCGCATTTTCGCGCTTGCTTCGGATAAGCGTATCAGCCCCTCTATTTGCCTAGCAGTAACGGGGTAATTGTTCTGCTTTTCCCCAAGCCGCCTTAAACGCAAATAGAACTCCTTGATTTTGTCGGATGCCTCATCCGAAAGTACGGGCGAGAAATTCTTGCGCGCATATGCGATGTATTTCCTAAGCAGCTCTACAGGAACAGGCGGGATCAGCGCCGCATCCCTCGCATCGGGATTCAAAGCATCATACCGGTGGCCTTTCAGGATGTGCTCCGCAAGCTTCCGATCCTTTGATTCGTCAAGCACGTCTTTTATGGGAAAGATCAAAATCAAATCTGCTTTGAAGCGTGGGGGAAATGTCGAATTGCGAGGCAGGAGGCTCGTTGGGATTGAATCTTCCGAGCTTCGGGTTTGCAGCTGCGAGCACAGCTGTTCTCGCCTTGAAAGTAGTGACGATGCCCGCTTTAGCAATGGAAATCTGGCCGGACTCCAGCGCTTCGTGCATTGCAACGCGGTCGTTTTCATCCATTTTATCGATTTCGTCAATGTTCACCTGGCCTCCGGAGGCAAGCACCATTGCGCCCGCTTTCAGCACCCAACCTTCGCCGAATTCGTCTTTTTCTGCGGACGCCGTAAGCCCAACGCCAGATGTACCTTTCCCGGAAACATAGATGCATTTCGGGGCAAGGTTCTTGACGTACATGAGCAATGTCGTCTTGCTGGTCCCAGGATCACCGATTAATAACGCATGAATCTCGCCGCGGATCTTCTTCCCGTCAGGGAGGACCTTGTTGTAATTCCCCCCAAAGAGCTGCAAAGCAATCGCAAGCTTCACCTCCTCATGACCGTAGATGGAGGGCGCTACGCTCTTGACGATCACATCGACAAGATCGGGCTTCCTTGAAAGCTCCAAAAGCTCCTTTGTCTCGGATTCGGAAATCTCGAGCGCCTCGAACTCCTTTTCCATCCTCTCCAGATGGTTTACCTCCAGCAATTTCTCGTAAACTGCAGAGAGCTTGCCGTCCTTTTTCACCGGGCGCTTGCGGAGTATCCCGCTGATCGTGAATTTTTCACCCGGAGCAATAATATTGCAAAGGTCGTCTTCCAGCCAAAGGGTTATGTGCGAAGTGGGTGCGTTGCCCTTCAGTTTCTCAACCAGGTCCTGCATCTGCGCGCTTTGCATGTTCACAAACACATCCTCCTTTTCAAGATGCTTGAAATCCCTCCTGCCGCATTTGCAGAAATCGGGGTTTTTGAGGATGTTCTTCTCGGGCCTTGTTTTTGCCACTTCGCCGCAATGCATGCACTCCCAATTCGCTACTTTTATGACGGGCTTTATTTCAGCAGCAAGGGAAACTATCCCTTCCACTTTGATCAGCTGATCCAGATGCTCGGCGCCCAAGTCAAGCACGTTGATGTTCCTTCTCTCGGGAAGGCGGTGGAAACGGCAATGCGCAACCAGTCTTTTGCCGTTGGGGACCGGAATGTTGAGGTTTTCAATTGCGGCATCGGCTGCCTTGATGAAATCATCCGGCTTTGCCATGAGTTCATCTGCAAGCTCGGGGCTGAATTGCTCGAGCCTGCGGTAATCAATTGTTAGCGAGCGGTTTTCGGGAAAAGTTACCGCAAGCGCTTCCAGTTCCGGAAGCATCGTATCCCTGAAGAATTCCTCGAATGCGGCGATTTCTTCCATAAATATCAGACTAGATCCTTAAACCAATCAGTGGAGGGTTTGTTTTGAAGCTCGATAAAAATGCGTTTTGATGAACTTGATTGAATGTTTTTTCCCGCTTCATCCAATAGGAGCTTTGCCTGCAAATAGCCCGCGTCCATGTATTCCTTGGCGGTAAAGGCCATTTCAAGCAGGTCCGCGTCCTTGACAATAATCTTGTCCTCTGCCGTGAGCGAGTAATATATTCCGCTGTTTTGCTGCTGCTCCTTTGAGATTTTTTCCTCAATTTCCCTCTTACCCTCCACATATTTCGAGGAGATTTTATGGAGGTCTAAAAGCCTGCTCTCGGTTGCATCATGCATCAAAGCAGCAAAGGCGATCTTTTCCGGAGAGGTATGATTTTCCAGCAACGCAAGCTCGTAAGCAATAATTGCCGCCCTGAATGAATGCTCCGCAACGGATTCCGGATTTGTTATTTTGACGTTCCACCAGCCGCTGCGCTTGATGCGCTTCAGCTCGCCCATTTCGAAAATAAATTCGGTAATTTTTTTGATATCGGAAGACGGCATAACCAAGGCACCTTTTTGCATCCTACATACTCTAGGCAGGGTTTATAAATTTCCGTTGGGGATTAAGCCCGATTTAATTGCCTGCAGCGCATATTGCACCTGCTGATATTTAACGGAAAGCAGGGGTATGTTCGGGTGCAAAGAAGCGAAACATCAAAAACCTATTAAATGAAGGAAGGGTAATCCAATCATGGACGCAAAAGCAATTGTCAGGGAGATGATGAAGAACGGCCAGAGCAAGCAGGATATCATCGCCAATCTGCAGGAGCTTGGGATTTCGGATGCGGAGAAATATTACGAGGACGCACTTGCTGAGGAAGGGAAGGGGGTAATTTCGCCCGGATTGGGGGATGAGAAGGGGAGTTCCATTTTCGGCCAAGACGATCCGGAAAGGGAGGCAAAGGACATATTGGAAAATGAGACCAAACCATTGTTCGGGGAGGCAAAACCCCAGAAAGCACCGGCTTCAGCGAAGGAAGCGGTGGAGGATGTGCCGGAGCTGGAAATTACCTCCATTGGGGATGAAGGCGAAACGGTGGAGAATGTCGGCGGAATGAAAAGGGAAGCACGGCCCGAAGTGATGAGGCAGATGCCCAAAACCTCATTGCAAAGCACGGATGAGCTGGAAAGGAAGCTGGATGAGATGATCTCGCTGCTGAAAGCGGTTTATGACATTGACAAGAGGATTTTGGAGGCTAATAGGGACATGCTTTTGCGGATAAAATCGGATAAGGGATGAAACCAGCCGGGAAACGACATCAATAAGGTTAGTCTTTGGAATCCAGTTTCTTATTTATCTTATCCAGAGTATCAAGTAGTTTTTTCGAAGTGTTGCCCATTGCCTGGTCTTTCAGCGAAACGCTGCCGGAGTGATCCATGAAATTCTGCCTGAACTTGCCCCCGCGGGATAGGAATTTCGACCAGGGAGCCGCTTCTTGTTTTTCATAAACATCCATTGCCATCACATTCCCCATCATTGTTGCGATAATATTGTCCGTGATGGTTGCGCCTCCTCCGGAGCCGCCGGAATTCATGACAATGATAGGCTGCGGCTGCTGCTTTGCCTGTTCTGTAGAGGCCATCTCTTGCTGCACTTGCGGCGGTGTTGTTGGTGCGGTTGAAAATCCGGAGTAGTATTTGGAGAAGAGGATGGCGAAAAACAGGAAGATGGTCGCAAGCATGAGCCACTCTATGTTCAGCAAAAAGCTCATTCCTGCGAGAAACAATAGCATCAAATAAACGAGGTCCATTTCAGCGCCTTTTCAACGGGATTTTTCCTGCTTTGTTCCGCCGCCGAACAATGAGCCGAGTATTTTCCCAAACAATACAACCCATGCGCCCAGCTTGCCTGAAATCCATTCATCACCATCAGGGTCGCCGGGGAAGTTCGGCCGGAATTCGAATTTGCGCGGGAATGCGGCTGCTGGCTGGCCGGATTGTATCACTATTGGCTGCACCCCTCCAGGAAGCGTTCCTGCGGCGCCTCCATGACCGGATGCTGCCGGCTGCTGGCTTGATGAGAGCGCGAAAACTATTGCAACGACCAGCACCAAAAATGCAAGGAAGGTTGAACCGATGGAATAGAAGAAGTATGCGAAAAATGCCATTAAGATCAGGGTCAATGGGTTCATTTTCAATCACTCAATAATATCCGCCGCCCGCATACGGTTGCTGCGGGGTGGAGGAATCTGCCTTTGCAATGATGATCAGTATTAGGAATAGCCCTCCAAGCATATAAATCTCTTTGTTTTCGATCTGCAGCGATGCCACTATTGAAAGCACCAGCCCGATTATTGCCGCCAATATTAAGTACTTGCTTTTGGCTGTCACAAGCAGCAGCGCGAACAGCGCAATGACTATGGGGATATTGCCGCTTTGCGCTGCGAGCAGCATCAGCACGGTTACTATCAGGAACGTGAAATCCATTTATACTCCTTGACTAATGCTTGAAAAGCCCGTCCATCACCACAGTTGGGAATTCGAGCATGAAAACAACTGCAAAAACAACATAAGTGAACCACGTGACCGGAAGGAGCACCAGGTAGGTTATTGCGATGGTGACTACCAGCGCAACCAGCTTGTTCTCGATGTAGTTGAGGGTCATCATCTTGAATATGGAGAAGAAGCAGAGTATGACTACGACGATGTTCATGCCGTCCATCAGGGAGAGCAGGGGCAGTATCATACGGTATAGAATTGCCTCAGGGGGAATTTAAAAGTAGTGCTTGGAGAGTGTGAAGCGCAAGTATTTAATAAATTGCAAAAAACAAAGCTGAACATGGCGGAACAGCAAAGAATGCGGAGGCTGATTGGGGAAAGCACTTCGAAAGTAATAGAGATGGCCGATGATTGGCGGAAAGGCCAGGCCGGGTTGAGTTATGAGCAATACCGGTACGGCAAGGAATTGCATTTTTCAGTTGTTAGGGGGAATAAATTCATTGCTGCATTCCCAAGCCCGGAGGCGGACCCCTTAAGATGGTCCTCTTTCGGCGGGCCGTTGCTTACAGTTTACCCCGCTAATAAGGATCACAGAAGCACCATGCTTCTTCTTGGGCATGGGCAGACGAAGGCAGCCGGGCCAGCTGATTTTTCTCCGGGGCACGGCGGCCTTAGTTCCATAAAATACGATTTTGGCTATCACCCAAAAGACCGCAGGCAAGTAATTGAAGTGGATATGATCCAGAACCATTATGTGCATATTCCGGAAAACGTGCCGGAATTGAAAAAAGATGCCGAAGGCCACCTTATCTTCGGATTAGGGATGCTGGTTGCGAAAGCACAGTATCTGGGGTTGGATTTGTTCATCAGGAAAGAGGCAATCAGGGGCAGGGAATCCGTTGTGCGGAAAATAATGACGTTGGGAAAGCAGCTGAAGACGCCGGTCTGGGAAAGCCCGGAAGGGATCACTGTTGTAAAGCCAAGCGAGAAGCGGATGAAATTGTGGGAAGGGATGTTCGAGAAAACTAAAGGGAAGCGATCAAACTGATTAAGGCTGCTTTCCCTCCAAAAACCCCTTGAGCTGCTGCACATCAACAGTGAGGCGGTGTGCCTTCATGATTTCTGCGAATTTCTTTTCAGGCGTGCCTTCAATTCCGGACGCGATTTTACGGAGTTCGGGTTCGGAAAGGCGTTTCAGGGAATGTTTGGAAAGAAGCTCTTCCGGTTTGGTGCCGTAATTGCTTATTTTGAGTTTCAAAAGCTCTGGAATTGCCGCTTTTGTAAGCAGATTGAGGGAATAGAGCTTGAAAATATCGGATAGGTCGGAATTTTGGAGCTTGTCGATCTCAAATCCCTCTCTTTTTATTGAAACGATGCTCTCGAGGAGGGTTATTGCGATCAGGGGCGCGTTTTTCGGATCCGATTTTGCAAGCTCTTCAAATCTCTCCCATTCGGGCGATTTCACCATCTTTTGCGCCATCTGCTCGTTCAGGCCCCATTTGAGGTATTTGGCTTTTTTAGCATCCATGCTTTCTGGCTTCGATTTTTCTGCAAGGTCGAGCATTTCCTTCGTAACGAGTATCGGAGGCAAATCGGTTTCGGGGTACATCCTCTGCGAACCCGGAAGCGGTCGCATGTAAATGGAAATCTCGCCCTCGGCCCGCCTTGTTTCCTCGGGAACCCCTATTTGAAGCTGCTTGCACCTTTCAAAAACCGCGGCGAGGGCTTTTTTGCACGTATCGTCGGAACCGACACACAAAACAAAAAGGTCGTTGTTTGAGGCATTGAGGTTGATCTCCTTTTCAAGGGCGTTGATTTCCGATACTGAGATGCCGTATTTGTCTTCCAAAGGTTCGTCGGAATGGATTACCCCCTTTGCGCTGCTCTTCTGTTTCACGTATGCGGCAATTTCCGTCCCGAAACGGTAGGAGGGCATGATTTCCTGCTTGAATAAGTTGGAAAAGGAAGGCAGCCTTAGTGAAAATATTTTTTCCTTCCGCATTAAAGCGTCCTTAATCAGCTTGCAGCCCGTGTTTTTGAAAATATGGGATACGCCCTTTGCATGAAAATGCTCCTCGCCCAGCAAAACGTGGCGCTCTTTTAGCTGCTCGCGTATTTTAAGGAGGTTAATTTGCCTTGCAATCTCGTTTCCAATGAGTTTTGGGATAAGCTTGAGCTCCTGCACCCCTTTTATTTCAACCCTTGCGCCTTGAGTGATGGATATATTGAGATCCTGCCGGATCGATCCCAAGCCGCGCTGCACTTTCCCTGTTGACCGTAAAAGCTGGCCGATTTTTTCAGCTGTTTCCATGGCATGCTGGCCGTCCTTCAAATCGGGGGAAGTGGCGATTTCAATTAGTGGGATTCCTTGCCTATCGAGGCGATAGGTTATTTCGCCTTCGATGCCGGTTTTTTCGACTATGCCTGAAGATTCCTCCTCCAAAGCAAGCATCGGGATAGGGATTTCTCCCTTAGAGGTTTGGATTTTGCCATCAAGCGCAATAAGTGCAGTGCGCTGGAAACCAGAAACGGCCGAGCCATCGATGACGGTTTTGCGCATCACGAAGATGTCGTCGACAATTTTCGAGTTAAGTAGTTTGGAGACCGTCAGGGCAACTGCAAGGGCTTCCGCGTTCATCCTGTGGGGTGGCTCCTCGTCCGCTTCGACTGCGCAGGAGGTTTTTTCGTCTATGATGTAAACGAAGTTCTTCCCTTTTGCGGCTTCGAAAGCAGCTGCAGGGTCGAATTTTCCCATCTCCCCAACGGTTGCCTTCAGTTTCCGGGCAATCCGCATCGTTTCATTCGGCTCTTCCTTGTTCGGATCGCAGTAGCACTTGCAGAACAGCTTCCCCGTGCTGAGCCGCTGGTGGATCTCTATGCCGCACTTGAATCCCAAATCGGAAAGGTCCATGATGATCAGTGTTTGAAAAGAATATTTTTATGTCCAAAATTGCCCTCAGATTGAAAAATCTTCCTCGCTCAGGCGCCGGTTTATTTCCCCTCGGAGGTTCGTAAGCATCATTTTTTCCGTTTCCTCCAGAGTTTTGGAATGCGCAAGCACCCAGCCCAACTTCACATATGCGACTTCCGGAAGCATATCCTCCAGATGCACACCTCCCGCATCGTGAACTAGCCGGAGGTTGCGGTAAACCGAGGGGGAAACGCGGCCGTTGAGGCATTGGGAAGCGATTCCGATGAAAACGCCCTTTTCAGTTGCATTCTTCACCGAAGGAAGCCAGCTGAATTTCTTGTCGAAAACGCCGGGGTCCGTTCCGCCCTGCCCAGTAGGAAGATGGCCCAGGCCGGTTGCCTCCAGAATTACTCCGCGGCACCCTTTTTCAACTAGGAAGTCCAGGAGCTCCGGGTTGGAATCGGGGTAGATTTTCAAAATTGCGGTCTTTTTTTCAATAGCGGTGTCCGCGATGGCTGCGCCTTCCTTCCTTTTCGAATGGTTCGGATTGATGATTTCCATCTTTCCATCTGGAAAAATTTTAGCTAGGGGTTTGTCGTTTATGGAACGGAAAGCATCCCTTCGGGAAGTGTGCATCTTCCTTACTTTCGTTCCCCTATGCGCAAAGCAGAAATCATCCGAAGCGCTTCCGTGCATCACAACGGCAACTTCCCCAATATCGGAATACGCGGCAAAGCGTGCGCCGCAAACAAGGTTGAGCGCGCCGTCAAAGCTACCCCTGTCAGGAGAGCGCTGCGCGCCCACCAATGCAACTGGTTTGGTAAGGTTTTGGAGCATGAATGAGAGTGCGGCTGAAGTATAATGGAGCGTGTCGGTTCCATGTGTTATTACAACTCCCTTGATTTCCGGGTCGTTGAGCTGCTTAGCGGCTTCAGTTGCAAGGATGCGCCAGTTCTCGATGCTCATGTCCTCACTGGGAGTCCTGAAGGGCGAGGCGAGTGATTTGAGGTTGACGAAATCCTGCAATTCCGGGGCAGCGGAGAGCACTTCCTCCGGGGAGCGGGACATGAATACGCCGCCGGTGCGGTAATCCACATGTGTGCCGATGGTCCCTCCGGATGCAACTATCCCGATTGAAGGGAGGTTGGATTTTTTTATTGCAAGTTTAGGTATTTCCGCGAGCTTTTGCGCCCCTCCTGTTTTTTTTATCGCCATCCCGGGCTTGAACCTGAACCCGACATTGTATCCGTTGGCTAGTTTAAGCGTCAGCACTTCTTCCGGCACTTCAGAGGTTCGGGGAAGCAGGATGCCGGAGTAGCTTTTTCCTTCTAATACTAGTTCAACAATATCGCCGTCCAGAATGCTTGCGGCGTTAAGCAGTTTTTCGATTTCGCGGGAGTACATCGTTACCAGTAGCGGAAAGGGAATTGAATTTTATAAGGATATGTGAAGCTCAATGCAAGGCCGGCTGCATGTTAGGGGATGATGGATTGTTGATTGAAAATTTCGCGGATTGGAACTCAGACGAAAACCCCGGTTTTCCCGGATTTTGCGTAACCGCGGGCCATCTGCGGGGTGTTGTAGGAGAATCCGAAGTCGCCGTCCTTACGAAGCAAAATGAGGCCCCCTTTGCCCTGAACGCGGTCTTGGATGAGCTGCATTGTTTTTTCGGCTGCAGCCTGCGCTGTTTTTTCCGTTTTCAGGAAATCGCATGCTGTTTTGCATGCAATTACTTTCATGAAGGATTCCCCATGCCCGGTAGAGGACGCGCCGCCAACGCCATTGTCGCAGTAGCCGCCGCATCCTATTAAGGGAGAATCGCCAACCCTGCCCAGCATCTTGTTCCTTGTTCCGCCTGTTGAGGTGCCGCTTGTAATGCCGCCCTGCTTGTCAAGTGCAACGCAACCCACTGTGCCGAAACCGGGGTCCTTTTTTGAGGAGAAGAGCGTTTTTTCCTTCTTTGAGATGAATGCCTCCATGGGCAATTTTTTGAAGCCGTTGTTGTCTGCGAAAACAGAAGCACCATCACCCACAAGAAGCAGGTGTTTGGTTTTTTCCATTACGGCCCTTGCAACCGAGATGGGGTTCGGGTAATTTTTCAAAGCAGCAACCGCGCCTGCGTTCAGTTTGCCGTCCATGATCATTGCATCCATCTCCACTTCCCCCTTTTCATTGAGGACGGACCCCCTCCCCGCATCAAAAACGCCGGAATCTTCCATCAGGCAGATTGCCGCCTCAACTGCATCAATGGACGGGCAGCCGGTTTCGAGCATCCGCATCCCGGTTTTCAACGCATTTTCCATTTCCTTCTTGTGCGCATCAATTTCAGAAGGGTCAATCACCCACGCGCCGCCATGCACAATAATAACTGGACTTGTCATCGCAACACCTTTGAATTTTTGGTTCAGATTTGTACTTTGAAAGTATTGTAAGAATATTTAAGCGCTTCGAGCCCGGGGTTCTTCTTCCCCTGCAAATACTCGACAACAGCCCCGCCAGCAAGGGAAATATGGGAAATCCTGCTTTTGTCGATACTGAATTTTTCAACAGCTGAGACCGAATGGCCGCCGCCCATTAGTTTGAATGCATTCGAGGATTCGATTGCCCTAAGAATTGCCTTGGTGCCGTTTTCGAAAAGGGGGTTCTCATAAACGCCGACGGGACCTTTGAAGTATATTGTTTTTGCAGAGCTGATGATTTGCGCATAGCGCGAAATTGTCCTCTGCCCGATGTCGGAGGATTGCGAATTGGGTGCTTTTTCGGCAATCTCGTTTATCGCATATTCCTTCCTTTTGCCGTTTTCCTCAATTGCAACATCAAGTGGAATTTCGATTTTCGAGGAGTGTTGCTCCAGAAGGGAGGCAAGTTCCGGGATTATCGTGTCGAACCCTTTTTCCTTCAAATATTGTGATTTGGGAGAACCCAAATCCGCGCCCGAGGCAATTGCGCACAGCTCGCCCAAAATACCTGAAGTGAGCACGTTGTCAATTGCAGGCGAGGAGCAGGCATATTTCAACAGCAAATAAACATCCTCCGGTTTTGCACCGCCAAGTACATAAATATTAGGGTGTTCCGCACGGTCAAGCGCATTTGCCAGCCCCGAGAGCTCCTTTTGCATCACTCTTCCGGCGCAAGCGGGCTTGAGATAAGCCAGCCCAACAACGGATGCCTGCGCCCTGTGGGAAACCGAAAATCCATCCAGCACGAAATAATCGCAAATAGAAGCGAGCTTTTTGATCATGTCCGTTTTGGAATAGCCCTCCGGCTTTTCTAATTTTTTGGTTTCGTCATCGAAGAATCGCGTATTTTCCAGCAAAAGAATGCCGTTGTTCTGTGCCTGCTTGATTGCATTGAGCGCATTTTCACCGAAAAGGTCGTTGACATAATTGACGTTTTTGCCCATGTGCTTTGAGAGCAGCAAGGCATGCTGCTGCAATGGGATGAAGTCTGGGTCGCCCTTCCTTCCCTGGTGGGCAAGGACTACGACTTTGGCGCCTTTTTCAGAGAGCTCTTTGATTGTTTGGGCGTGAGCTGAAATGCGCTCGGAGTCCTCGATCTGCTTTGTCTGCTCGTTGAAAGGGCAGTTGATGTCCACGCGAATGATGGCGGTTTTTCCGGAGAAATTGAAATCGTCCATTGTAAAGAATTCCTTTTCCATAAAACCACCTAACAGAAGAAATGCCAAATGAAAAAAGCGAACAGGTTTTTTAAGTGTGCTCATCAAATCCGTTCAATCGAATTTCTGCTGCTCCCGGTCTTCCTCGCCATAAATTGCATTTGCGGTTTTTGCGATCTGCTTTGCACGTGCCTCGCCGACCCCCTCGACTTTCTGCAGGGATTTTTCGGAGGCGCTGAAGACTTTCTTAAGTGTTTTGAACTGCCGGAGGATGCTTTTCGCGTGAACGGGCCCGATCATTTGCACGCCTTCAAGCACCATCTGCAGCTGGTCGTCCTTTGGGAGGGATTTTTTCTCGAATCGGAGCTTCATGTCCTTGGGGAGCTGCGATTTTTGCACGAGGAGGATGTGGATGAATTCCGCGAGCCCCTCCTCTGAATCGAAATGGAAGAGCGGGATGCGGTAATCCGTAGCAATGGAAATCTGCGCACCAATAATTGCACGGCTATGGAGATGCGTGAATTCGCGCCCAACTATGCAGATCAGCGGGCTTTGGAAATTCGCGGAAAGGTCCTTGCATTGCGAGAAAAGCCGGCCATCCATTATGGAGCTCTCGAAATCTTCCGCAGTTTTCCTCTCGATCGCGATCTGCTCGCTGATGATGAAATCCGCAACCTCGAGCCTTTTTGGGTGGAGCTTCACTCCTTTCGAGAACAGCAGTTTTGCGAGCGGCGATTTGAGCTCGCGGTCGTCGAGAAGGAGTTCGAGATTCGGAACGGGATGTTTTTTGGGGCAGGTATTGTTTGACTCCAGCCCTTGCGTTTCAATTGGCGCTGCAATCTCTTGCTTTTCCCATGAATTGGTTTCATCCATAACAGGATTTACCGTTTAGATGTAAAAAGGCCATCGTATGCGGCAGAGAGGGAACTTAACTCCTTCAGGCTCATGAAGCGCGGCCTTTTTGAAAAGTCGGCCTTGGAAAAAAGAAGCTGGGCTTGCTCCCTTGAAAGCTTTAGTTGGGGGAGGGAATGGAGTATTGCCTTTTTTGCGGATTGGTTCTTGTGTTGGAAGAGCGCCGAAATCAGGGGCCCGTTCGGTTTGAATTTCTCGTTTTTCACTAGATATACTAGAGCGGAATCCACTTTGGGAACCGGTGAAAACGCCTCTTTTGGGACAGTTGCAAGGTAAGTGATATCTGCTTTGCTTTGCGCCATTACGGAAAGTTTGGAATAGTCGGAGGTTCCGGGCTCTGCAACCATCCGGAGCGCAAATTCCTTCTGCACGCACAGGATCGAATCCCCGAATGCGGAGGAAAGGAGCTTGAAAAGGATCGGGGAGATGATGTGGTAGGGAAGGAACCCGATGACAACCGGGTAGTTGAAGGAGGATTGCATCGCATCGCCGCAAATGATCTCAACATTCTTGGAGGTTTTGAAGCGTTCCTTAAGAAGGCTCGCGAGATCCGCATCTATTTCAATCGCTACCACTTTTTTCGCTTTTTTTGGAGAATTTCCGTAATC
>JBDRLB010000028.1:0-17373 GCA_043813365.1 Microcaldota archaeon | reverse complement strand
CCATCATCAGCACTCCGATAAACGATTTTTTCCCATTCATCTACACCACCTTATTTGCTTTTCAAGTTTGATTTTTTAAATTTGTGATTGGGCCTTTCCTCCGATTCAATCCTTCCGTCAAGTATGTGCAGGATCCGTTGGGAATACTGCGCGACATGGGGTTCGTGTGTGACCATAACGATCGAGGTGCCTTCTTCCTTCCAAAGGGACCTTATCAGGGACATGATTTCCCCCCCGGATTTAGAATCTAAATTGCCTGTAGGCTCATCAGCAAGGAGGAACGACGGCTTATTGGCAAGTGCCCTTGCGATTGCCACCCTTTGCTTTTCCCCGCCTGAAAGCTCTGCCGGCTTATGGTTTTCCCTTTGGGCGAGCCCAACCAGCCCCAGCAGCTTCCTTGCCCTTGCAAGGCGCACGGATTTTGGCTTTTCATCAATGGACATGGCCAGTTCGACATTTTGGAGAGCCGAAAAATTTGGGAGAAGGTTGAATGCCTGGAAAACAAAGCCGATTTTCTTCCTGCGGATGTCTGCAAGCCTGTTCGAGCTAAGTGCCGACGTGTTATCGCCATCAATTACCACTTTCCCAAAAGAAGGCTTGTCGAGGCATCCCATTAACTGGAGCATGGTGCTCTTTCCGCTTCCTGATGGACCCATTATTACGATGAACTCTCCTTTTTTTACAGCAAACGTGATCCCGTTCAGGACGCGGAGCATCTTTTTCCCCAGCTTGTACTCCTTTACCACTTCCCTGAATTCGAGGACATTTGCCGTTTCTTTTTCCTTCAAGTTTCCACCTTTTTATAAAAAAGTAAACAATTATATATTATTACTTGCTTATATAACTACCTTGAAATAACCTGTAATAAGTAATCAATTGAAATTATTTTCTTCTGAAATGAAATAAGGTGAAATAAATATGAGGGAATTAAGGTGGCTAGCATATTTTTCCCTGATCTATGGCGGATTCCTCGTGATCGCTTACATCGCGCTTGCATACAATGCAATCTGGCGCAACGATATCGTCCAGATATTGCCCGACAGCAGGGAAAGGGGCTTCAATTCATCAATTATTCCGCCTTCCCCCTCAATTGGCAACGAAACTCGGCCTTTCTTCAGGGAAAGGATACCCGAAAGCAGCCTGGCATACGTTTTTTCCCTCCCCGCACTGGGAATTTTGCTTACTGGCATCGCATTCCTTGCCAATGGGTATGTGCTGATGAAGTACGTCCGTGAAAAAGAGCACAAGGAAACCAAGAATTTCGTCATAACCACGCTGCTTACCGAGGAGGAAAGGGCGGTTTACGATGAGCTTGTGAGGAACCGCGGCGAATCCACCCAGAAACAGCTTTCCATGCGCACAGGCTTCTCGCCGGTAAAGACCTTCCGCATATTGCAGCGACTTGAAGCAAAGAAAGTGGTTAAAACCTTCCCGTATGGCATGACTAAGAAGATAGTACTGAATGAAAAAATGAGCTGATTCAGCCCAACACCATGATGAATTTGGGCCACGTAAGGTAAAGGGGGGAAATTAGCAGGAGCATCACTGCCAATCCGGATGCCATTGCGATTTTGCTGCCAGACGCCCTTGTTTTCTTTGCGAACGCGAAAAATTCAAGGAAGATTCCTCAATTACGCCGGCCTTATCAGCAATGAAACCGCAATTAGCAGGGCGCCTCCCAAGGAGGAGGCCCTTATGATGGAATCTTCAAAGCTTCCGGCAGAATGATTTTTATAGGGTATGTTTAATGTTCTAGGTGAATGTTGATATGGTCGATTGGGCGAAATTGGCAGCTGCAATTATCATTTGCGAACTCGCTGGCGGGATCGGCGCCATATTCACTACTCCGAACATCCCTACATGGTATGCAAGCCTCATCAAGCCGGATTTTTCACCTCCCAACTGGGTTTTCTTCCCCGTTTGGACGCTACTCTATTTCCTGATGGGCGTATCCTTGTATTTGATATGGAATAGGAAGCGGACCCCGGGAACGGAAAAGGGCATCAAGCTGTTCGGGCTGCAGCTTTTCTGGAACGTGTGGTGGTCGTACCTTTTCTTTGGTTTGCAAAACCCCTTCCTTGGCTTCATCGGGATAATTGCCCTCTGGATTTCGATCGTATTAACTATGAGGAAATTCTATTCCATTGAAAGGAATGCCGCATACCTGCTGGTGCCCTATATCCTCTGGGTCAGCTTCGCTGCTGTGCTGAACTTCTCAGTCTGGCAGCTTAACGGCTGAATCAGGCAGCAAGCTCGCCGATATAATAATTGGGAAGCATGCTTTGTGCCTCTTCCGAGTGCGCCATGCCTGAGCCCATGGGCCGCGTTTCAAACAGCTCGGTCGCATCCTTCCCGCATCCCTCCAGGATCGCATCGCCTCCCGGATGCTTTGTATATTCGGAAACATCGTAGACCTTCCCGTAAATAGCCAGCCAGCAATCGCCTTTAATTGAATGTTGAGAGATATCCGCCAAAGTGTATGTTTTTACCTCGCTCGATGGGGACGGGGCGCTTGTAGGAACGGTTGTTGTTATTTGGGTGGTGGTCGTTTGAATTTCATTCGTCGGGGTTATTGCCGGTGGTGCGGAGGCCGCTTGATTATCCGTATTTGAAGTGCACCCGAATAATAACAAGGAAAGCATCAACGGCAATATGAGATGTTTCATTCGGTAACCGCATTTATCCATAATAACTTGCCTTTAAAATATTGGTTTTAATTCCCGATTTCGCAACGAATTCGGGGCTTTAAACGTACGGTATATATTGCCGGACTCCGTATTATTGTATCGGGGGTGTTCGGGTATGGCTGATTGGGAAAAGCTCGCTGATGAAGTGAGAGTAATGCGGCTCATCGAAACACTGGGAAAAAATGGCATAACTGCTGAATTCGTCCGGACAGCAACGGAAGCAAAGGAAAAAGCATTATCGATCATCCCGGAAGGTTCGGAGGTTTTTACTTACTCCTCGCTTTCTTTGGAGCGGGCAGGGATCAGGAAGGAAATTGATGAATCGGGGAAATATGATTCAATCAGGAAGAGGTTGTCATCACTGGACCGGAAAATGCAGGGCAGGGAAATGCGCAAGCTCGCTGCTGCGCCGGATTACTCGTTGGGGAGCGTGCATGCTGTTACCGAATCAGGTGAGTTGATAATCGCATCACAATCCGGATCGCAGCTGCCAGGCTATTCGTTCACTTCCGGGAAGAACATCTGGATCGTAGGGACGCAGAAGATCGTGAAGGATTTGGAGGAGGGAATGCTGCGTTTGCGGGAATATGTGCTTCCTCTTGAATCGGAAAGGGCAAAAAAAGTGTACGGCAAGGGAAGTGCCATCAATAAGCTCCTGATAATCAACGCCGAATCCAAACCCGGCAGGCTTCACATTATTTTCGTGGATGAGAAACTGGGTTTTTAGGCGGGATTGGTTCCGACATAATTCGATGGTTAATTGCTCATCCAATCGCTTCGGCTATTTCTTTTGTTATTATGGGGAACATTTCCTGGCACAACCCGTGCGTCTTGCATCCCACAGCGTAAAAAATTTTTGGCTCATTGGCACGCTCAAAAGTCCGCTTCCCTATCTCGAATGGCTGCACTCCGTCTTCCGTTGAGTGGATGATTACAGTTTTCCGGGGGACAATCATGCCAATATAGTTTTCGGGGTCGAACGTGCGGAGGAACCTTGTTGCATTCGCATTTTGCGACAAAGGCATGCCATACCCTCCCGTTGAGATGCCCATCACTATCCGGAACCTCTTTTCAATGGCACCTGCGATAATGGCATTCCTCCCTCCCATGCTTTCCCCGGCTACCGCAATTTTATTCCCATCTATGTCGGGCCGCTGGCGCAAATAATCGAACGCCCGCAATGCATCATAAACCATCAGAATGCTTCCGTATTCCCTTCCCAAAATGAATTCGTTGAATTCGTCCTGCAAACTCATTGTGCCCGTTGCAGCTGTTTCACCCATGCCCCTCTGGTCAATTGCCAAAACCGCAATTCCCTTTCCCCTAAGCATGTTGGCATAATCGAGGCCCGCGTCCTTCGTCACGCCTGCACCGGGCAAAAAGAGAATTGCCGCATGCTTCCCTGACGAGTTGGGGATCCATAGCTTCCCATATACCTTGGTGCCATTGGAGTCGTAACTTATCCCGTAAAGCAGGTATGCGCCGTCATTGGAAAGCAATTCTTCTGTTGCGGAAATTGCCCCACGTTCTGCCGGATAATGTATCCTCCCTTCCGCATCTATCACCAGCTTGCTGTCGGGCTTGTAGAACTGGAAGAACACCAGCGCTATTACTAGGAAAAGCAGCAGGATTAGGATGATTTGCCGGTGATTGGCCCTGATTGATGTTTCTTTCGGAATTTTTTGCATGCGTAACACATCCCTTGGCCATCATGGGCCTTTAAGCCATCCGATTATGAGTTCGTTCAGATCAGTAGAGGCAAACATTTTAGTGCCGTGGCCTGCTGTCCGGTAAATCTTGATCTGCTTTTTTGCCAGCATCATGTCAAACAATTTTCTCGTTGAGTCGGCCGCATAGGAATCATCCTCACTTGCGACGAGCAATGCCTTCCCAAAATATTTGTGTGCGGAAGTTCCGGTTTCAACCCCGCGGTAATCCAGCCCGGGCGAAAGCAGCACAACCCTCCCTATATCGTTTTCAACAGCGAAATTCAGGGCTATATTGGCACCGATGCTTCCTCCGATGAGGGCATAGGTCTTTTTTCCCCTGTTTGAAAGGAATTCCCTTGCAGCCTTTACGTCAAGCATGAATTTCTGGAAATCCTCAGCAGTAAATGCATTTAGATCCCCGCCGCTGTCGCCGTGGCCCCTGAAATCGACTGCAATAACCTCGTAGTTGGGTTGCAGTTTCCGCGCAAAATCGTTCCAGTCATTCCGGTTCCTGTTGAGCATGTGCAGCAAAATGATCGCTTCCTTGGCGTCATTGTCCGATTTGTAATAGGTAGCGGCAATTTTCATTCCATCTGATGTTTTCAGTTCCATATTCTCCCCAATTTGGCGGGAAGTCAAATGCGCAATTATTTCCTGATTTTTCGCCTGAAATCCGCCTCAAGATCCTCGAGCAATGTGGATGTCTGCTCAGTATTCATATCTTTGAAATCCTTCTCATAATGGTTTATTGCAAGGATTCCCATAAGCAGGAGCATGATCTGCATGGCCGCTAGCGCCCAATTGTTGTCGTTTTGGAAAGCCGTTTTCCCGCCAGTTGCAAACCCCGTTAAATCACCTGCACCATTTTGCACTTTTGCATCCGGCGTTGATGGCATTTTTTTTTGGGAATCCGCTGCAGCCTTGATTTCGCCCAAATTAAGCAGTATAGGCGCGGTGAATCCCGAAAGTATGGATGCGTCAAGGTTCCTTGCATCCTGGATTATCATTTCGAATCTTTCACCTTTTCCAATTTCGGCCTTGAATATCGCCTCAATCTTGCCGTTCCCGTCATTCTTTGTCAGGTACGGTTTTGGGGAGATGCTCATTTTGCCGGAATTATAGTCGGCAATATCGATGGGGACCATTATGTGGATTTCGCCGGAGAATTCCTCCACTATCTCCTCATAATACCTGATAATTGCCTTTTCGGGTGTGAATTCACCGCTCACTGTCGTATGGAATCCCACCCTTTTCTCATTCAGCGTGCTAGTTGGGTTTGGGGACGGTAAAACGGCTGCCTGTTCCTGCGGCATTTCATTTTTTTCCAGGCAGCGTCCGCCACTGCAGCCATATGGGCACTTGTACCTGATTATGCCGCCCTCTGTCAAGGCGTCGTTGCACAAATATTCCCTTAAAATCAGGTCGCTTTCACACGTATCGTCCCCGTTTTCGTTGCTTGAGATCAGTGAGCCCATGCGGTAATAATCCCTTCCGCCATCCATGTCGATGCATATCTGGGTTGATGGGGAAGGTGAAGGGGTCGGGCTGGGCGAGGGTGTTTCAGTTGGCGAAGGGGTCGGGCTGGGCGAGGGGCTAGGCGTCGGTGATGACGCCGGGTTTGCATGAGTGGTGAACGAATTTTCAGAAGAATTGGTGCAGTTTGAGCCGTTGCAGCTCCGGACAGTGAAATAATGGATTGTTGCCGGCGTCAAGGAATCGATTTTTACATGGTGGGAAGTCAATGGAGCAGGATTCGAAAAATAGTGCAAATATTGGGAAGGCGCATTGCCATAGAAAATTTCCGAACCCGAAAGAATATCCGTAGTCCAGTTAATTGTTGCGGATGAGTTAGTCCAATTGAACACTGTATTGCTTATTGCTGGTGCTGGAACGGGGGTGGGCTGTGTTGAGAACGTAAGCGGCCCAATCATCGCGCAATTCTCCAGGCACGCCGTTACGTTGTAGTAATATTGGGTGCTAGGGAGCAGTGCCGATAGCTGGATGTTATGGCCCGTGGAATTGCCCGAATCCGTTGCATTGATTCCCAAAGCTTCGGTAGTTCCATATGCGACCCTCGCGCCCTGGACGGGCAAATCTGTAGTGAATGAAATTATAGCACTTTGATTCGTGATGGAATTGGCAGTTGGGTTCGTTATTGCCGGGGTTCCTGCCAATATCGCTGCAATTAGGGGAAGCAGGAATATGATGGCGCGTAAATGTTTATTCATCGCTTAGCAGCCTTTTCAATGCGCATGGACAGTATTTCGTTTTCAACATTTTCCTCGAGGCGTGTGAACGAGGTTTCCTTCATCCTGGTTGCTAATAGGAAGAGGAATGTGGTAGTAAGGATCAGGGTGGAAATGAAAACAAGCGCCTGGGAGAGCCCTGTCAGCTGGTGTTCGGGGTTTACCAATAAATAACAACCGTAGGAAATTATTGCAAGAACCGCCAGATACGGCCAATAGTGCGTCCTCTTCGGTTTCCGCCATTCGCGATGCCTCTTCATGACGATGTTCTTCAAAAGCTCCATTTCGGCGTCATGTGGGACAATGCTCGCTTTCAGTGCCGTTTCGGTTTTGCCCCTATGGCGTGGCACGCTCCTTCGAATATGCTTTTTCAAACCCATCTACCCCGCTCCCGTTAATGATTAATAGAGCACTTTTCAGTATAAAAACGATTCGGTAGAGTTCCAACTGGGCGATTGGAAAATGTGAAAAAAAGATAAAAAAAGAAAAAATCAAGCTTTCTGATGCGCTGGAACCGCAACTTTCTGCACATTCATCATTCCGCGGTGGGCGAATTGTTCCTCAATCTTAGCGGGCTTGAAAAGCTCGTTCAGGAAACCAATTACCCGCCTCTTGTCAAATTCCTTGCAGGAATAGATATCAAAGGTCAGGTACCCAAGTTCCGGGAATGTGTGAATGCTGATATGCGACTCCGCTATAAGGACGAAACCACTTATTCCCCCGCCATCATTCGGCGTGCCACCCGGCCAATAAACACAATACGGCAGGGTCATTTTCGTCATTCTTATCTTTTCAGGAAGCTCGTCGAGGCATTTGAAGACGACGTTCATGTCGTTCAGTGCCTTTTTATCGCATCCATAGCAATCCAACATCAAATGTGGTCCGTGCATTTGTCAGCCGATCACCCTTTTTAACAACATTTTTTTTCCATTTTTTTCGGAACAAATAATTTTTCCGCAAAAAAATAAACATAATTAATAACCGAATCTCATATTTAAACATATCTTTTGGAAATTTCAGCGTTGCGCCAATTTTCCGATTTTCCCTCGTAAATTATTTTTTTATTTTTTCCCGGCTTGTCCCCTAAAAACTGTTTTTTGGTTAATTTTCGGCATTTTTTGGATTTTTTCGATTACGAATTGCGGTTTTTGTGCGGGCTTCAATCACCATCCCAATTATTTTTTCACGGAATTATTCTTTTTCAAGGCACAGCCGATTATTTTATATGCCAGCTTCGCCGCCAGGAAATCGCAAGCGTGCAAACCTGGGGTCGGGAGGAGCTCCACCACATCGGCGCCGATGATTTTTTTCCTGTTGCTTATCGCTTGGAGTATCCCGACGACCTGGCGCCAGTATACGCCGCCGGGCTCAGGCGTCCCTGTTGCGGGCATGACCGAACTGTCGAATGCGTCTATATCGAAGGATATGTAGACTTTTTCCGAGCACGAATCAACTATCTTGTTCAAGTCCCATTCTCCCATGTCCTTTGCATAAAAAGTCCGCACCTTTCCTTTGTGGGTTTCCATGAATTCATAATCTTCCCTGCACACACCCCTAATCCCGACTTGGACTATGCCGATTCCGAGGTCGAAGGCGCGGCGCATGATGCAAGCATGGCTGTACTTGCTTCCCTCATAATCTTCCCTCAGATCGGGATGCGCATCAAACTGCAGGATCGTGAAATCCCCGAATTTTTTCCTGAATGCGGAAAATGCGCCTGCACTTACCGAATGCTCGCCCCCGAGGAGCATCGGGAACTTCCCATCTTCCAATAGCTGGCTGACAGATTCCTCAACCATCGCAGCCACCTCCTCCGGCTTTTTCGAGCGCACATCCAGTGCCGCCATCGTGAAAAAACCCAATTGGGCCGGCTCATATAAGAGTTCCTCGTCGAACCATTCTATGTTCTGGGAAGCATCAATGATTGCTTCCGGTCCTTTGCTTGTTCCGGTTTTATAAGTTACGGTTCCCTCAAACGGCACCGGCACAACCACGACCTTCGCATCCAGATAATTGCAGTTTTCCCCTGCAATGAAATTGGTTTTTGCTCCTTTTCTCCCTATTTCCATATAACGCTTCCCCGCAATTTTTTACTTGATTTTATCAGTTTGCAGCCTTTCCAGCACTGCTTTCACGATCATCGGCCATGCAACTGTCGCATCCTCGAACACTTCCGACCACATGCCGCCCTCTTCCCTGGGAACGAATTTCCCCCACGAAACGCCCTCGGAATACGTGCAGCCTGAGAGCCCGCCCCAATGAACGGAATCCGGACAGATCCTTACGCCGTAATGGAACCGCTTGAAATAGTCGTCGGGGTTGCCCAGCTGTTCCTTTGGCACTCCGGACTTTTCCATCCTATAATATATCAGGTCCAGATAAGGCCCCACCTGCTGCGCCCAATTGCGCGGGGTGCCGCCCCCAATTGTGAATATCCCCAGCTTCTTGCTCCTGAATACCAAGTCGGTATAATGATTCAGGTCGAGGAACGGGTCGAATACCAGCGGTTTCCGGCCATGGTATTTGCTTGCGCGGTTGTAGAGAGCAAAATCTAGCCCCATTTCCGAGTCTGTGAATGCCGGAATGAAAACCGGCACATTCTTCTTGAATGCGCTGTTGAGGATTCCGCGGTCGTTGAATTTTTCAACGAGGTGCTTTCCCAGCTCGCGGTTGATGTGATGGCTGCCAATTGGCTGGCTTGCGTCGAACTTGCTGAACACTTCCTTTACGATATTCTCGGTCATATCCAGATTCTTTTCTAGCTCAAGGGTATCGTAAACGCGGTCATATCCCGCATAATAGAGTTTTTCATCATCCATGTTCCACTCGTATTTGAAGTGCTTCATCCCGGCAGATTCGATGAATCCGTGCGCAACAAGCGCGCCGGTCGATATTACGGCATCAACCATCCCGTTGTCTATCATGTCGCATATGACATAGCTCATCTTCGCGACGGTCATCGCGCCGGAAAGCGTAAGGATTTTGAACGTATCCTTGTCCCTTACCATCGCTTCCAGCACATCCGCGGCTTCACCCACGGTACGGCCGCCGAACGAAGTATTTTTCATTCCAGTAACCAAATCATTTACTGTTTTGACCTTCCCCAAATCCAATGGCTCCACAGGCTTGAAGTTGTGGGAAAATCCGGTTCCAAATTTATCCTCTGCGGCCGCCCTGCTTTTCATTTTTTTCACAACCATGTCTACCCCCCTTTATTCCTTGAAAAACACCTGGTTCCGATCGGATTTCCCCCGCTCGAAACCAATAAGGTCCATGAACCGCCATATCAGGACCAGAAAAATGAAAACTACCATTATCCTCGAGATGTACGGCGGCACATCGAGCACTGAGAATAGGAAAGGCGATGCAATGAAGAGAATCAGCACAAGGATGAGCTTGAGGAAATCGCTCGCCAGGTGCGAGGCGGCGAATTCGTGCGGGTGCTTTGAAAGCAATGACAGCCTTACGAGGTTATACTCTACCAGGAAGAATTTTGCCAGCCTGTAGACGAGGTATGCGATGATGATAGCGACAATTGCCGTTATTGCGCCGAATATATTCACTTCCGCTCCCAAAATCTTAACCGAATATTCGGAAAACAGGTACCAGCCTATTGAAATTACCCCCATGAAAAGGCCGATGATCCCCGCATTGTCAAGCATGGAGGCGGATGCCCTCCCCAACGCGGCGGAAAACCTCCCCGGTTGCTCAAGCGTCTCGATAATCACCCGCATATGCTCAGAGAACCTTCTGCCCCGCCGTTTCAATGCGTTGGGCATCAGGTTTGAAGTGACGCCGTGGAACCACTCGTACTTTCCGATTGTAACGGAAGTGGTTATTGAGGAAATGAGCACGACGGCCGATGTTATTCCCAGCAGGTCGAATGATCCCGCGACCTTGGAGCCCTCGCGTGCAATCAGCAATGAGAATTCCCCGACCGAAAGCATTGCAAGCCCCGAAAAAACCGCAGATTTGGAGGAGAAGCCGAAAAGGTAGGCGGAAACCGATGTTCCGGCAAATTTGAAGATGATGTTGGCAATCGAAATTACCGCGATCAGCTGCCAGTATTGCCCGATGGACTTCAAATCCACTACCATTCCCACTGAAATGAAGAACAGCGAAGAAAACACCAGCGCGAACGGGGAGATCGCACGCTCAAGCTCTTCGCCCTTCGGAAGGGATGCGACCAGCGATCCCGCAAGGAATGCGCCGATTGATGGCGTGAGGTTCAACGGCTCGGCCTGTGCCAGGTAGCTCATTCCCACCCCGAGGCTCAATGCAGTAAGCACCATTGTTTCCCCTGCCTGGTATTTCACCAGCCAGTCAAAAACTATCCTGAGCAGCCTGAGCATCACCAGATACACTGCCGAAAGGATTGCCAGTGCCGTTATTATGGATAACAGCAGGTTGATGGATGTAGGCGAATGCCCTGCGTTCGTGCCTGAAAATACGGTCAGCGCAAAAATGGCGAATAGGTCCTCCACGATCAGCATCGCTACGAGTATGGGGACCTCCTTCCTGTTTATCATTTCCTTCTGTTCCAATATCCTGACGACTATGGCAGTCGAAGTGATGGACAGTATGGCTCCCAAGTAGAGGGGCCCCAAACTGCCCAGCTCTGAAAAAATCCCGAATATCGAGCCCAATTCGTATGAAAGGAGGAACACGATCCCCAATTTGAAGAGTGCGATCAGGAAAACGCGCGTGCCCAATTTGGATAATTTATTTACGTTGAACTCGATCCCGATGGTGAACAGCAGCAGCACCGCACCGATGTCCGCAAATGCGGTGAGCATTTCGCTGTCAGGGACCAATGCGAGGTAATGCGGCCCCACTATTGCCCCCATTACAAGCAGGCCCAGCACTGCCGGCTGCTTAAACCTAATTGCAAGCGCGCCGCCTATTGTTGCAAAAAGAATCAGGAAACCCAATCCGGAATAAAACTCCATTTCGACCTCGAATAATTTGGCACCGATTCTATAATAAGTTTTCTCTTTTTATTTTTTAAAATTATTTTGCAATAGTATCCAATAAAAACATTTTTTCAGCCGCCCAAAAATTTTATAAGACTGAGCCGCTTATCACATATGTGGATATGCATGCTTAGGGAATTGGAGGTTGCGATTAACGCGGTCAAGGCTGCGGGAAGGATCTCGTTGGACCATTTCGGGGAAAAAATCCCGTTCCAGATGAAAGCAGACGGCTCGCCCGTCACAAGCTCCGATAAATGCTGCGATGCCGCAATCCTCGGCATCATCCGGCGGAATTTTCCCGATGATTCGGTCCTTTCCGAAGAGAGTGCGGAATTGCGCAATGATCTGAGGAGAAGGTGGATCATTGATCCAATAGACGGCACCAAGGCATTCCTGAGGGGTTTGCCGACGTATGGCAACATGGTTGCATTCGAGCAGGACGGCAAGATTGTGGCAGGGGCAATAAACATCCCGGCAATGGGCATCCTGATGCATGCTGAGGTAGGGAAAGGGGCATTTGTAAACGGGAAACGCGTCCATGCATCTTCCGAAACACGCCTATCGAATGCGTACATCCTCCACGGAAGGGGGAAGGGGTTCCTCGAGAAGGGCTATCTTAAGAAACTCCGGAAGCTCCTCAATGCCGCATACCACTCTTGGGGAATGAGCGAACCCTTTGCGCACTACCTTGTCGCTACTGGAAAGGCGGATGCTTTCGTTGAAACATTTCCCAAGCCCTGGGATGTCGCGGCTGCAAAAATAATCATCAGCGAGGCAGGGGGCAAATTTTCGGATTTATCCGGGAAGGATACATTATGCTCGGATACGATAGCAATATATAGCAATAATCGATTACATCCTTCGTTGATGAAAATACTGAGGAAATGAGGTGTTTACATGGCTGAAATGAGGCGGCTCTACCGATCGACCCATGACCGGATACTGGGAGGGGTCTGCGGCGGCTTCGGGGATTATTTCAACGTTGACCCGAACCTTGTCAGGCTATTATTCGTGCTGCTATGCTTTGCAGGTGGTGCGGGCATAATATTATATTTGGTTGCATGGCTCCTCCTGCCGGAAGAGCAATCTAGAAGGAGGGGATGACGTGGCAAGGAAACTTTATCGTGCACGGAGCAACAGCCTCATAGGGGGGGTTATTGGCGGCATTTCGGAATATATCAACGTGGATGCCGCAGTTGTCCGCATAATGCTCCTCATCCTGCTGCTGATAGTTGCTTTCGGGAGCGCTTATGCGCTCATTGCAATCGTCGTATTCTATCTTATTCTCTGGCTGACAATCCCCCTAGAGCCGGATAATTGGGTTAAATGAGCAACTTAATGCATATAGGGCACCATTTCCTATTTTTTACTCTCTCTTTTAATATTTATTGCCCTAATTTTTAGTCCGACGCCTCCGTAGCTCAGTAGTAGAGCGCTTGTCTCGTAAACAAGAGGTCGCGAGTGCAATCCTCGCCGGGGGCTTCCTGTTACAGCAAGTATTATATTATTCCACAAACCCAAACATAAGGATAGTCATGCCCCATAAATGCATCCGATGCGGCCTTCTTTACGGGAGCGGAGCGGAGGAGCTCCTCAAGGGCTGCGGCTGCGGTTCGCGGATATTCGTCTTCCTCAGGCCGGAGTCCATCACGCTGAAGGAACAGATGGAGTTGCTTGAGCGTGAGGGCAGGGAATTCGTGGCTGAAAACCGGCAGGCATTGGAGGATATTGCCGAAATAGCGCCTATTTCAATTGAGAGGGCGCCCGAATTGGAAAAGGAGACGAAAGCCGATCCTTCAAAGCAAGATGCCTCCCCTTCTTCACCAGTCCAAATAGATATAGGCGAGATGGGCAAGCCGATTGATTACGGCGAAATACCTGATGTAAATAAAATTGCGGCCGAACTCCGGAAGGAGCATGATGATTCCAGGGAAGCCAAGGAAATTGCGGAACATTCCGAATTGGAAGCCGCGAAAACAGGCGAAAAGCCAGCGGAGAACATCACCATTCTCGAAAAAGGCCGGTATTTGCTCGACCTTCAATCGCTGATGTCCGGAAGCCCCATGGTCATCCGTTCAGAGCATGGGGTGTTCTACATCCGCATTCCCACTGCTGTTACCAAAAATAAGGCGAAGAAATAATGGCGCAAATAACCGCCACAACCGGGCTGATAACCATGGATTTCGGGACAACTGAAATGGCAATTGTCGCCATTGTTGCCGTAATCATGGCAATCGCGATACTCGTGATAATGAAGAAGCTCATAGTCAACTCGATAGTTGGGATTGTTGCGCTCCTCATCCTTAACTTCCTCGGGATGAAAATTTCAATTACTTTGGTTTCATTCCTCATAGTTGCGGTGCTTGGATTATTCGGCATCGCTTTGCTTGTGATTTTCAATATTTTCGGCATTAAAGTGCCATAATCATTCTTTTCCATTTATTTTGGGTTCGTCGGACCGCTTAACAAGAGGTTCCGGCTTTGCCCATGTATTGTTGTTAAGGGGTCCGTAGCTCAGCCTGGATAGAGCGTCTGCCTCCTAAGGTTCTGCTTCCATCGGGGAAGAAGCGCCGGCGAGATGGTGCGCATAGAAGCAAAATGGTTTTCTTTCGCGGCGCCATCGCCTTTCTTTTCCAAAAGAAAGGCAAGGCAAGTAGAAGGTCGAGGGTTCGAATCCCTCCGGATCCGTCCCGAACCGCTGGGGGGGTAATCCCCACTTCAGCTTGAGGGTCTTCCTGATTCCCCCCTCGTTGAAAAAAAGTATTCGCTCCCCCCTGTTGCAATGATTTTTGGTTTGATGCAGCCCTTCCTGATTCCTCCCTCATATTTTTGCATTATTTAATAAACTCTCCATCCTAATCCAATCATGGACGAATTCTTGCTGAAGAGGATGCAGGAGCTCCTAAAGCACTCCCAGAACGGGGACATAGCCAAACTCAAGGAGCTTGGTGGCTTCTTTGCTGAAAAAGCCTACCTGAGGGGCGAGAAGCGGCTCGTGAATCTAATCATCATCAGCTATGCAGTCGCGAAATTCATGGAAAAGCATTACGTAAGGAGTTCGAAGGAGTGGGTAAAATTCTATGCATGGTTCCAAAAGCAGCTCCAGGCGGCAATAGAGGAAGTCCGCCACGATGACATAAGCGAATTTTACTCAATTGCGGATTCCATTGTAGAGGAGATCACGAGGCTCAGCGATGCAACCGGAAGGTTCCAATCGAACGTCATACAAAAGGCACGGATAAAGGCTGGCACGCAGATATACGCCCATGGCGCATCTCTTTTAACTGCTGCTAACTTTTCAGGCGCGGATCAGGCTGAGCTTGCATCCTATATCAACGTAACAAAACTGCCGGATAAATACGGCACATTATCAGTGAAGCAGCGGATGAAAATGGCCGAAGAGATATTCGGCATCTGAATTGTTTGCTAATTGGGGGTTGAATGTGGATCTTTTTCAGGCAATAATACTTGCATCGATTCAGGGAATTGCCGAATGGCTTCCCATCAGCAGTTCAGCCCATTTGGCCGCCGCCCAGATGCTGATGAACGTGCAGCCGCCCATCATTTTCGACATCATGCTGCACGTTGGCACCCTTATTGCGGCAATTGCGTATTTCAGGAAGGATATTTCCAACATGCTCTTGGCATTGGCAAAATTTGACCGGAAAAACGGTGATTTCAAACTAGCAATTTTAATCATTGTTGCAAGCATCCAACCGCAATAATCGGCTTCGCCTTCAAGGATTTTTTTGAGTCGCAGTTTTCAAATTTGCCCGCAATCGGGGTTGCAATGCTGATAACCGGTGCGTTCCTGTATGTTTGTGAAAGAAAAACGGGCAATAAATCGGTTGGCAATAAAAACTCGTTATTTATGGGCATCGCCCAAGGGATCGCAGTCATGCCTGGCATTTCAAGGTCCGGCGCGACAATCGGTGCCGGTTTGCTCATGGGAATCAGCAGGGAAAGCGCAACCCGGTTTTCCTTTTTGCTCTCGATCCCAGCAATATTCGGGGCGGCATTTTTTGAGTGGGTTACTGCAAAAGGAGCCGATGTAATCGAGCTTCAATTATTAGTCATTCCCGCCCTTGTTTCCATGGTTGTGGGCTATTTCTCGATCGCATTCATGATGAAATTCGTCCGGGAAAGGGGGCTGAAGCCATTCGCTTACTACTGCTTCGCATTCGGGTTGCTTGCGATTATTCCCTCAATATTTTAGGCTATTGTCAATGAATTTGCCTTCTTCCCATCATTTATTTAATCTTCGAATAGTCCCTAATATTGGGTCATTATTCATGGTCGAAATTCCTAAAAACCGGATGGGCGGGGAGAAACCCCGTTTTGATTGGGCATCAGTAAATCGGTTAATGCTCCGGAGGCCCGGAGAAATTGCCCTTCGGAAGGCCATTGAAGGAGAGGCTCCGGCAACAAGGGGCCTTGAAAAATTGATAGCGGAAGCCAATCGGATAGCTGGGAGGCCCGTTTATACGTTGAACGAAGTGCTTTGGTGGAACAATTTATCGCCGCAGCAGGCAAGGTTGCGCCTCCGTGGTTTCGTGCAAAATTCGTTATTGGGCTCGAAATTAAGGAAGGACACTCCCGAATTCAACACCGCCGTAAGGGTGGATTTGGAAAGGAGGGTTAGCCAGTACGTTTCGTATCTGGGAAAGCGGGGGGATGGCCATTCGCTTGTCAGCTATGTGAAACGGACGCCCATTTTAAGAAATGTTCAAATAAGGAGGGTAGGAAAACTGGTTGCGGCTGTGAACATTACAGTTCCTTCGATTTACGGGAGGGAATTCGCCAACCTGAAGGATTTCCATGGAATCACCGCATCCGCCGGAAGCGTCGCTGGCGTCGGAACGCATGAGGTGTTGATACGTCCTAATTCTGCACGGAATTGGGTATTTGCATACGCACTTGCTAAGATCATTCCTAAAAGGAAATGAAGGGATATGTGCCTGTGGCGGAAATTACCTTAATTTGGAAATGCTCTTTGCACGCCTTGAATAGACCCTTCCCATCAGGCCCGAATAATCCCTCCTCCCCAACAGCAACATCATCTGCCGCATTCTCTGGCCGGCTTCCCTCTCATGCGCCGGATGAATGAGCACATCCATATTAGACAAATCTTTCAGGTCGAGTGCATGCCCTCCTCCAATAAACGCCAAAGCGGGCTTTTCCTTGAGGATTTTCATTGCCATCTGGTTGGAAAGTGCACCGGAATACATGATCCACTTGACTGCCCAGTCCTTGAACGCAATATTTTTCAAGGAAGGCATGCGGTATTCCGTTGCGATCTTCCTCAAGCCTTGGGATAACCTGTTGCCAATCTCCTTCTTTCTCCCATTATTCTCCTTCAATGCTTCAAGCGATTCCTTGAACAGGTCCAAAACCGCCCGGAGGGCATAAAGCCGCCGATAAGAGCCCTTGGTTGAAAGCCTCACCACGGAATGCCCTTTGCGTTTGGCATAATCATGCACCGATCGGAAATAACCGTATTGGCCGCTTTCGGGAACCGTTTCAAGGCCTATCTTGCTGCCTTTGGATAGCCTGTCGATTTTTTCAAAGCTCATTTTCAACGTTTGCCAGAGCTCGGGATCGGCCCGAAGCTGCGCTTTCCATTCCTTCCGGGAATGACTGAGCGCACCGTGAGGCACTCCGATGATTTCAGCAGCTTGGTCCATACGATTTCCCTCCGATAAAAATTGTTAGGTGAAAATTAAATAGGAATATCCCCCTTTTCCCATTCCCTTCAATT
>JBDRLB010000027.1:0-13436 GCA_043813365.1 Microcaldota archaeon | reverse complement strand
TGATGCCCGTATCCCCTGCTTCCGGAATGCACCATCACCGTAATCTGCCCCTCCTCCTTAATCCCGAATGCCTTCGCAATTTCCGGGTCGAAAATTTTCTCCACTTTCTGCACTTCCATGAAATGGTTTCCCGCACCCAATGTTCCAAGCTGCGGCCCGCCCCTCTTCTTTGCCATGTCGGACACTTTCGAATAGTCGCTCTCGGCAAAATGGCCGTTCTCCTCGCAATGCTCCAAATCCTTCTGCGTCGCATACCCGTTTTTCAGCGACCAATCCAATCCATCCGTAACCGCCTCCTCCAACTGCTGCGGGTTCAGCCTCACCTTGCTCTTGCTCCCCACTCCCGAAGGCACGTTGTCATACAGCGAATTGATCAGCTGCTTCAATTTCGGCTTAACATCCTTCTCCATCAAATTTGTCCTGATGAGCCGGACGCCACAATTCGAAACCACAATGCCGTTTGCAATGAAATTGTGCGTTTCCGCTACTGTGAAATCATACACTTTCCCTTCATAAGGGAGTTCTTGGATTTCAGCTATTTCATCATAAAGGCAGCCATATTTGTCCAAATCCTTTGATGCGCTCTCAGAATATTTTTCGAAAGAAATATGATCGAGGTTTATTCTCGGCTCTACCCCTTCGTAATATGCCCTCTCAATAAAGCGCGGATTGGACGCTGGGCCAACAAGTAGCTTTTGAGCCTCCTTAAGCGAGAACCCTTTCATTTTGAACGCCTTCACTTTGGCCGATATTTCCGATCTCATCCTCTGCGCATTTTTCTTTCCAATTATGTATGCGCACGCAATTTCCGCAAGCCCCTGCCTTTTTTGGTTGTATTCGAATCCGACGAGCCGGTAGAGCCTAAGCAGGTTGTTTTCATCCGCCGAGATTTCCAGCCTCAGCCTGCATGTTTTTCCCGCCCTGTTATGGAATTCCTCCCTCTGGGCGATTTTGGTGCACTCAATCCCGAAATCAGCCAGCAGCTGAAAAATCTGGCCGAGGAAAATGCGCCCCGATTCTATTGCTGCCTCATTCTTGTTTTGCGAAATTATGGGCGAATAGAATCCGGTTTTTGAATGTGTTGCCGGGGAAGAGAGCTCTGCGCCAAAAAATCCCCCCAAAAACAGCCGTTTGACCCATTTTGGCGCTTCCATGATCCATTCTGGGACTCCGTAATTGCCCACTGACTTGTTACCGATAGGCATCCCTAATCCGATAAGCTTTTCTGCAAACCCCTGGGAATAAACGTGCAGCTCCCCACTCTTTGAGTAGAATTCGCGTGTGCCATATTGCGATGTGATTTTGCCTTTCCGTTGCCTGAGGAAATAGCTGGATTTTATACCGATGCTTTTAAGGTCAGATTGCATGCCGAGCAGATCCGTTTCCTTCCCGAAGGCAATTACCCTCGCTTTTTTCCCGGAAACAGTCAGCGTTCCATCCCCGAATAGATATCCCAGTATTTTTACAAGGATGCCTTTTTCATATTCCAGTTTCCCATCCAGCGGGGTGCCTTCAAAATATTTTACACCTATCGCATCCCCAATTTTAAAGCTCCCTGAATTCAACATGCCATTCCTCGCCAGCAATGGGTGATCCTCGGAGCAAATAATTTCAAAGCCATTTTTCGAACGGATTTTAAGCATTCTCTTATCCGCTTTCTTTTCCATGTATGCAAGCAAGCGCTTATTCCCGATCTTTCCCAAACTCGTGTCAAGCGAGGGAACACTTATCCCCATCCCGGTTATACTTATCTCATAAGAGCCGGACTGGTCGAAGTTGTGGAAAAAACGCTTATATTCCTCGATAGGCAGATGGAATCCCAATGCATGCCTGACTTTGGTACCTTCAGCTAGGCAATTTATGTCATACCCGACTCCTCCGGGTGAAACGATTCCCTCGTCCGGGTCAAAGGCAGCAACGCCCCCAATTGGGAAACCATACCCCTCATGCCCATCCGGCATCACATAGCTCGCCTCCAAAATTCCCGGGAGGCTTGCCACGTTCTTCGCCTGCCCCAATGTGCGGTCTGTCATCATCTTATCCAGCATTTCCCTTGTTGAGACTGCGCGAACCGGCACCTTCATCGCGCCCTCGATTCCAGTCTCATAAATAGCTGTTTTGTATTCCTTGAAAACCATAAGCATCACCGGAGGCATACATTAGGGAAAAAGGGTTTTTATACGCTGAGTTGAAGGGAGCAAACCTGTGCTTCTGGCAGTACAAAAACCAAACGCTTTTTAATTCCCCGAATGACAATGGTAATTGGTCTGATTATGAGGAAGAGGATGCGTAAAAGGAAGGCAGCCTACGCTTATGCAACAGCCGGAAGAATGGGTTCGCCAAGGGCCGCCAGGGCTGCGAAGAACATTGCCATGCTGAAAACGCCTGCTGCTAAGCAATCCGCACAGCCCATTTCGAACGCAACAATCGGCAAATCCGCAGAAAAAAAATTCAACGCACCGACGAACAAGAATGCCAAACGCATAGGGCAGATCAAGAGCCTAGAGGAAATAAACACGACCGCAGATGTGCTCGTATCCGACCAGCTCATTGATCAGGTGATCGGTCAGGAAAGGGGAATAGAGGTCATCAAGAAAGCGGCTACTCAAAAACGCAATGTGCTTCTGGTAGGCACTCCCGGAACCGGCAAGAGCATGCTTGCGCAGGCCATGGCAGAGCTCATACCCATCCAGGAACTAGAGGACATCCTCGTCATTGCAAACAAGGAGGATGACAACATGCCCAAAGTGAAATCCGTGAAGGCCGGGGAAGGAAGGAAGCTGGTTGGTTCGGAAAGAATGGAAGCGCGCATGACTGCCGGCAACTCGAATTTCATGATGATCGGTTTCATGATGCTCTCCCTCCTGATAGGGCTTTACGTGCTGCCGAAATATTTTCCCGTGAACATAGTTGCCGCGCTTCTAATAGGGACTTTCATGATGGGCGCTGCGATGATTTTCGCTATGCAATTGGGAAGGGGAAGGATGTTCGAGCAGGGCGAGAGCTTCAAGCTGATTGTTGATAATTCCGGCAAGAAAAAGGCCCCTTTTGTGGACGCGACCGGCTCCAGAGCCGGAGCGCTTTTAGGCGATGTGAAGCACGACCCGTTCCAGTCATTCGATGGTAAAACGAAAGTTGAGATTAACGGGGAGAACATGGCGCTTGAAAACATCTGGAACCATTATTCCGGCAAGTACCCTGTTGAAAGGCGCGAGGACGGCTATGAGGCGATCGTGCTCCCGAAAAAGGAAAAAGCGAGGGTCCGGGGAAGGAAGGGGAATTCGGCGAAGGCCGCAAAACTGCTCATAATCAACCGCAGGCCATATGGGGGTAAAGTCGTAGAGCTTAAAATCGGCAAAAACCGGCTTGTTACAACGCCCGAACATTCATACATCTCAAACCCTTCGGAAAAAACCGCAAGGAAACTGCGCAAGGGGATGAGGGTATTCATCGCAAATTGAGCATCCCGGAAGTAGCCATTGAATTTCCCCTTCACTGTGATGATTATAAATCAGGAATCCCTACCCAATTCCATGGAAAAAAAGCGCGCACAAACTTCGCTCGAGTACATGCTCATGGTCGGCGGAGTGCTGGCTTTTGTTGCAATTGTGCTAATCCTGACTAGGGGGAATATTTTCAGCACCAGCCAGAGCAATATTGAAAACCAGACGACGACTTTGGGCGATGTGCTCGCTTCCATTCCCGGAAAGGCACCGGTAATATCCAACCTGCTACCTACCGCTCCCGGACTCGGCACTGCCCTTGTCACGTGGGAAACCGACATTAATGCCGATTCTTACTTGCAATATGCCGGACTCGCCCAGGGCAACCTGCGTGACAGCAATTACGTCACATCCCATTCGCTGACATTCAACGGGCCCTCTGGCGCTTACGATTTCAAGGTCACTTCCTGCACTCCCCAAGGCGGATGCTCAACCATGAGTGGGAGCGTTGTCATTTAGCCAATCAGAAAAAAATCAGTCCTCTCCCCTGACCCTAAGAAGCAGTTTCCTTCCCATCGTCTCCATATATTCAATTTCCCTTCCGCTCTCCACTTCCGAACGCATGTCCTCCGGCACTTCGACCTCGAACGTTTCGTAAGTTGCAAGGTCCATAAGCTGCGCGGAGGAGCCCGTAACCGCAACAACCTGCGCCCTCCTCCTTTCAATGATCGGTATCTCCACATCCGCATCAGATGGTTTCATAAGCGAGCGCTTCGAATTGTCAAAAATCCCAATTGCAACAACGTTCATTTTCGCAGCCCCATGCTTCCCCGGCTTGCTCTTGTCAATAGACATAACGCGGCAAGGCACATCGTCGATTATCACATATTTTCCAACTTTCAGATCGCCCATTGAGCCATATATCTTGTCAACCATTAAGTTCACCCAAAAATCAGGAATACCTTTTTGCTAAATTTACTAGCTGCATATTTATAAACGTAAGGAGAGAATCCTATTTCCTCGGCGCGTGAAATTCTTATGGTTGAAATCGTTTTCCTGGGAAGCGGCGGCGGCAGGATTGTACTGGATCGGCAGGTGCTGGCTACCGGCGGGTTCCGCATAAACTCCCCGCACTTCAAGATGCACGCCGACCCCGGCCCCGGCGCATTCCTGAAATCCCTCCAGCACAAGCAGGATCCTGTTGAATTGAATGCACTATTCTGCTCCCATGCGCATATAGACCACTGCAATGATGTGAACATGATGATCGAGGCGATGAATTTCGGCAGTTATGATCGGAAGAAGGGCATCCTCCTCGGCTCCGAAAGCGTGATAAACGGCTTCGGGAAATTCGAGAAGCAGGTGGACGAATATTTCAAGATGATGCTCAAGGAATGCTGGGCGATGAAAGCTGGGGAATCGTACGAATTCCTCGATACCAAAAAACCAGATGCCAGCAAAACTCATTCTAAACCGCCAACAATCAAGGCAATGAAAACCTCCCACGAGGATCCAAGCTGCATCGGCTTCCTCTTTGAAATTGAAGGCATAAAAATCGGCTACACAGCTGACACGGAATATTTCCGCGGCATCGCCGCACAATTCGAGGGGGCGGATTTCATGGTTTTCAACTGCCTCCGGCCGGACAATGAAAAGCTGGAGTTCCACATGGCAGCTTCCGAAGTAATTGCCATTCTGAATGAGATGGTGAAAAAGCCCAAACTGTGCTTCCTCACCCATCTGGGGATGAAATTCCTTCAGGCAGGGAAGGAAGCGCAAAGAAAAAAGGTGCAGGAGGAAACCGGTGTCCCAATAATGCTCGCGGAAGAAGGGCTCAAACTCGACTTAAATGAGTTAATGTCACAACGTAAATTAGTCTAGAGCGCCAGCGTACCAAAAGCAGCCAATCCAACCGCAAGCGCGAGCAGGCTCGCGTTCCTCGCATTCCCGAATTCCCCATCCATTGCGGAATATACTGTGAATGCAAGGAGGAAGTTGTTCAGGTAAATCAGGATTGCATAAGCGGAATAATAATTCCCTTCCATTGGCACCCAGCTGATGATCATCGCGATTAAGAACAGTGCCGCAGAAAGGGCAATTGTGCTGTTGTTCCCGATCACCATCGGAAGCGTCTTCCCTCCCACCTTCCTGTCGCCCTCAACATCCCTCAAGGTGATTATCAATTCCCTCCCGACCCCTGCAAGGAAGGAGATGGCAACGAAAAGCAGGATGATTTCCTGCAAATTGTAGGTAACCGCGAAATTCCCGTAAATGAATGAGGCTGACATGCTGCTCGCTATGTACATGTTCCCCAAAAGCGGCAATTTTTTCAGGTAATTGTCGTACGTAGCGGAAAGGATGGCAAAAATTAGCCCTACAATGAAGCAGTAGAAGTTAACGAAAAATATCAGCGCCAGCCCAATTGCGTAAAAAACATACGCCGCTTTCAATGCATCCCTCCTGGCAATCACTCCCGCAACAATCGGCCTATCTTTCCGCCTGTTCGCCTTGTCCGTCTCATAACCGAAATAATCGTTCAAAATGAATGCCCCGATTGTCAGTGCGAACGGCCCCAACGCCGAATAAATTATTCCAGCTGTTATTGCGAACGCTATCCCTGCATATTTAGCTGCCAGCGCCTCCGAAATTATCACTGCGGCAATAACCATGGCCGCATGCTCAACTCTCGCAAGCCTCATCCAATCCCTGAATCCGCCTCTCATTTCCTATGACCTTTTTCCTTCTCGAGCAGAAATTACCTTTGGCGTCTTTTCCTTAATAAATAATGAGTCCAATTGGTTTTTTTATGCCTATCCGCACTAATGGATTTTGCTCCCATCCTCTGCCGGAGCGTTCCAAAGGTTCCAATCGTTCTCCGGCAGCATTTCCAATCTGCTCATGTCGAAATTCTGGCGTTCGGAATCGTAATCGTCGTAAAAGCCGTTATTTACATCGTAAACGGTGCCCGTGTCCGGATTGTATACCCTTTCCCTCCCAAGAATTGCATCACTCCTCTTTTCCGAGATGATGTCATCCGCCCTATTGCGGCTTTCCCAGGAGGACATGATGATGTCGGAGGTTTCGGAAAGCGTTTTCCCCGCCTTCAGTATCCCTTCCGTTGTTTTTTGCTGCTGCTGCAGGCAATTTGAAACGTATTCCTGCGACATTGTGAAGCTATTGATGCTCTCAGTAAGCGTTTTTTCCAGATACTTGAATTCCTTCTTTTCGGCTGCAATTCCGATGAAAGTGAATCCATAGCCGATCCCCCCGCTTGCGAACCCACTCAGCGGCAAAACTTCCCTTGTAGTGAGGAAGAACTGCCCCTCCCCCAAACCCCCCTGCGTTTTGAACAGCGCCCGCATCAATTTGGTGTCGCCTGCAACAGGTGATTTCGCCGATTCGGAGTAAATAATTTCCACCTCGTTCAGTTCCGGCAAATCCGCCATGAATTGCTTTAGCAGGCTCGTTTTCATGAGCAGGTATTCGCTTTCCAGGAAATTCTCCGGAGTCAATGGTTTTACAACCGGCATCTCATACCAGAAAATCTGGAAGCCGCCCATATCCATGTATTGCCTATCGAGCAGTTTCTGGCTCTCATCCAGGTATACCGGGCCGATCTCGCCGAAGTAGAATATCTGCCTCTGCGGCATCATTTTATCCTTCATAACGAACGAGAATGTGGAGCACGAGCCCCCTGTTGCTATCTCCCAGCCAGCAGGTTTCCTGATTGTGAAGAATTTCCCGTCGTAATTTTCAAGTGCGAGCGCTTCGGGAGCCGGAATTATCGCTTGCTGAACTGTTGGGGATGCCGGGTTTACAGCTGCCTGGGAAGGAGCAGGCCTGCAATTGCTACCGTCCATGCATTGCTGGTCAACTGGGATTGTAAACGTGGGCATTTCCGTTGCCGTCGGGGCCGGCAGCACCGTGCCCGCCAATGTGGGCGTCACTCTTGCTTGGTCTGTAGCCGTTGATGCAGGCATCGTCGGAGCAGGTGATGGCGATGGCCCTACACAGCCCATCGCAAGGATAATGAACATCCCAAGTGCAGGCCAGCGAATGATTCCCATAAGAACACCGATAAAAAATAATGCTGAATTGTTGAAAAGCCTTTGCATGCCCGCTTCAAAAGATTTTGATAGGTTTAAATTCCCTTTAATGATATACTCTAAAGTGACGGTCATGGCCAAGAAAGCCCTTGAAATTCTGCCGGTGCAAAAACCCGTGCGCAAAATCGGGGTCCTTTCGGTACTCGGATTCATATTCGGCTCGGTTTACATCCTCGCAGGTGTAAGCGTGCTGTTCAGCTCGGCAGTCGGCGGGCTGCTGCTGCTACTTGCCGGGATCGTGATCATCCCGACATTCAACGTTTTTCTCCTGAAACGGTTCCATTTCATCCTGAGCGTCTGGCTTAGGATTGTGATTTCCGCAATTTTACTTCTCTCCGCGGCAGTTGCCATGTTCCCTTATGCGGAGTTTTCCAGCTCGATGAATTCCAATGTCACCGATAAAACCCCTCCATATAAAATCGGGGATAATTTCATGGTCGGGAGCATGCAAATAAGCGTCCCTTCCGCGGTAAAGGCGGATTCGATAATTGCAGGAAATACGGTAAAGAATGCCCGTGCTGGCGCGGTTTTTTACATTTTTGAGGCAATTGTTGAGAATAGGGGCAAGAGTTCTGTTTCATTCGGGGCTTCCAACTTGAAGGTGAGGGACGAAAACGGCCGTGTATTCGATGTCGGCGGCTGCGAGGACAAGTTGAGGGGCGGCATGTCGATCGGGGAGCGGATTGAGCCCGGCCTAAGCGCGGATTACGCCAACTGCTATGTGGAAGTGCCCGAGAATACGGAAGTGGTTCTTCTGGAAATCAGTGAGGGGTACTTTTCGGGTGTTGGCGCAAGGGTTGATTTATCTGACACAGAAACTCAAAACATTAAGCCATCGGGCGGTTCCCCAAGGCCGGCGGCGGCGACCCCTTCGGCCAAAGCTTTACGTGTTACGCTCAATTCCGTTTCCTTTTCAGATCAAATTAATGGATCCCTGGGGATGCAAGCAAGGGCGAACGAGGGGAATATTTTCCTGATTGCGGATATAACCGTGGAAAATGCCGGAAAGGAAGCAGCAACGGTTCGCGGCATGCAATTCAAGGTGAAGGATTCCGAAAGCTACTCGTATTCCTTGGATCTGGGTGCAAACATGATCTTCGGCCAGAGCATCGAGGGAAATCTGCCCGCGGGGGATAAAATAAGGGGAAAAATCCCGTTCCAGGTCCCGAAAGCAGCCATAGGGTTGCAGCTTATTTTTGATACCGGCGCAGTGGGCTACGTGCCCCTTAAGTTCAATCTCGGCGACGCAAGGCAGTAGGCTAAAAAAAGCCGCGCGCTCTTTCGTCAAATTTCCCCGTGGCGCAAGGCAGTAGATCGAAAAAGCCACCGCAAAGCTTTAATTTGACCGTTTAATACTACTTTGAATTCAATGCGGGTGAGTGTATGACTAAGGCAGTGGTTTTTGTCCTGATTGTTTCGCTTGTTTTGTTGTTTGGATGCACTCAACCCCAGCCGGCTCCGACTGCCGTTCCCACATCGGTTCCAACCCAGGTTCCAACAAAAATCGCTACTGCAACCCCGACAACAATTCCCTCCCCAACCCCCGAAGCATTCCAGCCCCTGAAATTGGAGTATGAATTCAAGCAGAGTGGCGGTCCACAAGGAGGCCCAGTGACAAATCTGTTTTTCACCCTATGGCTTAATGAAAAGAAGGATTGCGGAGGCAGGAATGCATATTTGGGCGTGATGCAGTCATCGGAAGATAAGAGCATGCCGGGACAAAGTTCCGCATGGTCGAAGGTAACTGTATATGAGGATGATGGGTCCATGGCGGTTACCAAAGGCGCTCCAAAAAGCGATCTTGCCTTCGACAATGCCAAATCCGTCTATATGGATTTTGATTTCTTCCTTACCCTGAACGACATGTTCGCATCCGTAGGGAGGAACTTCATGACGGATGATGTCTGGAAGAGCACCACACCCATAATACTGAAGAACGTGCAATTCGGCAACAGTTTTGCCAACCTCTCCATAATCAAAGGGGACGAAACGGGTGAATTCACAATCCCCTGCACCAAATTCGCCTTGTTGGAACAAGGCCAGGGACCCTCGGAAATGGATGCATGCATCGCGAAAATAACCAAGAAAGTGCCTCTTCCATTCACCGTTTCCTATACGGTCGCGAACGGTTTCGATGTGAAGCTTACCAAAGTTTCAAACGAGAAATCTTCGGCGGTCTATTATCCGCAATGCTTTGAAAAGGTAACCTGCACCCCAGTTTCACAGCCTCCGCAATCCGAGCAAGACGCCTGCAGGCTAAAGGGCGGACAAATGGACCCAATCAGGGACGAGAGGAATTGCGTGACCAAATATGCGTGCAGGAATGAAAGAGACAGGATCTTGGCGGATCTCCGTCAGGCGCCAAATTGTGGCATTCCTTCCGATGCGATAATCAGCAAGGCGCTCGAGTGCCGTAGCTCGAACATGGGCTGGAATGCGCAAAACGACCAGAACGGCTGCATAACCAGCATTACTTGTGGAAACCAGCCGCTGAATTAATTTTTTTTATTTGTGGGAGTTGCAATGAGTTGCAAATAGCCTGGTGAAGGTGGCAGTTTGCTTTTTTCCTATCTCTTAACTGCGCCGCTACTTATTTCCCATCCCGAAACAATAGAACTGATTATATTTGGACCCATTAAATCAATATTGCGGGACTTTTTTCCTTAATAAACAATAGCGCTGCAAGTGAAGCCGCAGGGAATATGATCAGGTATGCTGCCAAAATGTCCCCTTCCGTTATTGTGAGGGAAAGGAAGGAGGAGCCGATTATCACATATGCCGCGAAAAGCGCGGGCACGATGCAGCTTATTGCGATGAACAGGAGCCCGAGGAACGCCATTTTAGATGAATACTCGCGCATTTTCATCTTCTGCACAAGCATCATCTCTTCCGCCAATTTAGACAGCCCCGACCCCTTTGTGCCGTTCTCATACACAAAAATGAGCTGCGAGTTTATCCTCGACACCATTTGCGAATCCACTCTCTTTCCAATCCCTTCCAGCGCACCCCTCACGCCCTCCGCCCCGTTTTCAATTTCCAAATAAGCCTTCCTAAACTCCCTGCCCAATTTGCCGTAATTCCCCCTTGCGACATTCCCGATAATCCTCTCGAAGGGCTGCCCCATCCTCATCCCGAGAATAATCTCCCGCAAGGCAATTGAATACTCGGCCTCAATCTCCTCCGCACGCTTCTTTTTCACATAGGATGGCAATTTAAGCAATAGCAAAGCCGCTCCGAAAAAAGAGAAGATCATGGCTTCAAATGCAAGATAGGCATTTATCTGCAATATGAGCGTAATCAGTGATGCGAAAGCTGAAAACATTCCGGCAGCAGCAATTGAAAACGATACCCACTTCCTTGCTGAGATGCCAAAATCCGCCTGCACAAGCTGCTTTTGCAGGCTAGCGTAATTGTAATTGCCAAGATAAATGGAAAAATCGTGCAGCTCAGCCAATTCGGATGCGATTCCACTCCAGTCCAAATGAATCCAGTCTCTCCACGACTAAATCTCTCCTTACCTTTTCTTCTTGTCAGCTTTCTTTTCCTCCTTGGGCTTCTGGTCCTTCGGAGTGAGCTTCAGCCCCAGCTCCTCGAGCGCTTTCGGGCCGTACTCAATGACTTTCATATTGAGCTGATTGATCGAAACCGTTACCGTATTCCCGATGACCATTTTCATCTTCCGGAATCCCTTCCTCTTGATTGTGATCCCAGGGGGCTTTGAAAGCACCAAGCGCGCCCTCCTCTGGCCGGGCACGTCCGGCCTCATGGGAAAGCCATCCTTGTCCGAGCCGCCGCGTATCTCGAGTTTATAACCCGGCAGTTCAGCGATGAATGCGCCGTCAATCTGGTCGGCGATCTTCTTCCCATAGAGCAATGCCTCCTTCTCCTTGGATATCTCCTTCTGGTAGCTCTTGCCAGCCTTCACGTCGTTTATTACCAATTTCATCCATATCCCCTTTAAGCGATAGTCGCAGACCTATTCCCCGTTAGTATAGCAATTAAAAGCATGCCATCTGAAAGAATAAGCAATAGTAAATGCAGTAAAGCTTTTTTAAAGGTTTTTAGAGGGGAAAAAGTGCCATGGCCAAGGAATTCATCGTAACTCCCTGGAAAGTGGAGGGCGAAATTGATTACGAACGTTTGGTAAAGGAGTTCGGCACGGAGCATATAGATGAAAAGCTGCTCTCCCGCATAAAAAAGCACACGGGGACGCTCCACCATCTGCTCAGGAGGAAGGTTTTCTTCTCGCACCGAGACATGAACTGGCTTCTTGATGAGTACGAGAAGGGAAACAAGTTCTTCCTCTATACCGGCAGGGGCCCTTCCGGGCAGACGCATATAGGCCATCTTGTCCCATGGATGCTCACCAGATGGCTGCAGGAAAAATTCGATGTCGAGCTTTATTTCCAGATGACGGATGACGAGAAATTCCTCTTCAAGGATGCGCTTTCCTTGGAGGAGACAAACAAGCTCGCTTACGAGAATGCGCTCGATGTGATTGCAATGGGCTTCAAGCCCGGAAAGACGTTCATCTTCTCCGACATAGATTATGCCAAGACGCTTTACAGGGAGGCGCTCAAAGTATCCAAAAAGCTCACATTCTCAACTGCAAAGGCGGTTTTCGGCTTCACCGACTCCTCGAATGTGGGGGAGATTTTCTTCACTTCGATGCAGTCAGTGCCCGCTTTCCTTCCCAGCGTGAAAAAAGGGAAGAACATCCCGTGCCTCATCCCGCATGCAATTGACCAGGATGCGCATTTCCGAGTCAGCAGGGACATACTCCCGAAATTGGGTTATTTCAAACCAGCCGCGATACACTGCCGCTTCCTTCCGGGCCTCTCTGCAAATAAGAAGATGAGCGCATCGGAGGCGGATACTGCAATATACACCACCGACTCCCCGGAAACAATCGAAAAAAAGGTCAAAAGATACGCATTCTCGGGCGGCGCGGATACAATTGAGGAGCATCGCAAGCACGGCGGCAATCCCGACATCGACATTTCCTACCAATGGCTCACATTCTTCGAGGAGGATGATGCGAAGCTGAAAAAAATTCACGATGAGTATAAATCCGGGAAGCTGCTCTCGGGCGAGCTAAAGCTCATCCTAATAGAAAAGCTCCAAGCGTTCATGAAGGAGCACCAGCGGAAACGCGAAGCTGCAAGGAAAACGCTAGACAAGTTCATCCTGAGGGACTGATTGCGCAGATATTGAATTTCGGGCAGGTTGGATCCCCTCCACATACTCCAATGTCCTTCTTCAACGTAATCCTGTAATTCGTGCCTTCGGTTTGCAGAGTTGCAAATCTTGCCGGCGATGTTTCGGGGCTGTCCCGGTTGTACACCACTCTTGCAATGCCGGAAATTTTTGGGTCGCAATCCGTCCCAGCAGGGCAGGGGTTATCCGTAAGCTCTTTGCATCCGGGCTCAGGATCCGTTGCCACCTGGAATTCGCCTGAAATGTCAACGCAAACCTCCTGATCGGCAAGCGGCTCGTACCTGTCCGCCTCCAGATTATAGGTTACCGGCTGCAGCACCCAGCAGCCTGAAAAATGCCCCGGGCATTTCCTGCAGAAAGGCTCCGGCTGGTCGAAATAGATGAACCTCAGCAGATCCACTTTTTTGGAGCCGCACCTGGGCAAGGTGAAATCAATCGTCCTTGTTGCAGGCGGCGATTGCAGTGCAAGATCCTGCATTGCCAGCTGCAGCTTCTGTATTTCGCCCTTCATCTCCGCAAGGCACTGCTGCTCGCTCGTATTGCCGAAAATGAGCAATGAAATTGAAATCGAAGTTAGGAGGATGATTACGGCTATTACCAATTCGATTGGAGCATCCACCTGGCTCTTAAGCTTCGCCATATGACTAGAGAATCAGACGGTAATATAAAA
>JBDRLB010000026.1:0-72978 GCA_043813365.1 Microcaldota archaeon | reverse complement strand
CCGGCCTGAACCTTGTCGAACTGCTTTTCCGCACGGTTCCCTAGCCTGACGTCAAACAACCTTATCGCCTGTTTTTCATCAATACTTCTTCGAGCGTATGTTCTTTTCCAGCTTCCATTTCCTTGAGTATACGCTTGTGCTCCGCCAGATCCTTGCTGGAAATTTTCCCAGACGGGATATTCAGGTAGGCGTCCAGCAGCTTGTATTTATTGTTCAGCTCCATTAGCCCCGCACGTATTGCCTCAATCTGGTTTTTTACAAGACCCTGCGCAATTGCCGCATCCACAATCTGTTCCATCTTCCCCTCCAGTTTCACGTTCATGTTCATGCAACTCGCCTCCACATAGTCAAATCATCAAAACTATCACTAAAAATAGCATTAAAATAGTATATAAAACCATCACAATCGGTTTCCAATGATCAGGCAAGCTTCCGGATCCCTAACTGGTGCTGCAGCCGCGTGAAAACAGTCTTGAATTGCCAAGCTTCTTTTCCAGGCTTCGGTTCGTTTAACCCGACATACGGCCCCAACGCCCGGATATAGTGCTCAAGCACCAATTTCCCCTTATCATCCCTTAAGAGGTCATTCATCTTAAGCGGCTCATTCAGATTCGCCGTTTGATACGGATACCGTCCAAAATAATCATCTCCAAATGCTAGCCTGTTCCGATAAATTAGGAAATTTGCCTGCTCCTTTGGCCCCCAATCCCTTATTGCGGGGTCGCCCGGAACCCCGATTATGCCCAGGTTTTTCCTGACATCTATTCCCATTCGAGTGCCGATTTTTACACTAAATGGAAAAACGCTATCTACATCCCTGCCATTCAACAACCATATGCTTGGCTGGCTGAGTTCCCTGGAAAAGATTGCAATAAATCTTGCCTCCGACCTTCTTTTAGCTTTCGTCGACGTGAACACTTTTCCCATGTACGAGCCCTCCGTTTCCCGAATGGACTTTTTAACGACAGGTCTTGAGATTTCCCGTTCAAGTTGCCCATCCACTTCTGCTTCGTGTGTTTGAACTATTTCGGTTTTAATTTCACTGAAAAAACGTTTCTGAATTCGTTCAATAATGTCCTGGTACTGCACGCCAACTTTTACAACGGCTTTTCGAACCTCCTTAGGGTCTATTCCGAGTTTTTCCGCATTTTCCTCGGCAATAAGGGAATATTCGACTGTTGGAAGGACGAATTTCAACGGGCTTGTCATAGCGCGGGCAATTTCAAAATACCTGAATATTTTAGCAACTTTCCCCAATGTGATTCCAGGATCGGTAATTCCTTTGAATTTCCACTTTCCTTCCAAATTCAATTTCGGAACCCCTCCCTCCGGATCGAATGTTTTATTGTCAAACCATTCCTGAAAAGAAATTTTACTCTTAGGGCTGATTTCTTTAGGAATTTCCTGGCCAATGTTAATGGAAAAAAATTATTCCCAATTTTTTGAACCGCTCGGAGATTGCCTGCCCCGAAGAGGCAAATTCCAGCTAGGAGCTGGGGTTTTTCCTTCAATAACGATGGGATATTTTCCGAGTAAACCGCAGGAAAAGCCGGTCCCCGAAGCTTTACGCCCCTGCTTCCGAGTGTACCGGTAAAATTCCTTGAATATGATGGCTTTCCATATTTTTCATGGGGCCAGGAGCTTTCTCCGGCAAACAGATCGCCGTGAAACATACGGATTAGTCGTGCTGGGTGGTCTTCAACCATGAGTATACGATATTTTTCGAAATATTAAAAGCCTATTCTCTAAGAAATCCCTTAAAAACCCTCTATTCGTTGTTAATGCAGTTTGTGGGTGATAAGATGGGCTTTACATACGCCAAAGCAGGCGTGAATGTATGGAAATTGAAGGGCATACAGGGAGGGATAGCGGACCTCATGCAGCCTACCCTGAACAAGAACGTGGTGCTGCCTGCGGGGCATTATGCGGGAGTGATGAAATTCGGCAATAAGCTGCTTGCAATGCATACCGATGGGGTCGGTACGAAGGTGCTGATTGCGCAGCTGCTCGAGAAATTCGACACCATTGGCATTGACGCGGTTGCGATGAACGTGAACGACATCGTATGCATAGGCGCAAAGCCGATCGCATTGATGGACTATTTGGCGATTGAAACAACAGATGAGAACCAGATTTACGAGATCATGAAGGGAGTCGCGCAAGGGGCGCAAATAGCCGGCTGCCCCATAGTCGGCGGGGAAACGGCAGCAGTGCCAGACCTCATCAAGGGATTCACCGAACGGGGTTTCGATCTTTCTGTTAGCGTTGTGGGGGAAGTGCAGGGAAAAATTATTACAGGGAAGGACATGAAAGTAGGCGACGTGATTGTCGGAATAGAGAGTTCCGGCTTGCATTCGAACGGCTACAGCCTTGCGAGGAAGGTGCTCCTCAACGACCGCAACCTCCTGAACGAGGAGCTGCTGATGGAGCTGCTCACCCCAACATACATTTACTCGAATGCGGTATTGGAAGTGATTTCAAAAGTGAAGAGCGTAGGGGGGATGGCGCACATCACCGGCGGCGCATTCTCGAAATTATTGAGGATCGGGAAATTCGCGAAGAAGGGGTTCCTGCTGGACAGCATGCCCGAGCCTGCGCATGTTTTCAAGCTGATACAGAAGGAGGGGAACATCTCAGACAGGGAAATGTACCGCACATTCAATATGGGCATAGGATTCTGCATAGCGTGCGACCCCAAGGACGCCAACAAGGTCATTGAAATCTGTGCGAAGCACCGGTTCAAGTCGCAAAGGATCGGAAAAATCATTGCGAAGGAGGAAGTGATCCTCCATAAGGGCGAGCAAGTAATAGACTTGGGGTAAGCTGATTTGATGGAAGCGCTTAATCTGGAATACATCAGGATCGCAGTTGCCCTCATAGGGGTAGGTGCGGCTGCATACCAGGATTACAAAACCTCATTCATTGATGAGAAAATCATCTACTTGATGCTGCTTGTTGCGTTGGTCCTCAATTTCCTCCCGTTCATCACGGAAAATTCCTACCTCATAGTGTACGCGCTGATCGTTTCCATAGTCATCCTTGCGCTAGGGTATGTATTTTACAGGAAAGGCCAGCTGGGGATGGGCGACGTGCTCCTTTTCGTCGCGATTCAGCAGCTTCTCCCGCTTGCGCCCCTTAGTTTGCGCTTCCTGAACCCCATTTCATTCGGGCTTGATTTTTCCGCACTTTCCGAATTTTCAGGTGACAACTGGTTCCTCATCGGATACCTGAACGTATTCAAGCACTTCCTTTTCCTGCTCACCATTTTCCTCGCGAGCTCGTTCCTTGCAACAATAGGCTCATCAATGCAGTATGCAATTGCGCTTGTGGAATCCAAAAAGCGCCTGAAGCCGAATATGCTTGTAGGGACGGCAAGCATCATCGGGCTGTTCTTAGGCGCGGTATTCCTCTACTTTTACTTCGGGGTATCGATCGCCTCCGCAATGTTCATGCTGCTTTTCCTTTCATCGGCATTCTTCCTCACTTTCAGGCAGCAGATCCTGGATGAAATCGTCATCCAGAGGATACCGATCCCAAAAATAGAGGATGAGGACATCCTGGCAATGGAGAAGATGCCCCCGGAAATTGTCAGGAAATACGGCCTGGAGAGGGTCCTGACACAGAAGCAGGTGAAGAAGCTTTCGGAAATACAGAAGAAGGAGGGGATGAAATTATTCCCCATCAGCAAGGTGCTGCCAAGGTTCGGGCCCTACATATTCATAGCGTTGGTAATAGGGATCCTATTCGGAAATATACTTGAAATCATCGGCCTGCTCTCGATGAGATTCTGAATAATTAAATTGGGCAATGTGTTCCTTCCATTCAATTAGATTCTGCTTTACGCAATTTCAGCCTTGGCTCCAAGCGCCTGGCCGGGCAATCCGCGCTCGAAAATCGCCCTGATAGCGCCTTTGCTGCCGTGCGCAGCTGCGATTTTGCCCTTGATCAGCTTCTTTCCTTCGGTAGTGAAAGTCACAGTTTTTCCCTTAAGCGCTTCCGCCTCCTTGCGGCTCTTCACGCCATCAACTATGAGTATCATATGCGTAGTTTTCTGCGAATGCCTGCTTCTCCTGTAATTGCTTATAACTGCCTTCATCTTTGAACACCTCGAAATAAGTATAAAGGTATAATGCGCTAATAACTAGCCTTTCTATTGTTCGATTTAAGCTATAAAAAGGTGCCGATTTGATGCTGGTTGATGATGAATGCATGCGGAAGCTGCTTCCCAAACTGGAGGCGCTAGCTGCGCATTTAAGGAGTGCGGTTGAGGGGGGGAAATTCTTCGCGATCCGGTACCATAATGATTGCGACGGCATATGCGCCGGCGTCCTGCTCTACAGGGCGTTAAAAGCGCTAGACCCGGAATGCGTCATACAGTCATTCCCATCGCAGATCGCGGTTTATGAAAGGGGCAGGGCATATGACGAGCTCGGAAGGCTGAATGACCCGCGTGACACGGTTTTCATCCTGGTTGACCACGGCGCCAACCCCGAAAGCATCGCTTCCTTGAAAATGCTCCGGGAAGCCGGTGCAGAAATCATCATCCTCGACCACCATCCTTTCGATAGGCAGGCTGAAAAACTCGCGTCCTTCTTCATCTCTCCAATGATGGCCGGCGGCAATTCTTCCCATACCGCGGGGCTTCTTTGCTACGAACTTGCAAAACTGCTTGATCCTGAAGGGGTCGATGAGAAAATAGTGAAATACTCGCTCCAGTCGGATAAAAGCGAATTCGCCGATAAGGGAATTGAGCATAAGGAGGCCGTTGCAATTGATTACATCTCCACTTTCGAGGAGCTCGACCTCCCTTTTTACGACGGCGCATTTGACAACAAGGAAATGGTTGATGAGGCTTATTTGCAGGCAAAGGAGAAAATCGGGAAAGCGCTCCTGCAATCGGAGCATTATACGGAAACAAGGGATTTCGGCGGCTATTCCGCGGTTATTGTCAAAATATCAAAATTCCTCAAGAAAGGCGATTACCCGCCGCGGGGGAAAATAATGAACGAGATTATCGCAAAGAAGGGAAAGGAGCTTGGGGGGAAGCCCATAGTCTGCCTCGGCATCATCGAGGATTCCATATCATTCAGGGCCAACAAGCCGGTTTTGGAAATGGGCTTTGATGCGAATGCGCTCATAAACGAGCTCAAAATTATTTTCGGGAGTGAAATCCAGAACGGCGGCGGCCATTCCGCTGCTGCTGCATTGCAAGCGAATTCAACCGCAATCCCCGCGATCGAGAGGGAAATACTATTGCTGATTGAAAAGCAGGTAGGGAAAAAATAAAAACATCGATCGGAATCAATTGCCTATGCAGGCAATGGGGGAAGATCATCCGAACCACCCGGCGGGATAGTTGCTAATGGTGTTGCAGTTGGTGAATTGTCAGAAGGGGGCAATGGGGGCAAGTCGTCGCTCGGTGAAGGGGTGATTATCGGAGGGCTGACTGCAATTGTAGCTGCAGGCGAGACGGTTATTTCCGGCTGAATTGTGGGAGTAGGCGTGACTGGCTCCATGCATCCTACAAGCAGCAGGGATGTAGCTAACAAAACCAATGCGGCGTTCATGATTATCACTTTGTTTGAAATTTGGCTGCGCCAGCTTATAAATCAGCGCCCGTATTCGCACCATTCATCGTAGTAGATGTCTTTCGGGTCGTACATTGAAGCGCTTGTGCTCCAGATTTTCACTTCATCTATTATGCCTATAAGCCGGTCGATGCCGTTGATGTGCGAGCCAATGTACAGGTCATTATTGCCGGATACTTTGTTCCTGCTCGTTTTCGTCCTCGAAATCGTCTGCCCGTTCACTCTAAGGTTGAGGTAGGCGCCGTCATATTCCATTTCCATCTTGTACCAGTTGCCCGGAACGAATTCGATGTCCCCTGTTTCGTGGCCTGCATAACTGCCCCCTCCGTACCTGAAGCCCGGAAGGTACGCATTCGCATGCTGGTCTATCCCTGCGCCGAAATCTATGGTGCTGAGTATCCTCCCATTGCCCTTCTCATCATGGCCGTTGGCAAACCTGAAAATATATTCTCCTTCCTTGCTGACCATTGTCTGGTAGCTTCCTGACCACGTGTTGGGGTCCGTAATCGGCTGGAACCACAATTCGATCAGGTAACGGTCGCCCAAATTAAGCGCGGGGTTGCTTGGAATCCTTACGTAGGAGTTGCCATTGAACATCAGTGCTTTCCCGGATTTTCCTTCCACCCATATGGGATTCGTAGCAGTTGCCTGAAGGCTGTTGGTGGAGGATTTCAGCACGTTGCCTGAGCCTTCGTCGAAATTGAGGTCCAGCATCAGCTGTTTCTGGGCGGTAGTTTGCACCAGCTCGCACTGCTCTAGCTTCCTGCTCTTGCACATGTAATTGCCGTATTGCCCCCCCTGGATGACGCGCAAATCGATCGTCTGGATGTTCTTCACGGGATCATCAAGCGTGAGCCCCTTGTATTCCGCAGAGTTCACATCAATGTTCAGTGACTCCGCCTGCGTCATTATACGGTCAGTTGTGCAGTCCCTTATTGTCCGGTGGAGAATGGTTGGCTTGTATGGCTGAGGGCTGGGATAAATTGTCGGGTAATAAGTGGGCCGTATTGTCGGGTAAACCGTCACGATTGGCTGCTCAGTCGGGAAGGGCGGCATTTCTTCGTTTTCTGAAAGCATGCAATTGGCAGCTACTTTCACGAAATACCCTATTCCGGGAATCAGCGTGGACGCTTTTTCATACTGCTTCGCGTATGCATTGTATTTCCATGGCCCGGAAGTGATCGTGCATGTGCCGGTCATTAAACTGAAGGTGACCTCGCTCGAAGATGCACCAATCTGGTTCCAGCCCGCATAAAGGTATTTGGAGTTAGCATCAACTTTCTCGTTTCCCTCGATGGTGATGCTGCAGTCCCTGCTCGCCTTGTACCAATAGCCAAGGAAAGGCGCACCAGTCCCCGTGCCTCCAAGCACCCACGTCTCCCATTTTGCCGAATTTCCCGGATCGTAGTGCATAAGTTGTGTGGAATCGCATGTGTTCCTCACAATTTTGATTGTAGGGTAGGATCCGCCGCCATTCTCGTAATAGAGGCGCATAAGGTAGGGGAAGGAAATCATGTTCCAGCCCTTGCGCAAATTGAGCGTAATAGAATATGCGGATGCCGAATCATCATCCGGCAATGGCGGCATCTCATCATCCACTATGCAATTCGAGGGATTCGCATATTTGCTCGAACAGGGGAATATCGGAACCATTTTCTCGGAAGTAGTAGTAGCCTTAATTGCAACAGCTACTCCCCCTCCGCTCCCTCCGCCCGAAGACGCGGATGAAACCGTAGGCGTGGCAGATTCGTTAGTGGCAAATACCATGCTTGCAACCAGAAGCATCGCCCCAAAAATCACAACGTATTTGTTCATAAAACACCTCATTTAAAATTATGCGGCCCCGTAGATCCACACGGACCGGGATTTTCCCTCATTCCCGGAGCATTGGGGAAATACCATTATCTCCGGATATTCCCCGATTACATATTCGTTCGTTTCCATTATCATTGCCGTTGAATTCCCCGGCTGGAGGTATTTTACCCAAACTGCATCCGCAGCGGCTGAATTGCAGGAATTGATCTTGACCGAGACGCGCTTGACATCATTCACCGAAGTCACGTCAAAAGCCATGTCGTTGTAATCGCGGTCAAAATTTATCGAATCCTCCATTCCGGCAATGGAAACGTATGACCCGCTGGATGCAAGCTGCTGCGTTCCGACAAACCTCCACCTGTCGGCAGGATTGAAGAGCGAAATCAGTGATGGGGAAGCCCAATACGAATTCCTGATATAAAGGTCAAAGAATTGGGGAGTGAACGGAGTCGCGGTAATTGAAGGAGTGGGAGAAATAGATGGCGAGGGGGTCGTATTGGTCCCTTGCGCTTCGACGTAGAAGGTCTTATCCATGAGATTGTTTGCAGAATTGTAGTCATTTTCCGGGTTGATTGTTACTTTCACCTTCCAGTTTCCAGCCGTATTGAATGTGTTTGCAAACGTGGAGGTTATTGTGTAATATTGATGGCTTGCGATGTAAATTCCAGTTCCACCGCTTATTGGCGCAGAGCCCCCGCCGCCACCCATGGAACTCTGGGGGCCTTCAAAATTGAAGCTGTGCCCCTTCAGGTAGCCGCCCGTATCCCCGTAATTGTAGAGATTGGCAGTTATTGTGACAGATTCGCCCACTTTCGGCTGCTGCGGTGAAATGCTTATTGAATATACTCCAAGGTCGAAGCCAGTATTCTGCTGGTAGTTTGATTTTATTGTCAGGTCAACATAGGAATTCGTGGCGGGTTGGTAAAATGCCATGTTATTTACGTATAGGTAAAGATTCCCCGCTTCAGTAACAACGGTGCTTTCACCTGTTCCCAAATACACCCTCTTTACGAGTGAACCGGCAGATGTCAGCACATCAAATTGCGCCCTCTGGGGCGCGAATGAGGATACGTCCTTCAGCTGCACGATGTAGCCGTTGTTTGCATGCCATTTGCAGTTGATTTTCATTCCCGACCTCGAGCCGTCACCATAATACTCGCAGTTGGTTGGGGACTCGCTGACGGCAAATTGCTTATCCAGCTGGTTGTTTGCGGAATTGATGTCGCCCTCCGGGCTGATTGACGCCTTGACATTCCAGCTCCCGGCCGCATTGAAAGTGTTTGAAAATGTTGAACTCAGAGTATAATATTGGTGACCTCCAATGTACGTGCCCGATACGGGCGAGGTAGCGCTTCCGCCTTGGGCACCAGTTGGCCCTGAAATCGAAAAGGAGTGCCCTTTCAGATAACCGCCCGTGTCGCCATAATTATAGAGATAGGCAGTGACGGTGATGGTGTCGCCTACCTTAGGCGATAAGGGTGAAATGGAAATCACATATATCCCGAGGTCGAATCCGGTGCTGGCAGGAGCCACATAGAGCGTTCTTTTGTATACGTTGTTCCCCGCATTGATGTCGTTCGTTGCGCTAATAGTTGCGGTTGCAGTCCACATTCCCCCAGTTGGAAGGACTTGGCTGTTTGCCTGGTAAATATAGGTTTCCCCGGGACCGAGGTACCTGTTTCCGCCCTCCGCCATGCCGAACCCTCCACCGAGGTTATTTCCCTCTCCGCCGCCAGTAAGGCCGAGTGAGAAGCTAGTGATGTAGCCGCCCACATCCCCGTAATTCTTTACTGGAATATTTATGGTAAACGCTTCGCCCGCCTTAGGGTTGCTATTTGAGAGGGAAATCTCCACGATCCCGGGATCGAACCCTTTCTGGGTGTTATTCCCCACATATAGGTACTGCACGAATTGATTGTTGTTCTCATTGCTTTCCTCAACCTGGTTGTTTGAATCAACAGTCACGATTATCTGCACTTGCGAGGAAGGGACGATGAATTTGTGGTACGCCGCATATTGCTCGCCCGCACCTAATGAAGGGACTGAATACAGCCCACCAGTGTTGCCTCCGATTTTAAGCACCGAGGAGCCCGCTTTGCCAGGGCCAATGTTCTTCACGATGTACTTCAGGGAAATTGTATCTCCGGCATTGGGCGACGGCATCGATGGCAATTCTGAAATTGTCAGGTCTGGCAGGGATTCTGGCGGATTGGGCGGCTGTGCACTGAGTGCGCATGCGTTCCTCACTTTGATGAAGTACCCCTCCCCTTTCTGGAGCATTTCTGCTTTTTCCCATTTGTAAGCAGCAGTATTGAATTTGTAGGGCCCCGAAACAACATCGCAGTTGCCCGCCATCTCTTTGAAATTAATTGTATCGTATGGCGCGCCAATCTGGTTCCAGCCTGCCCCTAGCTCCATTCCAAACGGAAGTGCATAATGGCCGGAGCCCATGAAAGTTGCCTTGCAATTGTAATCTGATTTGTACCAGTAGCCGAAACCACCTAGCAATTCAGTTCCAACAGCAAACCCTCCTTGTGAATAATACTGGTTTTGCCCCGTATTGTAATAATATATGGGCTTTTTCACGCAATCAGTTGAAATGATCCTGCTGTTCGTAAGCGGCACTGAAAACAGGTTCCAGCCTTGCTTGAAATTAACCGTATAGGAATAGGATTTTATTAGGATCGCCGTCCCTCCTATTCCGCCGCTGGTTGCGGTTCCGCTTTCAATCACAGTCGGAGAGGGGGAAATTGTCGGAGTAGGGGTTGTTGCATATGCAAAAGGAAGCAATGAAAAAATGAAAACCGCACATACAAAGAATGCAATCGACTTATTCATTCAAACGCACCTTGTTTACTATAACTGGCAAAACGGCAAGCCGGGTTTGCTCTGGCATGGCAATTTTGCCTAAGTGGGTATTATGATTACTTCAAGCGATATTTAAAGGTTGGGCGGATCAATTTGGTAATAAATCGTACCAAATAGCTTCATTTTGATTATAAATAATTAATTTTACTTAAAATCTGAAAAATAACATTAAATAGACCTCTTTATAGGAAAATAAGCCAAATTCCGCCTATTTAGCTCATTCACTGGAGAAACCAATCACTCAATTCAACTTCCTTCACCTTCCCCAGAGAGCGCGTTTTCACGATGTTCTTGTTCTCCAGCGAAAATATTGCGCGCGAGAGCGACACTTTCGGTATCAGCAGCGCATGGTAAATCCGGTTCTGGCGGCTCCTTCCATTCTGGGCAATGATGAATTCGATTATTTTCCTCTCGTTCTCATTCAGCGTGCGTATGATGCCATCCATTTTCTTGTTGACTCGGACTTTTCCCCCTTTGCCAGCAATATCACCTGATCCGGATTCCTCCGCACTCTCCAATTTATTATTTATTTTTTTAGGGATAATTTTCCTATCCGCAGCAACAGATTTTTTTTCGCCAGTTTCCATGCCCTTATTTCCAACGCCCCTGAAATGAACCTTTTTTTCCGCGAAATATTTCTTGTAAACCACCAGGCCCAATACGAGGAAGGAAAAGAGTATCAGGATGATCTCCAAATAGTTCGGCCCGGGGTTCTCGGATAATTTTTGCTCGAGTCGTATATCCACCCGGAGCAGCTGCCCTTGCTGCAGTGCAATGTTTTCCCTGCCCGATTTTCCATTGTAGCTGGCAAATATTTCGCAGCTTTCAGCCGGGACGTTCCTCAGCGAAAACGTGCCGAGCTCGTCAGTTTTGACATTCCTGTAGAATTCGCCCATGTCGTAAAGTGATGATGCGCACTTCAGGGAGATCCGTGCGTTTTCAACCGCATAATTGTCCAAAAGCACGGTGCCGATGAGAGTGCCGACGGGCATCATCTGCACGGTGAAATTCCGGCTGGATTCTATGGAAAGCCGTTTCCTCGCGAAAAAATCATTTCCGGGTGAGGCGGCACGGTCGTTGATTTCCCCAACAAGGTCGTAGGTGCCGCCATCCATTATAAGCGCGATTACGCCCCGGCCGTCCGTTTTCCTCAGCACCCACTCCTGCGTATCGTTGGCCGAATAAATTGCAAGCACCATCCTCTCACGCAGCGGCTCCGAAGTGTAGGAATCAACGAAGAACAGATTCACCTCGAAACCTCCGGGAGGGAGAGAGGGAGGCGCCTCCTGCGCATATGCCGGGATTGCGGCGAAAATCAGCAAGGGTGCCAATAGCCAGAATTTTTCCACCATGCTTTAAAGTTAATTTTTATCCGTATTTAAACCAGCGCCTTCATCTAAGGCAATTCCTTTGCTTATGGCTCGATGGGGGCGCCGCGCTTATTTCAGCGTCTCTTCGTAACTTGCGGATGTGTCCGGTTTCTTTTCTTCTGGAGGCACGGATTTTATTCCTTGCAGTTCGGTTATTTTGTAATGGGTTTTCTTCACGTAATAAATCGCTATAGCGAGGAGCAGGATGATTATTATCGCAACAACCAGCCACGAGAAGCTCGCCTTGCTGTCCTTTGCGGCATCAGCCGTCTGCCTCAGCTTGTCCCTTGCTTTCCCAAGCAGCACCAGTGCCTGTTCTGTTCGGCCTTGCCGCTGCAGTTCCTTTGCCTGCGCGAGCATGTCCGCAATATCCTTTTGCCCTTGAACGTCGAAATCAATTTCCGGGAGCTGCTCCTCTATTTCCAATACGGTTTCAACAAATTGCTGGTTGGGGGAAATTGTTGGGGAAGTTGATGGGGAGGCGGATGGTCTTATTGAGGGGGAAGCTTGCGGGTAGCTTGGCGGGTAATACACGTTGCCGGGCCCGGATGGGGGCACGTAAGTCGCAACGCATGCATTGCTCTGGCAGGAGTAGCCGGATGGGCAAGGCGGATTGTAGTATGCGCAGCCAGTGGGCAATGCAGTGGTGTTGAAACTCTGGATTGCAGAACTGGAACATCCGCCCAACGAGCAGCTCATTATGCGGTAATAATATTGCGTGGAGGGCGAGAGTGGAGATAGCAACAGGGAGTGCGAAAGCACATTATCGCCGTTATTTGCCGAGTTGTTCAAGTTGGCTTGACTGGTGCCGTATGAAACGGTTGAGTTAGAGTTGATGTCCGTATTCCAAATGATTGTTGCGGAATTGTAGGAGGGGGTTGCATTCACATTGGATATTGCCGGGATCGGGTTTACGGGAGTTGAAGTGACATTCACTACAATAGCAATTGTTTTTGCACCCGCATTGGGTTCGGAGAATGCCAAGCGGACGCCGTAAATTCCCTCAGCCAAACCCGCCGTATTGAATGATGCGGAAATGGTCGTGCTGTTCCCAACTTGAAGCGAGGGAGGGCAATTTGAAATTGCCGCCCAGCTGGCATTCGAGGTGCATGCGAATGCCGCAAGGTTCTGGTTGCCGTTGTTTGAAATAGTGTAGGTTCTTGTTATGATGGAATTCGGCTGCACTGAGAAGTAATCCGATGCGGTTGAGAGGGAGAAATTGTAGATCGGCTGCAATACGGAGAACGTGTAATTGATGGAGCTGAAGGATGTTTTTCCGGTTGAATCGGTTGCACGGCAGTTCCAGATGTAGGAACCAGAAGAGAGGCTGCTTAACGTATAGGTCTGGGTTGTTGTTGTGCCGGAAACGGACCTCGTTGATGAAGCCTGCCAGGAACCTGCGGTGTTGGTGAATAAATCAAGGTTGGTGAGGCCGAAATCATCATTCGCAGAGCAATTGAATGTGACTGAATTGCCGAATGTTGAATAGCCGCTGTTCGGGGAATTGAGGAAAACAGTGGGGGCATTGTCAGGCGGGCAATTGTCATTCGGGTTGTTGTCTGTGCAGGCGTTCCAGGTTCCGGAAATGCATGTCTGCGATCCGGAGCAGCCTTGCAAAGTGGTGCAGCTTTGCGTGTTGCCGTTTGTGCAGGGAGTCGTTGTGAAATAGAACTGCTCAAGCAGGGATCTCGTCAAGTCTACGGTCCTGGTTTGCGTTTGGCCGTTGAGGGTGACCGTAATCACGTAACTGTTGTATTCCGTTGTCGTGAGCCCTCCGGAATAACGGTAATCCGCTTGCGGAAGTTCGAAATGCGCTTTTCCATTCACGGTTGTTGCGGAATGGGTGTTGCCGCGTGCGCTTACAACCTGCACTTGGGCGCCGTTTGCAGCTGCACCGCTGTCGTAAACGCTTATGTCGAGGAACCAGCTGACGGTGTAAGCGGCAACGTTGCTGGAATACATATCGCGGTAGCTGTACCCTATAAGGGTCGTGTTGAGGAAGGTATTTTCAGTCGAAATTTCCCCAGCCATATCGAAGAACCTTGTCGAGGAGATTGTGGGGGTCAGGAGGATGAAGCGGTTGTTGGTGAAGTTGTATCCGCGGATCCCGCCGCCGTAATAGCTGGAAATCGCTCGGCTGTTGCTCATGAAAACGTTGTCGTAAATGTTCACCCCTCCGCATGCGGAGGAGGAGGTGTCCGATCCCGATCCTAACGCAAAATTCACTCCGGGGCCGCCCCTGAAATAGGAAATGAAGGTGTTGCCATAAATGGTAAGATTGAGGTTCGCTTCGCAGTGATGTATCCCCAACGGGCTTGTGCCTCCGTCAGGTAGGGAGCTCCATGAAAACACGGTATTATTGTAAATCATGGAATGGGAAGCAAAATCCTCAAGCTGGATCCCATGTGCAGTTGCGGATCCGCCTTCCCCGGTATTCGGCTGGGTAACATTGATGATGTTATTGTAAATGAAAAGGTATGGGCGTGAAAAGCCGATGCCCCGGCCGGCTGCTGTTTCGATGACGTTATCGTGGATTGTCGAGAATGAATCCGAGCCTATGGCATAGCCGTTTGACGTGCGGGACGCGTCCTGGCTGATGTAGTTGTGATGGATGTCGCAATTGATCGGAGTGTCAATCGGGTAGGTTGCATAATCCCTTGGCCAGGCGCAGGAGATCCCGAATTGGGGGACTCCGATGATCTTGTTGTTGTAAATCGAAACGCTATTTGATCCGTCTCCAACCTCGATGCCTGCACGTACCAAATGCCTATTTGTGATGATTGATGCAGTGGAGTAAATTTCATTGTGGTGGACGGAACCGTATCCGCCTCCGAATATGGAGATGACCCCGCTGTCATTGCTGTAAACGGAAATGTTCAGGTAGGAAACTTCAGGATTGTTTGCGGCAACCCTTACTGCACTGCTAATGGACAATAAATTTACGCCCTTTGCTTGGACGATATTCCCGTTAGTCATCTTCGCGTTGTCGCTATAGCGGTTCCTTATTCCGTAAGCGCAAATATAGCCGCTGGAACCGCCGCAGCTTGCAACATAAGGGGGATTGAGGCCGAAAGTAACGGTATAGCCGTTCAGGTCGAGGACTGTGTTGGGTGCGTTTTCAATGAGGAAGCAGGTGCCGTCGCTTTGCACATTTTGTGTTAAAAGGTAATAGCGGTTTGAGGTGAAAGTTATTCCGCAAGTTGTCACTGGGACGCATGTGCGGCCGCCAAGCAGGGGCGAAAGAGCCGGATCAGAGCAGCCGGTGAAATGACCGGATGGCGGCGCTGTGCTGGGAGACGGGGATGGGCTCGGGGAAGGAGAAGGTGAAATGCTAGGGGAGGGAATTGGCGAGGGTGAAGGGCTTGCGGCCGGAGAGGGCGATGCGCTCGGGCTGGGTGCGACGGAAGGCGATGCAGTTGGAATTCCAGTGGAGACGTTTACGAAAATAGTCGCATTGTAAACACCGGTCCATTGGCCGGCCGTAGTGAAGGGATCTTCAAAACTCAGGATGGAATTTCCGCGCATGATGCCAGCCGGAGTGTCCTGGCTGGAATAGCCCCAATCGCCATTGCAAACAGTGCATAACCCGTATTGGCCGGCTGCAAGGGATAGGCTGCCTATTGGCTGCATGAACCACGCTTCGGTTGTGCTGGTTACTGGGAAAGTCGGGCTGGAATAGAGGAGGTTTGAAAGGCTGTTGCTCGAGGCGCGGTAAATCCCAAATGAGCAGGATATACCGGAACTGCCGGCGATGCGCGCATTTATTGCGGTTGCGTAAACGTTGGAGTAGGAGGTGAATAATGTGCAGCGCTTGGCTGCGCCAAGGCTCTTGGCACTGCCTATGTAATTGATGTTGCCGAAAATCGTATTGGAGGAAGGCGGAACACTGGGCGATGGGGATGGTGATGCTGCAACACTAGGTGATGCGGACGGGGAAGCGGAAGGCGAGGGGGAAATTGATGGGGAGGGGCTGGGTGATGGGGAAGGGCTCGGTGAAGCAGTAACGGATGGGGAAGGCTGGGAAGTTGTTGATACTTTCTCGAACATAATTGCCCCCACCGAATCCCAAATAACAGGGATGAAAGTGGAGGAAGGGTTGACAGCTGCGGGGCCGTGGGGGAAGCCGTTGGGGACTCCGGTTGTAGTTGAGAGCATGGTTGCGGCGCTCCATGAGCTTGTTGCCTTGTTCCATTTGCGGTACATTACAGCGTTGTTCCCGGAAGTGCTCGTAACCTGCCTGATGTAGAATAAGTAAAGGTCGTTGCCGTGCCTTGTAAGGGAGGGATGCCAGGCAGCCGGGTCGTATGGGAGGGTTTCAACAGTTATTTGGTTCCAGCTGCCGGTGCCGCCATTGTAGGGCTTCCATGAATGTAGAAGATGGCCGTAATTATCCTCATATATTACGTGCATGTCGCCATCAACGAAATTCATCCCGTATTCCCTCCTGTAGATTTTCGATCCCCACACTATGGTTGAGTCGGGGTTGGCGACGAATGAGTTGCCGTTCCAGATGAAATATCTGTAACCCCAGCCGGTTGATGAGGAATCGTCGCTGTACCATACAACTACTGCGGGCTGCCCATTGACGAGCATGGAGCCGATCCTCACATTGTCATAGCCCGTATCGGAAACCCATCCCTGCTGCGGGAAGGTGATGCCGCCATCGGTGGAATGGAAATATCGGATATTGCCTACGGCGTTCACGGATGTCCGCGCAATAACGAAAATGCTATTTGTGCTTTGCACAATCACGTTGTTGCGGGTGCCCACACCCGAAGGGATGTAGGCGGAAGTGAGATGCATTTCGGGCCCGAAATCGGATGTGCTGGCACCCGGGTAATTCACCTTGCGGAAATATGCCGCGCCTGAATCGGGATCCGCAATGTAAAGGTTGCCTGCTGAATCGCCGTCAAGGGAGGCATGGTAATCGAGGTAATACCTGATTGTAAGGGGAGTGCTCCAGGTTGTGCCGCCATTGGTTGTTTTGATGAAGTTATTGCCATTTCCAGTTCCGGGGCCCTGGAAGATCGCCCAAATTTCGTTCGGGTTCGTCTGGGATTGGAATATTTTATGACGCGGTATCGTAAGGACGCTTTGGCCGGAGGCGATCTGCGTCGGGACCGCAAGAAGCGGCTGGATGAAAAGCACTAAAAAGAGCAGCAAGAGGAGGTATCGGGCCATAAAATCACTGGAAAAAGTAGGTCGGTCTGATATATATATGCTCCCGAAGAAGATAAAAAAATTAGGCCGCGTATAAGGCGGCCGCTTTAACTATTTCAGCGTCTCTTCGTAACTTCCAGATACGGATGCGCCCGGTTTCTTTTCCTCCGGAGGCGCGGATTTTATCCCTTGCAGTTCGGTTATTTTGAAGTGCGTCTTCTTCACATAATAGATCAGTAAAGCCAGGAACATTACACTGAGCATTGCCACTATTTGCCATGTGAAGCCTGCCCTTTCGGTTTTTGAATCCTCGATTGTCTGCTTGAGCTTTTCCCTGGCCTTCCCTAGAAGCACCAGCGCTTGCTCCGTCCTTCCCTGCCTTTGCAATTCCTTTGCCTGCGCGAGCATGTCCGCAATATCCTGCTGGCCTTCCGTATCAAAATCAATTTCCGGCAGCCGTTCCTCTATTTCCAATGAAACTTCGATGAATTGCTGCACGGAGGAAGCATTGGTTGCAGTCGGCGAGGCGGAGGGTTTTGCCGAGGGGGAGGATTCGGGATAGTAGGATGGGGGGGAATATACGCTGCCGGGGCCGGAAGGAGGCACATAATTTGCCACGCATGCATTGCTCTGGCAGGAGTATCCGGATGGGCAAGCGGGGTTGGAGTAGGCGCACCCGGAAGGAAGCGGCAATGTCATGAAATCAAAAAGCGCGGAGGATGAGCAGCCGCCAAGCGAGCAGCTTTCAACCCGGAAGTAATAGTGAGTTTGCGGAGAGAGCCCTTGTATGTTTATGGAGTGGAGAAGGACGTTGTCATTGATGGAGGAATTTTTATCCAAACTCGCATTGCTAGTGCCAAAGAGCACAGTGGAATTGCTATTTATGTCGGTGTTCCAACTTATAATCACGGAGGAATAGCTGGTTGAGTTGGAAACATTGGAAATAACCGGAATCGGATTGTAAGGTGCGGAGGTAACATTGACATTTACCGATGCGAGGCGGAAATCCGCATTCGGCTGGGAGAAATTGAGTGAAACCGCATGCGCTCCTTCAGGCAAGCTGCCCGTACTGTAGCTGGCAATTACAATTGACGAATTCCCCGGCTGCAAACCTACTGGGCAATTGAATATGGAAACCCAGCTCTCGCTTGCAGTGCATGAGAATCCGGAAAGGTATTGGTTGCCGGTGTTCCTCAGCGTATAGGTCCGGTTGGTGACGGTGCCAGGATCGTTTGAAGCAGAGAATGCATCAATTGCTGGTGAAAGCATGAAATCGTAAATGCGGTCTATCAGCATGAGGGAGAAGTTAGATGCGGCAAAGCTTTGGTGAGTTGCGTTGTCCGTTGCACGGCAATTCCACCTGTAGGTTCCTGCCGGCACCAATGAAAGGTCAATATTGTATGTGGCAGTTGCCTGCTTTCCGGAAACAGGGTAATTTCCGATGATGCCCCATTCCCCGAAGAAATTCCCGTACATTTCAAGGGAGGCGAGTGCGGCATCATCAATTGCAGAGCAATTGAAAAGCATGCTCTCCCTGTAAGCGGTAGCCCCGGAAGATGGCGAATTCAGGTAAACATCCGGATTCAAATCCTGCGTCGGCAATGCGATGCTGAATGAGAGCGGATAATCGGAATTGTTCAAATTCCCCGAAGTGTCAATGCATCTTGCATAATAATTGTAAGATTGGCCATTCTGGAGGGATGAAACAGTTGCGGAATGGGAATTTCCTGTTGCAATAAACGAGCTGGTCATTGAATTGTATGGCACCCCTTGCACCGTGCTGAACCTGCAGCTTGCGGGCTCGTTCGTATCAAAGCCGATTACTGTTGAGGTTGTGCCCGAGGGGAAGATGTAATTCCTTGCAGGCCTGGGGTTGGAAAGCACCGGCGCGGTTGTATCCGGAGTTGGGTTAGTTGTCCTCGTGATGACATTTGAGAGAGCCGACCAATTGGGAATTTCGTCTGCTGTTTTTATTGCAAAATAATACGTGGTTGAAGCAGAAAGTCCGGAAACCGTATAAGATTCGGTTGAGCCCGCAACTTGCGGGCTGGGTTCGCCTGTTGCCGGTATTGCTCCCCCGAAGTTCGCTGCGGTAATCGCGGAAGTTGAATAGCGGACGTCATAAGAGGTCGCTATTCCTGCTGAGCCGTCATCGCCCGGAGAAGTCCATTGCAATGTTACTTGCGTATCAGTTGAGGAGCTGGCAGCGAGATTGGTAATTGCAGCCGGGGAAGTCGTATCTGTTGCGACGCTGAAGGAAATTGCGTAATCAGTAGGGTTGGCATTCCCTGCTGTGTCAATGCACCTTACATAGTAAGCATAAGATTGGCCGTTCTGCAAACCAGTTAAGGAGCGCGAATGGGAGGTGCCTCCGGTTGTTGTGAAGGTGTTGGTCATGGAAGAATATGCGACATTGGGGGTTGTGCTGTAGCGGCAGGTTGCGGCTTCGTTTGTGCTTATGGAAAGGGTTGCGGAAGTTGTCCCAATTGGGAGTGTGCCGGTTGGAAGGCCATTGCTGAGAATTGCTGGGATCGTATCAGCAGCAACACTGAAGGAAATCGCATAATCAGCCGTATTGGCGTTTTCGGCGGTATCGATGCACCTTACATAGTAATTGTAGGATTGGCCGTTCTGCAAACCGGTCAATGTGCGCGAGTGGGAGGTGCCTCCGGTTGTTGTGAAGGTGTTGGTCATGGAAGAATATGCGACATTGGGGGTTGTGCTGTAGCGGCAGGTTGCGGCTTCATTTGTGTTCAGGGAGAGTGTGGTCGATATGGTGCCTTGGGGAAGCGTTCCGGTTGGGGCGCCGTTGCTTAAACTTGGAGCAGCGGTATCCCCTGCAACTGAAAAAGTTATTGCATAATCCGTGGGGTTTGCATTCCCTGCTGCATCAATGCACCTGACATAATAGTTGTATGTTTGGGCATTCTGCAAACCAGTTAAGGAGCGCGAATGGGAAGTGCCTCCGGTTGTTGTGAAGGTGTTCGTCATTGATGCGTAAGCGACATTGGGGGTTGTGCTGTAGCGGCAGGTTGCGGCTTCGTTCGTATTCAAGGAGAGGGTTGCGGTTGCTGTCCCTATTGGGAGGGTGCCCGTAGGTGCGCCGTTGCTTAAAACAGCAGGGGTTGTGTCAGGCAGGGGAGAAGGGCTTGGTGAGGGAGATGCGGAAGGCAAGCCGGAAGTGATGTTGACAAAAATAGACGTGTTGTATGCGCCAGTCCATTGGCCTGCTGAAGTGAATGGGGTCTCGAAACTTAGGATGGAATTCCCGCGCATTACCCCTGCAGGGGGCTCATAGGAGGAATACGCCCAATCGCCGTTGCACATCACGCATAAGCCGTATTGCCCTGCTGGAAGGTAGAGGCTTCCTATTGTTTGAGTGCGCCAGGCTGCTGTTGTGCTGGTAACGGAAAAGGCGCTGCTGGAATAGAGTAGCATCGAGAGACTGTCACTCCCTCCCTGGTAAACCCCGAAAGCGCATGAGGTTCCGGAACTGCCGGCAAAATGGGCATTGATTGCTGTTGCGTAAATGTTTGAGTTGGAGGTGAATAAGGTGCATCTCTTTGCTGCGCCAACTCCGCGGGGGGTGCCCGTAAGGTAAATATTGCCGAAAATATTTCCTGCGGGAGGTTGGGGCGAAGGGGAAGGCGAGGGAGCAACACTTGGTGAAGCAGATGCAGAGGGGCTAGCTGATGGTGAGGGGGAAGGGCTCGGAACAACGGACGGGGAGGGCGCGGGGCAGCCGTCCCCAGAATTATCTATGCAAGAACCCCAAGTTCCTCCGGAACACGTCATGGTGCCAGGGCAGCTTTGTGATGTTATGCAGCTTTGCGTCTGGCCGTTCGTGCAGGGCCCGAAAACGAAAGGCTCGAGAAAAGAACGATCCATCGTCAATGATTTTGTGATTGTTTGGGTACCGGAAGTGACACTGACAGTGTGGGGAGTATAATATGTTTTTGTGCCTGAGCCGGAAGTGCCTGCATTTGTGAATTGGCGGAGTGAACGGGTGTATGTGCCATCGGATGCGACCGATTGGCCGTTGACTATAACTGCGCCTGTCGAATCGGTTATCCGCACAGTTGCGCCAGGAATTCCATTCCCGCTCCCGTCCTGCGCCCTCACAATAAGGTACCATTCAACATTGTAGCTGCAGCCCGAGCCGCAGTTGAAGGTCGCCTCCTGGGAAGCTCCGTCGAGAAGGGTGGAATTGAGGAGAGTGAAGTTCGAAGTTGCTATCCGGAAATAAAGGGATGTAAAACCAATCGGATTCGGCCCGCGCCTGAAGGTATTTGAATCGAGAAAGGCATTGCTGACTGCTTCGGCCATTATTAAGTAATTATTGGAGATGAACTCGTTGTTCTTGAATAAAGAGCCCATCAATCCCGGTTGCGCAACATTCTCCTGGGCAGGCCACAACGCAACTGCCCTCGTATTGTCCGCCTGTTCCTTAATCACGGTTACTTTATTGTTCATGATCCTGCTAAGACCGACATTGCCCGTAATCCGCAACCCGGCAGCATCGCCATACATCGGGTTGGTCCTTACGGTAATTGAATTATTCGTGAGGGTCACATTGTCATCGGTTTCTGTTTGAATCCCATATGAGATCAGGTAGAGGCCGTTCGCAAAAGGGTTATACTCCTGATTGGAACGTTCGGTTGCGGTGATGATGTTGCTGTCAACTATATCGTTGTCGTTTGCGCCCACACCCCTGCCATTTATCGCGTTGATCGTATTGTGATGGACGAGCATTCCTGCCGTGCACCCGGATTCTGAAAAAATGCCAAAGCCGTTGCTGTTCCTCGAATCTATCTGGACGTAGTTGTTATACACATCGCCGCTTAATTTTGCACCGGCATGCGACCTTGCATAAATCTGGTTGTCGTGGAAGGAGTTGATTAGGCTGCATGCGATGTAAACAGGAGCATACACATACTGCCGTTCACTAGTTGAGTACACTCCTCGGCTTTCGAAGACATTATGGTGGATGTGGCCGGAGCCATGAAGGATGTTGAAGCTGTCCAAGCCCTTCACAGTTCCATGGATGTAGGAAATTTCCGCGTTTTGGGCGGCCCAGATGTTGTTCAGCCAAAATCCGTCATTCACCTGGACAATATTGCCGTTTGTTATTTTGACGCCCCTTGCGTACTGGGCATCCACGGCATAATACATTGCAGGCACCAGCCTGACCTCGTCTATGTAGGCAGGAGTCGTCGACCCTTGGGGCGCAATAATTGAAATCCTGAACCGTGCGGAAACGGCTTCGTTTGTCAGGAGAGTATACCTCCGGATATTGCTTTGCGAATCCGTGACGGATGGAAGCCACGGGTACCGTGCGAATGCCCCGAACCAATTCCCGCCAGTTATGGAAGTCTCATATAACGGGCCTGATGCAATGAACAATTCGTTGTCGGAGGCAATTGCCATGGAAGCTGCCTGCGAGCCGCTATTGCCGTTGTAATCATCATTTGTTCTAGTCCAGCTTGCGCCGCCATTTGTTGAGGTGAAAATTTCAGAATCCGGCGAGATCTGGCCTCTGCCCAAACCGTCTGCAAGGATGATGAGAGTATTGCTTGAATCCGCCACCAATTGCCGGATATTGCCCCCCGTAGAGCTGACAGTGCCTATTGACGGCCAGCTTGCACCATTGTCTGTCGATCTGAAAACTGCTTTTGCATCGTTGAATGCGATCAGGTTGTTGCTCCTGTCTGCGCCTATTGCAGTGACAAGCCCCGCAATCCCTCCAACAAGCGCCCAGGTGGACCCAAAATCGGACGAGCGCCAGACATTGGATCCACTCGAGGTACCCGATATTGCGAAAATTATATTGTTCCCGTTTATCGTCATGGAATTTAAATTGTCGGCCTCGCCGCCGTTGAAATCGTCATTGACCTTCGTCCAAGTGCTTCCATCGGTGGATCGCCAAACGTCGGATACTTCATCAATTGCGATGATGCTGTTATCGCTCGCAACTACTGCCCCCTTTACACGGTTAGCATCCATGAGCGAGCTTCCTACGATCGCCCTGCCATTGAAATTGGATGCGATTTTTGTCCAGCTTACGCCCCTGTCGGTTGAACGCCACACGTCCTCGTCGTCCTCAATAACATAAAGGTAATTGTTGTTCCTATTGATCGCGATCGCTTTGGCATTCTGATACTCGGCGCCGTTAAAATCCGGCGTTGCGCGACTAAAGGATGTGCCGCCATTTGTGGAGCGCCAGATGTTCTGATCATTGGCGGTTGTGAGGGTGGTGACATAACGGTAGCTTGATGGCATCAAAAACCTCACTTGGGGTACGTAAATGGCCCCTCCTGCAAGGCTTACCGGACTGGACAGTATGGATTTCGTCTCCCCGCTTGAAAAGGTCATTTGGAAGGAATGCGAACCGGGGACGATTTCCCCATTTAGCAGGTAGGCTGTCCGGTAGTAATAATCGCCAACAATGCATGTGCTTGAAGGCGCAGCGCTAACATCCCATCCGGCAGGGATTCCGCCGCTGCAGCTCTCAAAATCGGGATTTGCCGGAGTGCCATCCGCCGCCTCTCCGTAGTAGATGGTATAACCGTTCAGGTCGAGTGTTGCTCCGGTAGCGGTGGATGCAAAAACCATGCACCCCCCCTGTGCGTGGAGGTCGTTCCGGAGGGTATAAATGCCGCCCGCCTGCGTGATTGTGCCGCAAGTAGTGACATCGGGGGCCGGCACATCAAGTGCGAATAGGAGAAGCAGCAAAAGGATTAATTTCCGCATGGAAATTTTAACCGCTTCCTCCTTAAAAAACGCTTACTCTTATTAAAAATTTAATGCCGCCTGCGCCTTTGCTTTTTCATTGGCTTGCTCTCGAAATGCCCGTGCCTCCATGCGAAAAGTAGGCCGAGCGCAATGATGGCTAATCCGAGAAGCATCCCGGAAAATACTTCCCCGGATGGGCCCGAGGAGATGCCAACTGCCATTCCCACATTCTCAAGGGCAACTGCTTCCTCCTTATATTTCGGCCTTATGGTTGGGATGGGGGTAGGAGTGGGCAAGGGGATGCTGATTGTGTTGAACATCACAGAAGCGTCTTTTGACCAAGCCAACGGGATTATTTTTGAAGTGGCAGCTAGGATGGCAGGCACCTGTGGGAAGCGGTTGGCGCCACCTTCGGTTGTTATGGCAACCGCAATCCCCCATTTCTTCGTTAAAGGATTCCACTTCCTGTAATAGAGGTTGTTGTTCCCAGCCATTGTTGACTCCTGCCTCACGTAAATCAGGTAAAGTTCGTTCCCCCTCTTGGTTAGAATCGGATGCCAGTCCCTTGGCATATATGCAAGCGATTCAATTGCAACTTGATTCCAGCTGCCTATGCCGTTATTGTATGCCTTCCAGGAATGCATCAATCTGCCATTCATATCCGCATACACTATGTGCATTTCGTTGTTCACGTAATTCATCGTGAATTCGCGCAGGTAAATCTGCGACCCCCACACTATTGTTGAATCGGGGTTCGCAACAAATGCGTTGCCGTTCCAGATGAAGTAACGGAAACCCCAGCCCGCATAAGAGCTGTCTTCGCTGTACCAAATTACTACCGCGGGCTTGCCGCTTATAAGGAAAGAGCCAATCCTCACATTATCCGTGCCCGTATTTTCCACCCATCCCTGCTGCGGGAATGTTACTCCGCCGTCAGTTGAACGGAAATACCTTACGTTGCCAGACTGGTTCAATACGGTTCGGTAGAATACCCAGATGTTGCTCGCATCCTGCGCAAGGACCACCGATCTCGTCAAGTCGGTGGGGCCGACTGCAAGGAACATCTCCGGCCCGAGATCCGAGGGGTATTTTGCAGGTGAATTGATTTTCCTGAAATAAACGCTGCCCATGCTCTCATCCGTCACATAAATGCTGCCGCTTGTGTCTCCGGACATTCCCGAATGCAATCCTAAAAATGGGCGGACGGTAAAGTTGCTCCAGCTGTCCCCTGAATTAGTGGATTTGAAATAGTTGTACATTTGGTTGTTCCCAATGATGAGGGAAATATCGTTCGGATTCGAAAGCGATTGGAACATCTTGTTGCGCGGGATGTTCAGCGTGCAGTCGCCGTAAGGGCAGTATGCGATCTGTGACGGAGCAGCAAGCGCTTCAATGGAAAGAAGAATCAGTAAACCAAAAACAGCGGCAAACTTGTTCATCGAATCACCTATCAGGAAGGAATCAGGTGAGTAATTGAACAAATTTGAGTTTAATATATATTGCGGTGGGCAAACTGGGGAGTTTAAGCAATGTAGGTGGGCACGGATTACATTTTATCAAGCAAAATCCCGATCGAATATTGCGTGGGCTAGGCCTACATTTTGTCTAGGGAAATCCCAATAGCGCGCTTGATCATCGCCTGCAGGTTCTCGGTGGAGCTGGCCGCTTTCACGCCGACGGAAACAACCACCGGTTTGGGAACGGTCTCAATCAGCTTTTTCGTTTTGTGCGACAGGTTCCCATAGAACTCGTCCTGGAAAATCACTATCCCGGCATCCTGCCTTTCAAGCAGCTCGGCCAATTTCTGGTCGGCTGTTTCCGCGCTGCAAACAATCGCGTCGCGTATCCCAACGAGTTTGAACCCTGTGACCATGTCCCTGTCTCCAAGGACGAGAATTTTGTCCATATTATTCAACCATTTTACATTATTTACGCATTGAAGCTGAATACCATCCCCTTCAGCTCATCCGTGAAATCATATTGCTTTGCATATGCTATTTTCCTTATTGCGGAGACTTCCAGCTCCTTCAGGTAAAGGTACCCAAGAACCACTGCGAAATCAAGCACCGCCAGCTTGAGAAGCCTCAGCACTTTCTTTACGAATTCCCTCTCCAGCCCTATTTCGAGGGGTATGAGGGAATTTTCCTCGTGGCACTGCTTCACTGCAGAAGCCAATTCCGGCTTTTTTTGGGCAACCCTTTCCATGATTTTCTCGAAATCCGTCATCTTCGAGAGCTCGAGCCCGAACTTGTCGTTCCTGTCAATCAGGTATTTCCGCACGTCCTCTTCGGGCGCGCTTTTCTTTATCCTAAGGATGATCATTATGGTCCTAACGCCGTTCCGCAGGTCAATCAGCTTCCAGAGGAGCTCATTGCTGCCCCTGGGCAATCCCTGTAGCTTCTCGAAATAATACCCATTCAGTGCCCTTCCGTAAACCCGGAAATCCTGCTGCTTCTCGAATTCCTTGTCCGCTTTCTTGATGGCAGCGCTGTATTCCGTGCTGCGCAATTTTTTTACCACATCCTGCACTGAATTCAATGCCAATAGCTTTTCGACAAGCTTGGCCTCGTTCTTTTCAAGCACCAGGAGGTCGGTGTCCGAAATTGGCGTCTCGGTTGCTTTTGCAGCGATTATCGTGTTGATGTTCTGGATCTCGTATTCCTGCAACAGTATCCTGAGTGCGATCTTCCCCTCCTCGGGGTTTATTTGAACCAGTTTTTGAAGGCTGCTTTTGAAATTGTTGTGGAGCGCGCGCATCACAAGTTCCATGCCCGAATATTTCGTGGACATTGCAATGAAATCCTCGCGGTATTCGGATTCCTCAAGCAGCTGTATCATTTCAGGAATGGATTTGACTTCCAGCAGCTCGCGCAGCTTCCCCTCTGTAAGGAGCTTGCTCTTCATTCCCTTTACTCGCGTTGTGGAATACTCGTAACCGGAATACATATTCATCAAACCCAAAATGAGGCCCAACTTTGCTATATAGGGGGAATTCAATTCTTTTTCCCGAACATCGCTTCGAACGCCTGCTGTTCCAGCTCGTCCCTCTTGCGCTCCAGTATGGCTTCGTAGGTGTTGTTGATGCGCAGCTTCCCATCCTCGGAAGAAATGATCGCGCCGCCCATGCAACCGATTTCGACAACCTTTCCGTACTTCTTTGCGAATGCGGCGTCCTGCTTACGGACATGTATGAGCGCAGATTTCCCTACCTCCGAAAGGCCGTCCTTGATGAGCGCCTCCAGCGTTTTTTCGTATTCGCGCCTGTTCGATGTTTTAGCCTCAAGCATCTCCGCAAGCTCCTTCAGGCTTGCATCCACCAGGCTGTATTTCGCGTCCTGGATTATGCGCTTCGCCTTCAGCCTCGCTGCGGGTATGCGCATCCGCTCGCGTTCCACGAAATTCTCCGCGTCCTTTTCCGCCTTCTCCTGGCGTTTCTGCATTTCCTTCCTTGCGCCCTCCTTTATCAGTTTGGCTTCCGCTCTGCCTTCGTTTTCAATTCGGCTTGCCTCGCTTGCAGTCTTGCGGTTAAGCTCCTGCTTCAATGCCTCCAAACCCATAGGGCATCACTTCACTTGGAGGATCAGGTATGCGACGACGAATCCGAGGATGATCAGCGTCTCGGGGATTGCGAGCAGGACGATGACCTGCCCAAGCTTGCCTTCCTTTTCCGCCATCAGCCCAAGGCCTGCAGCTCCGATGGACTTCTGTGCCATAGCGGTTGCGATGGCTCCAGCGCCGATTGCGATTGATGCTCCGAGAGCAACCAAACCGGTTCCCAATTCAACCATTTTTTATCACCTTTGCTTCGTACGAAGCATGAACTTTGAGATTTTATCGTTAATTACATTTTTAAGCTGATTTTTTCCTCCTGATTTCGCCTTCCCTCAAGGGTACGAACGGCAGCCCCCCGCCTTCGTAGAATTTCGAGAAGAATTCCACGTAATGAAGCCTTAAGCTTTGCACACTTGACTCCAGAATTGCGAGCACGAGCGAGAGTATGTGCCCCAGCACCAATACGGTAGCGAAAAGCACGAACATTATTGCAGCCCCCAAATCGAACGGCTTTTGGAACGTTACCATCGCGAAAAACCCGTCGAAATCCACAGGAAGCTGGTTGATGATGAGCACCAGCACAACTCCGGAAAGCCCGAGCGCCACGATCCTGAGGTATGAGAAAATATTCGAGATAAGGGTCGGGATTTCGAAAAGGTTAACCGGGCTCTCAAGGTAACCGATAAGGAAGGCGCAAACAAGCAGGGCACCCAAAGCTACCTCTAATGGGATGACGTGCTTGAGCGGCGAGAGTATTTCGAGAAGCGAAATGTCAAGAGCGTACAGGATGATGGTAACGAGGGAGATTTCCAAAACCAGCCACGCGAGCTTTGCGATCATGTGCTTGTAGTGCTTGTGGATGAAATTCGTGTATGCGCCGATGATGAACCCCAATGCAAGATGGAGCACTCCTACCAGCAGGGCGAAATTCGCCATCTCCTCAAATTCCTTTGCCCTGTGTATGAGAGGGTGCAGCTCGATGCCGAACATGTGCTCGAGCCCGAAGAACTCGCCGTAAATGATGCCGAAAACTATTGCACTGAATGCTGAAAGCGCGAGCATGCCGCCGATCCGCTTCATCAAATCCTCCTTTGATTTGAGTTTGATGAGCATTGCCGCGAGAAGGCAGATGATGCCATAGCCGATGTCGCCCATGATGGAGCCGAAGAAAAGAGGGAAAGTGATCGCAATGAAAAGCGTCGGGTCGAGCTCATTGCTTTTGGGGAGGGAGAAGAACTCAACCATGAACTCGAACGGCCTGATGAGCTTGGGGTTGTTCAGTTTGGAGGGAGGCGTTTCTTTCGTCTTCACTGCCTCAACATGGCAGCTTCCTAGCGCCTCTACGCGGGCCTTGAAATCATCGTAATTCTTCTTTTCTATCCAGCCCTCCACTACGGAGAAATAATCCGTGCGGCCAAACTTGAACGGAAGTTCCGACTTGAGCGAAAGCACGTTCAGCGCCTCCTTCAGCTCGAGAATTTCGCCGCCCTGGCTTTTCCTGAAGGACTCGAGCCAGCTCTTGCTTGAGCCTTTTTCGGAGGACAGGCTGAGGAGCTGTGCATCTATGTTCTGCAGTTCCTCGTTGAAATTCCTATCTATTTTGGGGATTTCATGGACAGTAAGCGCGTTCTTTGAGATTACCGCCTGCACCTTCTCATTCTGCCTCGTATCAAATGCAAGGAGCGCATAATGCTTCTTCCCATCCTCAACAAAAAGGAGTTCGTTAGGGATTTTCCTGAGCAACGACCTTATTGCATTGCCGGTGCCGGGTTTGATCTCGAAATATGAGAACAGCAGCTTTTCCGAGGAAATCGCATCCGGCCTTATGCCCAGCCGCTTGAAAGGCATTAGTGAATTTTTCCTCTCCAGCAGCTGCTGGATTTTTGATTCGGTTTCCTGCAGCTTCTTCCTATTCTCATCCACCTGGGAGAACGGGATGGCGGAAAACCTGCTTTTCACATCGCCAAGGGAAAGCTCCTTCCAATCGGCGGTGCCCTTCAGTTCGAGGAGCCTTTCCTCGGCCCGGAGCCTTATGAGCATTTCGGAAATTTCCTGGAAATCCTGCATGGGCGAATCCGGCGGCGTGAGCTTGCATTCCTGCACCTGGATCGCACCGAAATCGTAAAGGATGGATGTGACATTGTGTAGGTCATCGCGGCTGGCGAATGCCCGCACCTTTTGCATCGTTTCAAGAGTCAGCATTTTTTCCACTCCTCGAATCATTTCAGCACTGCGGGAAGCAGCTTTTCCGCAACTTTCCTCGGGTTCGCGGATTTCCTGATTTTTTCGGCATCCTTCTGCGCCTTTTGGATTATGGCTTCGACATCCTTCTCGATTTCCTTGATGCCCTTCTGGATGATCTTGTTCTTCTCATCCTCAAGCTCCTCGTCCTCCTCGTCGAGCATTTTTGCGGCGTCGTTCCTGGCCTGCTGGATGATTTCCTCCTTGCGTTTTTGCGCATCCTCTATCTCCGTTTTGGATTCGAGTTCCCTGCGCTTGAGCTCCTCAAGGCTTTCTGAAAAGGCGGTTTCCTTGCCCCCGTTATCATCATGCTCTTTCATATGAAGTTCGACCTCTAAGGATTGAACGTTGTGCAATAAAGCCTGAAACAAAAAAATGCAGCCAATAGCGACAAAACATAGCCGAAAAAAGTATTTAAATGCTACTTTTGGCAGCCTAAGTTCCCTCCTGCCAGCTCTCCAAGTATCGCTTCTGTTCTGGCGTCAGGATGTCAAGTTTCATGCCCCACGCATCAAGCGCAAGCGCCGCAACTGTGTCATCGATTTCCTTCGGGACATCGTGCACTCCGACCTTCAGCTTGCCCTTGCTCTTCACAAGGTATTCCGAAACAAGCGCCTGGCAGCCGAATGACTGCTGCATCACTTCGGAAGGATGGCCTTCCGCTGCTGCAAGGTTCACTAACCGGCCTTCACCAATAAGGAAGACCCATTTTCCATTGGAGAGGGAATATTTCTCGAGGTTGGATCTTATTGTTTCGACCTTCTTTGCCATCTTCCTTAATCCCTTCACATCAATTTCAACGTCGAAATGCCCGGAATTGCAGATTATGGCGCCCTCCTTCATCAGCGGGTAGTGCTCCGTAGTAAGGACGTCCTTGCATCCGGTGACAGTGACGAAAACATCCCCGATTTTCGCCGCATCCTTCATCGGCATCACTTGGAAGCCGTCGAAATGAGCACGCAGCCCCTCAACCGGGTCGATTTCCGTTACTACGACTTTTGCGCCCAGCCCCTTGGCTCGCATAGCTACTCCCTTCCCGCAATGGCCGTAGCCTGCAATCACAAAAACCTTCCCTGCAAGGAAAATGTTGGTTGCGCGGATTATGCCATCAATTGTGGATTGGCCGGTTCCGTAAACATTGTCGAACATGTGCTTCGTAGGAGTGTCATTCACCGCAATTACGGGGTATTTCAAAGCACCCTCCTTGGACATGGATTTCAGCCGGATCACTCCGGTAGTTGTCTCCTCCTGCCCGCCGATGATATCCTTCATCAATTCGGTGCGCTTCGAATGTATCGTTGAAATCAGGTCGCAGCCATCATCAAGGGTGATGTTGGGACGCATGTCCAGTACGGCATTGAGGTGCTTGTAATATTCCGTGTTGTCAACTCCCCTTATTGCATAAACGCTAAATCCCTCCTCGGCAAGCGCAGCGGCGACATCATCCTGCGTGCTAAGCGGGTTGGATGCGCAAAGCGCGACTTCCGCCCCTCCTGCCCTCAAGGTTCTCATCAGTACTGCGGTTTCCTTCGTTACGTGAAGGCACGCTGCGATTTTGATTCCCTGCAGGGGTTTTTCCTTCTCGAAGCGTTCCTTCAGCTTCATGAGCACGGGCATATGCTCTTCCGCAAAATCAACCTTCTTTTTCCCTTCGGAAGCAAGTTTCATGTCCTTTACTGAGTATTTCATAGGATCACCAAAAAACAGGAAAACATTTAGCTGGGGAACGTTTATAAGGATATAGAGCTAAAAGAATGTCTTATTTTACATGGTGAATTTCTTAGATGGGATCTCGGCCAAGAAAGTGGAAAAAAAAGGGCAAAATGCGATGGAAATGGGTTCGCAAGAAAATGCGCAGGCTGAGGAAGAAGCTTAAGAGAAGGGTCGGCGAGCTGTAAACTTTATATATCTCGCTCCCTTTCTTGAAGTATGGATTTCCGTGGCCTCATTTCGCTTATTGCATTGCTGTTGCTAACGCAAGGAATATCTGCTGATTCGCTTTTCATGAAGTGCCCGACGGTATTCAACACGGATGCGTCGAACATCACCGTAAACATGTACTACGGTTCGCCGCCAATGGCGAATTGCGGCGATCTCGGCAGTGCGGATAGGCAATGCACTTCCACTGCAGCTGCTTACCGCCTTAACGTAACGATAAATGGCGACCAGACCGACCTGCTGAATTGCTTCTGCAATCCTACAAGCAATCCCGGAAATTGGCTAATACAGGTGTCAACCCAGCTGAACCAGGATTACAATATAAGCGTGTTTATCCAGGATGCAGCAGGCGCCGTTACGGCCGCTTCCTCATGCATGGTTCCGCGGAAACCATTCAACGCGCCGTTCACCATTCCGGAATTCTCGCCGCTGCTTATCCCATTAATAATATTTGCCGCTATTTCCATAATCAGGAAGAGAAGGTAATCGGGGGTTTGTGGAGGGATTTTGATGAAGGAGTTTATACCATGGGTCGAGAAATACAGGCCCAAGATGCTTTCGGATGTCGTGGGAAACGAGATGATAGTGAGGCAGCTTAGCGCATTTGTTAAGAACAAGAACCCTCCTCACCTGCTGTTCGCCGGCCCTGCCGGATCGGGAAAGACATCCTGCGCGCTTGCTATGGCGCACGAGCTATTCGGTGAGGAGTTCTCGCAGTGCTTCCTTGAACTAAATGCTTCCGATGAACGGGGCATTGACGTTGTGCGCACTAAAATCAAGGATTTTGCCCGCACGCTTTCACTTACCTCAGTACCATTCAAAATAATTTTCCTCGATGAGGCGGATGCGTTGACCGGGGATGCGCAGCAGGCTTTGAGAAGGACGATGGAGCGCTATTCCTCCACAACGAGATTCGTGCTCTCATGCAATTACTCTTCTAGAATTCTCGAACCAATACAGAGCAGGTGCGCGGTTTTCCGCTTCTCTAGGCTGAAGGAGGAAGATTTGAGGAAGATGTCGGAATTGATTGCAGCGGGAGAAGGATTGAAAATTGATAAGGCGGCAGAGGAAGCTCTTATTTACATTTCAGAAGGGGATGCACGAAAATTAATCAACTCGCTGCAGGGTGCATCATCGATTTCGGAGAAGATCACTTCCGAGGAAATCTACAAAATCGCCAGCCGCGCGCGGCCGGAAGAAGTGGAGAAGATGGTTAAAGCCGCATTGAAGGGATCATTCAATGAGGCGCGAAAACTGCTTGATGAGATAATGCTGAGATATGGGATGTCAGGCGAGGAGGTAATTTTGCAGATTTTCCGCGAAGTGACGAGCATGGACATCGGCGACAAGGAAAAAGTGCTGCTCGTCGATAAAGTCGGCGAGTATGATTTCCGGATCGTTGAAGGCGCAAACGAGCGCATCCAGCTCGAGGCCCTGCTCGCACAGATAATGCTCCATGGGAAGAAATAACGACACTAATTAGGCAGTCGGTGCCGCAAGCTGGACGGATCTCCAGTAGCTCTCCACTTCGCTAGAAATCATTCCGACGTAATTCGGGGTCCAGCGGTTTTGCGGGATGGTGCCGATGTATTTGGGACCGGCGTTGTAGGCGGCAAGCGCGAGCCCGTAATTGCAGCCGGTTTTGGGGTTTGTGAGGAAGCTGGCCATGTATTTCACTGCAGCTGGAATTGCGATGCGGGGCTCATATGCACCTGCTTTTCCGATGCCGAGGTAATTTGAAGTATCTTCAGTGAATTGCATGAGCCCGTGGGATGCCAGTATAATCCCTTTTTTGGGATCTGCTGCGAGGTATGCGTTCTTATTCCAGGTTTTTGCGCTCTCGTGCTGCGCCTGGAAGTAGATCACAACCGCGAATTTCTGGGGTGAGAATTTGGAGGCGCACCTGTAGGGGAAGTATTTTTCGGTGCTCGATAGGATGTATCCTTTGTATTCCTCGCAGAGCGATGCAGGTATCTTTCCGAGGCAATCAAGCCCCTCGAGTACGTTGTTGCCGGTGAAGGCGGCTTGGCTGATTTCTGGCGGGGCAAGGTATTCCTGCACTAAAACGTAATCTAGGGCGGAAACGGATGATGCAATTATTGCGAGTGCAAGCGCCGCAGACTTTATTCCCATACCCATATCTAGGGAAAATTCGCTTAATATCCTTTTGCTTTCTTCAAGGAAGGGAAAACGGTTTTTGCCTTTTCCAGCGTGCCATAAACTTTTTGAAGCCGGATTGAAACCGGAAGGTCCCTGAATTTCGCCTTGAGCGCTAATGCGGCAATGACCTTTTGGTAGGAGGAAAGCGAACATTTGACGAGTGCCTTTTGGTTTTCAAAATCGAACGCTTTCACTTGAAGCGCAGCTTCGGACGCGCCCTGCTCCCCAAGAAGCTGGAAAACGGATTCATAAATAAGGTGCTTTGCCTCCTCCTCGGAAAATTTCTTCTGGGAGATTATTTGGAGCTGCAGGTACCTGCGCTTTTCCCTCATCATAATTTGTTCATCCTAATTTCGATATGGAAATGATTATGCGGCCCGATCGTTCCATCTTTTTCAATTCTATTCCAACTATTCAGCCATGATGTTCTTTACAATCCACTCCTCGTTGAACTCCAGCAAATCGTCATATTCCTGGCCGGTGCCAACGAAATAAACAGGGAGCTTGCATTCGTATGCTATGGAAAGCGTGCCCCCTCCTTTTGCATCGCAATCGAGCTTCGTGAGCACGATGCCATCCACCCCCAACTTTTCATGGAAAGTCTTCACCTGGTTCACAAGTGAGGTGCCCGCAATTGCCTCAGCGATGAAAACCTTGAGATTAGGCTTCACCACCCTTACGATCTTTTGCATCTCATGGAGCAGATTCAGGTTGGTGTCCTGCCTGCCTGCAGTATCGATCAAAACAATATCAATCCCGTGCGCCTTCGCATGCTTTATCGCATCGAATGCAACAGCAGCCGGATCCGCACCATACTTGTGCTTGATTACTTTAATCCCCAGCTTGCTCCCGTGATGCTCCGCCTGCTCAATTGCAGCTGCACGGAATGTGTCGCTTGCGGAAATCACCGCGCTCAGGCCGCGCTCCTTCAGGTTATGGCCGATCTTTGCTATGGTAGTTGTTTTTCCCATTCCGTTTGGGCCGATGAATAAAACAACATACGGGAGCTGGTTTTGTTCCTTTGCAGCGGCAATCTTATCATAGAAATTGGATTTTGATGTTTGCAGCACTGACGCGAGCGCGAAAGCGATTTCCTTCTTCACTTCCTCCCCGATTTTCCCCGTTTTCACCCTCCTGCCGACAAGGCGGTTTTTTAGGTCGGTTATTAGTGCCTGCGCCGTAAGGAATGAGACGTCGCTCTCAAGGAGTGCCATTTCGAATTGCTTGAAAAGCTCCCCGGTATCGCTCTCCTTGATCTCCACTTCCCCGGTGAACAATCCTTTTATCTGCGAGAACAGCCCCACCTTGGGCTTCATCTCCCTTTCCTTGCCCCCTGCGAGGAATTCCTCCTTCTCCTTCGTGAAGACCTTCTTCGCGATCTCTTCCTTCCTCTTGTCATCAACAATTTTGCGCTCGGCTGCTTTTGCCTCCGCCTTGATTTCTCCCTCAACCGTTCCGCCAACGAGCTCCTCGATTTCCTTCTCCTCTTTGTCCTCCCCCTGCGATTCCTTCTGGATCTCTTCCACAAGCACTTTTTCCTCGAGTTTCCTGCGCTCTTCGGCAATTTGTTCAGGCTGCACCGGAGCAGTCCTGACCGCGACCTCAATTATTTTTTCAGTTTTTACTTGAGGGATGGAGGCAATTTTCGGCTTAAGTTTTTCGATTGGGATTTCCTTTTCGGCCGCAATGTCCTTCCCGGTTATTTCCTTTTCCGGTGCCGGCTCCTCCTTGACAATTTTCCCCAATTCGATGCTTTCGGCTGTTTCCACTTCCTCCAAAATAGCCTCGGCAGCCTCTTCCTTGAGGGTTTCAACGGGTTTTTCCTTAGGAGGTTCAACGGGTTCGGAAATTTTTTTTTCCAAAACAGCAAGGGGTTCGGTTGGTTCCGGTTCGCGAGCTATTTCCATTGCCGCCCCTTCCGCTTTTTGCTGCTCAGCCGGTTTTTCAACGGGGATTTCCTTCTCGAGGGGCTGCCCTTCCAGTTTCTGCTCTTCCGCTGCTGTTTCCTCCTTGCGGGTGATGGTGCCTACAAAGTCCTTGATCTTTTTCTTCAGGAAATCGAACATTTCTACCACTAACAGCTCTGAAAATTAGCATCCAAAGGAATTAGAACCTGCGTTTTCCGTCATTTCTGGAGGTCGGCTGCGAGCGAGTCGATTTCTTCCAGCCTCCTGGAGACCTCCTCGAGGTTCTTCTTGATGCTCCCAACCGCCTTCTCAATGTTGGCTTTGCGCGCCTTGAGGAGCTCCCTTGCTTCCTCGGCGGTTTTTTCCATGAAAACATTCGCACCCATGTCTATCAGGACGCCCTTCCTCTCATTAGGCTTGCCTTTCATGAACGCGCCTGCGCCGAGCTGGAAGTACGTATCCTCCTTGGCATCCTTCAATGCAGCTACTGTCTTTTCCGTCTGCTCTATCTGGTTCATCATTGCAACCGCCTGCTGGTACTGGCGCTGCATCTCCTGTAAATTTGATTGGAGGTATTGCGCTTCGTATGCGAGTTTTTGCAATTCCTCTTCGGATGACATGTTCATGACCACCAAATTTACGCAAGTTAGGTTTATATTCCGATCAAGTTCAGGGCCCGCCGAAAAGCGCCTCGTAAACTTTTTGGGTTTCGCTTCCGGATGTCGCCTCCCCGATGATTGCGCCCTTCGAGTTGGCAACAACGCCATAGGAGTTCGCGGTGCTTCCCGTATTCACGGTGCCCTTCACGCCCCGCACGCCGAAAATCTTCTCGAGCATCCTCATCTCGACATCTGAGATGTGGGAGTACGCAAAAAGGCCGCCGTTCGTAACAACGTTGTTTGAGCCCACTGTTTGAAGGTTCGCGATGGGATGCCTGAACACTTCCACCCCAAGGCAATCGGAAACTTTCTTAATATCGGCTTTTGGCATCCTCGGGTTCACCAATGCAGCTTTGTCGTTAACAAGGATATTGTTCCCGGGGGCGAACTGCTCGTTGAGGAATTGGACGTTAAGCCCGCGATCCTTGAGGGGCTTTACCTCATGCTTCTCCGCAAGCGCGGACACTATGCAGCCGTTGGAATTGAGCGCTGAGAAGATGCCCAGGATAGGCGATTGGCAGAAATAAATGGGCAGCAGTTCTGCCTGGAGTGCTTCTGTGAGTTGCGGGAGAATTTTCTCATGGATGTTCTTCGGCACTAGCACAAGTTCCTCATTCGCCCTGAAGAATAATCCAATATGGGGATTTTTGTTGAAAGATAGTTTTGCTATGCCCATGGGGATTCGCCTAAGAATAACAGGAAATGTGCGTATAAAAATCAGGCGGAAATCTCCGCAATCACCACGCCCTCCTTGTCCTTTGTGGCCTTGATTTTCACTTTCTTGAGAGGACGGCCGGATCCGCGCTTCCTGATGATGTTGTTGAGAATGAGCGAGATTTTCACCTTCTTTTCATCGGCCTTCATGTGCCTTTCGAGAAACCTTCTGAGCAAGGTTATCGCCGCGTTTCCCCTCTTCATCAGGGGCTTTGAGTATGCCGCAATCAACGGGACCGTGTAAATCCGCTCCAGGACGATTTCCCGCTTCTTCGGCTCCTCCTTCTTTTCCTCCTTTTTCTCCTCGGTTTTTTTTGCAGGAGGCGCTGTCTTTTCTGCTGCCTTCTTGTCCTCGGGCTGCTTGCCCTTGTGCTCGTCAGCCTTTTTCTCCTCCCGTTTAGCTTCCGCCTTCTCCTCAACCTTCTTGAGGTCGATCTCCTTCCGCTCCTCTGCCTTCTTCTCCTGGAGCTGTATGAATTTTGCCTCTTTTGCCTGCTCTACACCTGCCATAAATATCCACTTAATCCGACTTCAGCCCTAGTTTCTTCGTCCTCCAATTCCTTGAGAACCTGTTGAACGCGAGCTTGCGGTTTGTTTTTGCAATTGCGAATATCGGTATCCTCCGGTTCAGCTTTGCTGCATGCACCAGTTTCCTTTTCTTTGATTCGCTCTTGTTTCTTGCCATTCAAATTCCCTCGAAATCCTCGGGCTTGTAGGTGAAATCATCATCGCTTGCGACCTTGCCCTTCAGCTTCATCACTTCGCGCGTGAGGAGCCAGACAATAAGCACGATGGCCTTCCTTCCCTTGTTGTTCGTCGGCACAACAAGATCGACGAATTTTGTCTGGTTGTTGGTGTCGCAGAGTGCGATTACCGGGACATTTATGTCATATGCCTCCTTCACGGATTGCTTGTCTGCCCCAGGGTCTATGACGAATACGAGCTGCGGCTCGACAAAATCCGCCCTTCGGGGGTTTGTGAACCTGCCGGGGGTGAACCTCCCTATTAATGATTGGAAACCGGTGACATCGGCCATCCTTGCAAGGGGAATTTTGGCATTCTCCTTGTTGCTTACGAGGAACACTTTGTCCTCGGGGTATTTTGTGAGGAGCTTCGCAGCAGCCCTGATCCTGCCGTCCATCTTCTTCAAATCAAGCACATGGAGCCCGTCCTCCCTCACCTTGTAGATGTATTCCTTCATCCCTCCGCTCTTGTTCCTAGTTCCGATATGCACGCCAGCTCCAAGGTACTTTTCTTGCGGGACCAAAAGATTCATAATATCAACCAAAATCCTGAAAGCAAACCTCCTACTATGTAGGTTAAGCCCCTAAAAGCAATCGTGATGAACACAACTAATTAGAGGGAGTAATTAACCATAATCAGGTTTAAAATCCTTCTTTTGATATAGATACTCATATTTAAAAACGTTTTTTGGGTGTGGGAATGGCAGAAGGAGAGAACACGGAGACAGAGGAGATCAACCGGAAGAACGTGGTCCTTGCAGCGCTCTTTTTGGCGAACAAGCCGCTCTCGATGGAGGAGTTGTCCATAGCTGCAAAATGCAAGCTGGATGACATTGATGGCTATGTTGCTGAGCTATCTGATGACCTCAGGAATGCGGGCCTCTCATTGGTCGTGAACGTATTCGAGGAACCTGGAAAGTTGGCGGGCACGCAGGTGAAATTGGAGGTTGATGAGGGGTACCTGCCGCATGTTTCGCACCTCTCGCAGCAGATTGAATTTTCGAAAAAGGCGCAGAAAATATTGGCGCTGATTGCAAAGAAGAAGGAACTGCTGCAGTCCGAACTCAAATACTACTTCAAGGGCGACATCTACGAGGCTGTGCAGGAACTGGTTGACCTGAAATACCTGCAGTGGGAGAAATACAAAACAACGAAGAAACTGAAGCCCACGAAACTGTTCTTTGATAGGTTCAGGATGGTTGAATAGTTATTGCACTATAATCATCCCTAGAAATAGCCCAGCTGCATATAGAATTCCATTCTTCTTGTAATCAGAAATAATGGTCAAAATGCCCACGATTAAAAAAATGCCAATAATTAACCACAAGTAATCGCATGGGGAATTAGGTATCTTCTGAACGGCACTGCAAAAAACCTGTAAGATTGTCAATCCCAGACCTTCTTGAGTAACATCTTGGCCAGTTTTTAGCTCTAACCCTAGGAATAAACCTGTTCCGAGACCTGTTGCGAAAGCAGCTTCTCTAATGACCATAATTAGAAGTGAACGAGTAAATTATTAATTAAATCTCAATTCCCGCCATCTGGAGTATCTGCAATTCGTTCATGCTCACTTTCTTGCCGGCCTTGAAGTCGATGTAGATCTGCCTTGCGCGCTCCTCAAGCTCGTCGCGCTTCGCATCCTCCTTCTGCTTCCTCTCCCTTCTTTCATCAGCGAAATGGCGCGTGTCCTCCTCGTGCCGCTCATGCCTTGCCTCCTTCAGTTTGGAATAAGTTTCGTCCGCATCCTTGCGCTTCTCCCCTAATTTTTCAAGGTAGTCGCCGATTTGCGTGCGCACCTCATCCGCCTTCTTGTACAGTTTCAACATCGTATCGTGGTGCTTGTCGGATTCCTTCGCATCTACCTGCTGCGATTCGTCCAGCGTGCGGAATTCGAGGTTGAGCTCCTGCCTTTTCCTCCTCAAATCGTAAATCTGCCTCCTTAAGGGCTGCGACTTTTCCTGCGCCTGCTTTTCCTTCAAAAGCGCCTTTACTTCCTTGGAAATCGCATTCTCCTCTTTTACGGGCATTGACTGCGTCTGCAGCCTCCATTCCAGCTGCTCGATCATGCGGTTAATGCGGCCAATTGGTATCTTGCCCTCGGGCACCTTTATTTTCGCCGCCTCCGCCTCGAGTTCCCTAAGTTCTGAATCAACTTTCCTTGCGGAGTCTATCAACTGCTTGCGCTTTTCGGAGATCTCCTTCACTTTCGCATTGAATTCGTCGCGGAGCTTCTTTTCCTCGTCCGCCTTATCCAATAGTTCGCGGAGCTTCGCTATGTTTTTTTGGTTCTCGTCAGCAAGCTTCCTGACCTCCAGGTTCTTCTTGTGAGTTTCCTCCTTCAATTCCTCTACTTTCTTTTCCTCTTCAGCCATTCAATCCCATTCCTAAAATCAGTCCTGCTCCGTTCCCGGGGACTCAAGCTCAATTTCGGTGATGATCTCATCCAGCTCGGCGCGCTGCTTCTCAAGCACTTTTTGTATCCTTCGTATGCGTGCCTGCGCCAGCGCGAGCTCCCGGTATTTCCGGGAGGCCTTGTTGAAGTGATCCATCGACAGAGAATTGTAAGGCTCGGAGTCCATGCTCATGGCAATATCCTTCAATATTTCCGCGAGCAGGTAGTTTGCAGAGAGTTTTACCTCCTTCTTTATCTGGTGAGGCTGCTTGAGGTTTTCACGAATAATCGCAACGATCCTGGCATTCGGGAAGGGCAATTTCGCCTCTTCCTCTTCAGATACGCCCTCTGTGCCGGCTTCGGCCGGGGCTTCCGCAGGCTGCTTTTCCTGCGCCATTTCCTGTTCCTCCAAACTCATTTTTACACCCATAATTAACGGAAAATTAGCGTAATCGTTACGGATTAAAAGCTTTTTAAAGGGTTGTTTTGTCCCGCAAATTATATGCGGTCGAACGTGTTTTAATAATGATTCGGTGCGGGCTTTTCAGGAAATTACCTCCAGTTCGCAGCCCATCCTCCCTGCCTTGAGGCCGTTGTGCATTTCCGTTTTGCGCTCGAATTCCGCCGTTTTCATCAGCTCAAAGAAGTTGCCCTTCATCATAGCATCCTTCACCGGGAGCTTTTTCTCGCCATTTTCAAGTTTATGCGCGATCAGGAACGGGAAGGAGAAGTCGCCGGTAACCGGGTTGGCGCCGCTCGTGAGGAAGGAGTGCACCAAAATCCCCCTCTTGCATTCCGAAACGATATCGGCGGAATCGCCTCCGGTAATTTCCGTATCCGAATGGCTGATCATGGGCGCGAAATGGAACGAATTCCTGTAGCCGTTCCCGGCAGCGGGCTTGTTCGGCATCTTGGCTGCAGTATGCATGTCGAAAAGGAAATCTTCCACGGAGCCATTCCTGACTAGGAACTTTTTCCTTGTCGCAAAGCCTTCATCATCATATTCGGATGGCTTCAATCCCTCTGGAATTGATGGGTCGTCAATGATGGAAATATTTTCGGAGGCAATTTCCGTTCCTTTCCCCAATTTGGTCAATTTCTTGCGGAGGGATTCGCCGGAAAAATTGAAGGGGAGGAACAAATCAAGCAATTCGTGCAGTGCGTGATGGGAAAAAATCACGTCCGTTTTTCCGCCGGGGATTTTCCTCGGGTTTGCGGATGATTTTGCCAGCATCGCGGCATTTTTTGAGACAATTGAGGGGTCAAAGTTGAATTTCGATGCGCTTTCCGAATAATCGCCTTCCGCCCTCCCGTAGGCGCATTGGGAAACCGCAAAGAAGGAGGTCGCCTCCTGCTCGATGAGGCCGCCTTCGGAATTCACCAGCAGATCCTCGTTCATGCTCGCACCGATAATGTTCTGAACCGCATCCACTTTCGCTTCCTTCTGCACATCCAGCATATCCTCAAGCTGGGGTATTGCCCAAGAATCGAAATTTCGGGCTTTCTTGTCAAAATATTTTGCACTTTTGCCCTTTGTTCCGGGGAAGGCGTAATTTGCCCCCTCCTGCAATTTCGAGAGCATAATCGAATGCTTCACTGCCGGCTTGAGCTCGGATTCCTTCTCGAAAGAGTAAAACCCCAATTTCCCATCCTTGATGGTGCGGACCCCGAAACCGCCTGTCTTGACGCCACTCTTCGCATGGATGGAAAAATTATCTGCAGACATCACTAGTGAACTTTCCACCTGCGAAAAGAATTCCAGGGAACAGCCGAATTCCCTTGCCAACGAAAATAGTTTTCCCTCATCAATCATTTGGACCAACCGAAACGCTTGATGTAATAATCCGGCCGGATTTTAATATGTAAGGTAAATACGGAAATACCGAAGGCTTAAATTTGTGCCCTCCCAATTAAATCCGCCATTGATGTTTAGGGTGAATAAGATGGAAAGGACGCTGATATTGCTGAAGCCGGATTGCGTGCAAAGGGAACTCGTGGGGAAGGTCATTTCGAGGTTCGAGGCACGCGGGCTGAAAATTGCAGGACTGAAGATGGTGCAGCTCCGTGACGAGCTGCTTGATGAGCATTATTCGCACCTGAAGGACAAGCCCTTCTTTTCAGGGATAAAAAAATTCATGAAGGGAACGCCGGTAGTCGCGATGGTGCTGGAAGGGCTTGAATGCGTCGAAATTGCAAGGGCAATGTGCGGCCCCACGAATGCAAGGAAGGCTCCTCCGGGAACCATTCGCGGCGACTTCGGGATGTCCGTCCAGAGCAACATCGTGCATGCATCGGACAGCAAGGAAACGGCTGAGAAGGAAATCAGGCGGTTCTTTGCAAAGGAGGAGATCTTCGAATACGAAAAGGCAGATGGAAGCATCATTTACTCCCCGGACGAACAGAAAGGCTGATGCTTTCCGGTAGGATGTCCTTTTTTCCACTGCATAATTAGTCTTAAGAACCCTCATTCCATAACAAATTCGATTTTCATGATCAAGGATCCGCATTTGGAGGCCGTTTGGGCGAGGAGGCTCGAAGCAGCTTTGGGCCATCCGCATGGCCACATGCGCCAGCAGCGGGTTTTTTGCGCGTTCAACGCCATCACCGATGCGGTCGTGCATTACGAAAAGGGGGAGTACGAAAAGGAGCTGAGAAAAAGCGATGCGGTAAAAATCAAGAAGTTGCTCGGGGATTTTTCGCCCGTATCGATCGAGAGCAGGGAGGATTTCTTTGCGTGCTTCATCAGCGTTTTCTCGAAGGGGAAGGCGCTCGAGCTTCCGTGCTACAACCAGAAGCTGTTCGAATGGTTCAAATTGATTTTCAAGGAAAAAATCCGCATGGGCGGTCAGGCGGGCATAATCGCAAACCAGCTTGCGCAGCTGCAAGTGAATACTGTTTGCTATTCGCCGATACTTTCGAAGGAACAATCAAAACTCTATTATAAGGAGAGCCTTTATTTCCCGGTAATGCAGCATGATCGACTTGTTTTCAAGAAGCCCCGCGCAGCCTACAGGGAGGGCGACCCCACAAAAACCAACTGGATTTTCGAATTCAGGAAGGGGGACAGGATCAGGTTCGGGGGTCACGACATAGTATGCCCGCGGGATAACCGGCTGATAGTCGCTTCCAGGCCTAAAAAATACGTGCCCATGTTTCCGGAAGATCTTGAGGAGCATCTGATAAATATATCAAATTCATTCGACGTTTTTTTCCTTGCGGGCTTCCAGTCCTTCCAGAAGACGATGGGCGGAAGGCATTTCAGGTACCGCCTGCAAAAACTCAGGCGCCAGTTGAAGGTGCTGAAAGCAAACAGGAAGGCAAGGTTCCATCTGGAGTACGTGGCAATCCACGACCCGGTCATGGACAAGGTGATTTATCCCTCGGTGCTGCGGATGTTCGACTCGTTCGGGATAAACGAGGTAGAGACAGTGCACTTCCTGAAACGGCTCGGGAATTACGGGCTGGCGGATGCGCTGGAACGCGATGAATCCAGCGTGAATTACTACAAGGCGCTCAGGCATATTTTCCATAAATTCAGATTGAAGCGGCTTCATGCGCATACGTTGGGTTATTTCCTCCTTCTTTTGAGGAAGGACTACGTGGGAAGGGTGCTTCCGGCGGAATTTGCGGATTCGCTCCTTTTTGCCTCTAGGGTGGCGGATGCAAGGGCGTTCTTCGGCAGGACACCTTTCTACAAAGACCTGAGGAAACTTCCTCACCTGCGGATTTCTCAGCAGGGGATTGCAGCGCTGAAGGAATTTGCGAACGGATTCATTGAAAATAAGGAAATGGCAAAAAGATTCCTGCTCAATGGAATCTTTGAGGCCGACGACCACTTCCTGATCATGGTGCCAACAGCCCTCGTAAAACCAAAAGCGACAGTGGGGTTGGGGGATACGATCTCTTCCGTTGCGTTTGCAAGCGAACCCTTCTGATCACGTGCCGCTGCTCGTTGAATAAATGGCAAAGCAGCTCTTCTGTATCATGATATCCATGATGTTCAGGCAGGTTGTGTAATTGTGCGTAGATACCGCCACATCGTAAAAGCACAAGTCCCTGGCTCTGGGGTCGGTGTTGCCGATGTAAAGGCATATTGAATGGTTCATCCCTATCTTCGCAGCCGAGGCGAGGCATTTGTCGCGCACTCCAGCGTCAATAATCTTATGGCAATATGTGACGTTCCTGTCGATCCCTGAAAAATAGTAAAAGCACTCGTCCATTTCGGGGAAAATGGCGGGTATGAGGTCGCAGAGGGAGGGCTGGTTTGTCGTTTTTGCGATATCCAGGAAGCAGGATGCGGCAAGGTCGCCAACCTCGATGCTGCTGCATACGCCCGCATTCCTCGTCGCAATCGCGATCCTGAAATAGCAATCGTTCTTCAGCTGGCCGCGGATATTTTCACAGATTGTGCTGTTGAGCGAAAGCAGCGAAACGTCGTAATAGCACAAATCGCGGTCGCTCCATGGCCCTACCCCGAGGCAAAGGTCCGGATTCAGGTTTTTTTTCGCGGAAACGGAATAGCACGAATCCATTTTGCCCGGATCCCTGATGCTGTTGCAGAAACCGCTCCGGTTCTTTTCGACCGCAAGCTCGTGAAAGCAGCTGTCCCTGCCATTTGCAGGAAGCGCAAAGCATGCACTTGCAATCCTCCCTTCCTCGAATTGGCCGAAGCACTCCTGCCTTAGTGAAGCGGAAAATAATTCGTCGCAAAGGAGCATTTTATACGTATAATTCGCAAAATATTCCAGGCATTTGTCATGGTAAGTTGGGCTCATCAACAGAATGCAGCCGCTTTGGTTGAGGTAATAAATCGAGGAATTGAGGATGCAGTCGTCCTTTTCAAGCGAATTTTCCTCATATACTTCGCAGAATGCGAATTGCCCCTTCGTGCCCACAGGAGGGGCCGGCTGGGTTGCATTTGCAAGGTTGGTAGAATTGGCGGGCTGTTGCTCCGGGGGTGAATTGCATCCTAGAAGGAGAAGAGAAAAAAAAACCAAAAGCGGAAATCCCCTCATCTCATACCGCCTACAGTAGTTTCAATTTGCCGGTAATTGCATCTACTTTGTTCGCATCATCCGGCCCGATTGCAAGCGCCGTGAGCGAGCCCGCTTTTATCTGGGTGTGCCCCGCATCCCGTATCAGCATTGCCATAAGCCCTTTTGATTTCGCCTTCTGGAAAAGATCCTTCAGTTCCTTCTCCGATGCGACTTTCAGCACGATTTTTTTCTGCCCCTCCCTCCACCATTCCTCGGATTTTTCCGGGTTATGGAGGGCGGTTTCAATATAGCCCTCAACGGAGGCATGGGATGCCTGCGCTGCGATCTTCCCTTTGCCCATTTCCAGATCCGTCCTTATGACTATCGCCTGCTTAAGCATGCAATTCACCTTCCTTCTGCGCAAATCAGATGAAATTTTCTGCTTCGCCCTTAATATAAGCGAGCGCTTTCCCGAAATCCTGCCCTGCTCCGCGCTTTCCGAAGAATTTGAGTATGTTGGTGAGATCGTTGGCAAGGTACCTCTCCGCGCTCGGATGATGGGCCAAGACCGCCTGACCGACATCTATGATGAAGGGCTTCGCCTTATGGAACATGACGTTGAATTCACTAAGGTCGACATGCACGATTTTTGCAGCATGCATTTTCCGCATGTCAGAAAGGATGCTCCTAAGTACCTCCTCCGGGTTATCCAGCTCAACATCCTTCAGCATGTCGGATGGCACCCCGCCCTCCCCGAGGAATTCCATCACCACAATGTTGTCCCTCTGCTTTATGGGTTTTGGGGAATGCACTTTAGCCTGCTCGCAAATTTTCAGGTTGGCGAATTCCTTGCCAGCAAAAATCCGGACCATATCCCTTCTCCCGCGGGGTTTTGGGAAGCGCTTGTCACCCTCGAGGTATTCGATCCGTTTCATGAAGGACGGGCCCTCGAATTTGAAAATCTTCACCGCGAGGAATTCCTTTTTCCCATCCATTTCCTTGGTTGCCCGGTAAACTGCGGCCTCCTTCCCATGCTGAATCGGGAAATCGAGCGAGGAGAAAATGCCATTGTTCATCATGAATTTCAGCGTGCGAATTGTGGAGTCGTCGAAAGTGCGCTCGGAGAATTTCAGCTGCCGCTCCTTGAGCATCTTGTCATCCCGCTCAGGCCTCTTCCGCGTGCTCATTTTCATTGCCATAATTATCCAGCTTCAGCCCTTCAAAATCCCCTCGTAAATTTCCTTCATTTTCAGCGCATCGTTCTCCAATTCGGGGCTCTCGCAGATTATGGTGCCGGAGCAGCCCTTTTCAACCAGCGCCTCCGCAAGAAGCGAAAAATCCGGGGAGTTGCTCGAGATTGGCAGGTGGTTCCTCTCGCCCTTTTCGGTGTAATTGATCCCTTCAAAATGGATGTGGAGAGTTTGGAGATATTTCTTGCCATACCCCCCTACCTCATCCAAAATCGCAGCAAAATCCGATTTCTTCTTAAGCCCTCCGTTTGTCCTTGCATGCAGATGGCCGAAATCAATGCACGGATTTACACTGCCGATGCCGAACTCCGCTGAAAGGGAAAAGTTCTCCCCGATTGTGCCGAATTGGGACACTTTGCCCATCACTTCTGGAGCAAGGACCACATCGCCGACTTTCCTTTCCTCAAGCTCATCCAAAATCATCGAAATCTGCACCTTCATCTCTTCAAGCGCCTTTCCCTTTTCCATCTTCCCATAGAAGGCGGGATGGAAAACTATGCGGCTTGCGGATGCGATCCCGCCGATGCGGCAGCTCTCGGCTATCCTCATCCTGCTCGCGTCGCGCTTATGCTTCTCTTCCGAAAGGAGGTTGATGTAATAAGGCGCATGAACTGAAAGCACCAACCCCAACTTCCCGGCTGTGTCTGCAACTTTTTTCGCGCCTTCCTCCTTCAAGTTGACGCTATGGACGAACTCCAGCTCCATTGCCTTCAGCTTAAGGTCGGATACGCATTGCATTCCCTCCAAAGTGCCTCCTTCGCACCTAAGAGGTATGCCAGCAGTGCCAAAAACCATTCCCATGGAAATCCCGATTGAATGAATGAAAAGCCATATTATGGAAAAATCGGAAACGCCCATATTTCCCGCCAAAAGGACATTATTATTGCTTCGAGCGCCATATATATTTACCCTGCAGCAACAATAAGGTATTTAATTCTGTTTTGGCAGCTTATATTGGTGTGAGCGATCATGGTCACCTTAACCTATTTGGGGCATTCCGCATTCGAGGCGAATTTCGGCCGCAAGAGCATACTTTTTGACCCGTGGCTCAATCCGCATCCGAAGGAGGAGCGGCTTGTCCAGCCCGCATACTCGGCCGAACAGGTGAAAAACGCAGATCTCATAATGATTTCCCACGAACATTTCGACCATTTCGACCCGGTTGACGTGAAAAGGATTTACGAGAGGACTTTTGCGCACATCGTCGCGCCTGAAAACGTGTTCGAGCACATATCAATACCTGAGAACCGGAAGGTGGTCGCTTATTTGGGGGACGAATTCAGCTACGAAGGTTTCGACATTAAAGTGGTCGAGGCAAAGCATCCCCAATCCGCATATTCCGTCGGGTACATCGTTTCGGATGGGAACAGGAGCATTTACTTCGCAGGTGACACCTACGATTTCTTCGGGATGGGCAAATTCCAGGCGGATGCCTCGCTGATTCCCATTGGGGGAACGTACACGATGGATGTGATCGGGGCGCTTTCCGCGGTAAAGAAGCTCCGCACTTCCCACATCATCCCCATGCACTACAATACGTTCAGCAACATCAGGGCGGATCCCCGCGAATTTGCGCGCAAGGCCGCGAAGGAGACAAAGGCGCAGGTCCACGTGATGGATGTTGGCGAGAGCATCGAATTTTAAAAATGGAAATCCCAAGGGTCCTTTTTCTTCTTGTTCTGGAAATTGGGGAAGCTCATCAGCCAGATGATGATCACTGCCGCTATTGCAAATATTACGGCGGTCTGCGAATCCATTAAATCTGCCATTATTCCAGTACTCTCAACAGATATTTAAACCCTGAACGTTTCTTCCTAATATGGCAAATGAACAGGTGCCCGGAACGCAATTGCAGGGAAAAAAGGAGCCTGACAGGCTTGAAAAGCCGGATTACCTGAGATGGGGAATAATTGCCGTAGTGCTGATATTCGTTATCATTTTCAGCCTCGTTTACTATCAATCATCCAGGGAAAGTGGCATGCCGTCTCCAAGCCCCACATACGCGCCAACTGCCACGCCTTTGCCGACTCAGGCACCGCTTCCGACCATCGCCCCGACTGCAACCGATGAGCCCATCCCGACCATTGTATTCAAGGAGCCCGTTGCTTGCGGAAGGATCACCAAGAGCGTGACGCTGAATAAGGACATCACAACCCGCGAATCGTGCTTTGTTGTGGGCGCGGAAGATGTGACCATTGATTGCGCCGGATTCGCGATTTACAGCAAATCAACTGAGAACACCACGGGGGTATACACGGAATATGCCAATACGAAAGTCAAGAATTGCGCCTTCGACTCGTTCGAGATCGGGGTAAGGCTATTCAAGGCTGATGGCAGCTCCGTTGAATCATCTACCTTCTCCAATAATATGGGCGGCGTGCTCGTCGAAAGGCTGAAGGGCGCGTCCGTGGAGAAAAGCACATTCATCAACAGCACCCAAGTGGGCATCTACATGGCATCGGTTACGGACTCCAAAATCATCGATAATTTCATGGATAACAGCATAAAATACGGGCTGCAGATGGTGAGCTCGGACAGGAACACCATCAGGAACAACCAGATATTCAGGAACAATTTCGGCATGCAGCTGACGCAGTCGAAGGACAATCTTTTCGAAGGGAACAACATGAGCTTCAATTCTGCTGGGCTGAAAATCGTCGCCGGCTCCTCCGGGAACGTATTCAAGAACAACCTGGTTTATTACAGCAGGGGAATCGGAGTACACATAACCGACTTTTCAAATGACAACGTATTCCAGTCGAACAGCTTCATACAGAACGAGTATGGGATCAACATCCGGGATTCCAACGAGATACTTGTGAACAATTATATCTGCGACAACACGATCGAGGATGTGGAATGCAACAAGGCGCAGGCAAATGCAACCGGGAATACGTGCTTTACGAGGGCGATTTACTGCGGCTTCGATTGCGCAGCAAGGTGCCCCAATGCGAAAGTGGTTTGAGCTCTTAGTTTTGAAAATAGTGGGTCAAATGCCGCATATGGAAACGGATGATGATGTGCCTGTTGCAGAGGAACGCAACCATTCCATTATATGCGACCTCTGCGGCCACAAGATGCATTTCGCCGGCGGCTGCTGGTTCTGCAACAACTGCGGCCAGAAGAAGTGCAATACGGATCTAGTTTAATCCACTCTTCGACCCGTCCTTTTCGCATTATCTATCGCCATTAAAAATATTCGGAAAATCAGGAATATAATTGCACTAGTAGGAGTGAAAATCGTTCCCAAACGGTTAATATTATCAGAGGTCACAAAGGATAAATGTGGAAAAGACAAGGCGTTTTATAGAAAAAATATTAGTTAACTTGGAAAGCAGACGTTTAGTAACACCTGCCCTCCGCGAAGCAGGCATTGGAGTTCACCCAAATAAATCCGCACTGTTCCGACTTTGGAGAAAATGCGCCCAGGTATCATTAGCAGAATCAAGAAATAAAGGATCATACGAGCTTAGTATGCTTCTGATGAATTATGTGTCAGTTGTCGATAATTACATCGATAACCATCAATCGGTGCTTGAGCAAATCGGACGGGACGTTAAGAACCATCTGCCGGCAACAAAATTCTTGCGGTTCGCAATAAAAAGTGGGGGGGCGAGGCTTCCATCTTCGAGGGTAAGAGGAATAGTAACCGCCGCAAACCGTTTCAGAAATCAGTCATTGGATGCAATAAAGGTCTTAAGAAAGTTAAAGGGGGAGCATAAGATAGACCAGTTATTGAAATATCGCAATATTACTTCTGGAGGTTTCGGAGAATTAATTGCCAGGATAGCGAACGATGTGCATGAAGTGCCTCCAGATCTCGCACAAAGAATCGAAACTACATTTCGCCATAAACTTTTAGCTGACCAATATGTCGATGATTTCATCGATTTACTTGAAGATTATAGAGGCGGCGTGGAGAACATAGTTGTATCAGAACTTAAAAATAATGGTGAATTAGGGGCATTAAAGCACAATAATATTCGCGGAAAAAATGTGACATTTTCCAAATTTGCTGAGCTTGCCCCGAAATCTCATAGAAACTTAATGGTTCGGCTAGATGGGCATTTAAATGCAATCAGTGATGTTGCGGAAGGGAACAGAGGAATAATTGGAATTCTTACACACGAAAAAACAAGAATCGCTACTGCCAGTGTGAATGAAATTTAAAAAAAGCCCTACCTCAACGATTCCCACAGCATCTCTTCCCTCGAATCAATCTCAAGCCCCTTGTCCGAAATCTCGAACGGGTGGACGCGCTTGTCATTGTTGGTGCCGCGCATCTTCCTGACGAAAATCGACCTGTGGGGAGGGAAGAAATAAAGCAGGACTACACCGTCAACAAGGAATTCCTCGACCCCGAAACGAGAGAGGTCATCTTTCTTGCCCGATGTTTCGCAGGTGAGGATTGTTGTTACATCCATCTTTCTTAATTCCTCGATGAGATTGTACATCGCGAACCTTATTTTGTTCGTATCTTCCAACCAGAGGGAGAACGCGGTGATGGAATCAATTACAAGCCGCTTTGCGCCCATCTCCTTCGCCTTCTCCAATATCCGCTTAGTCTGGCCTTCAATGTCATCCTTCATGTTCAAGGATGGCTCGAATTTGTAGATTTTGAGCATGTCCGCCTTCTCCAATGGCAGCAGATCCCATTTGAAGCGCTGCATGTTCCACCAAAGGTTGTGAGCGCCTTCCTCAAGGGTAATGTAAGCGCCTTTCTCCCCATAAAGTTTCGCGCCATTGTAGAGGTATTGCATGCAAAAGATGCTTTTCCCGCAGCCCGGCCCGCCTGAAAGGAGGATGCTGGAGCTCTCGGGGAACCCTCCCTCTATCAAATCGTCTAATCCCGGGATCCCGGATTTAATCCTGTTCATTTGCGATCATCAAAAACTGGGCTTGCGGATTTTTACCTTCAAAACCATCAAGACCGTTGCGAGAAGCAGCATGTAGGGTGCAGCGCTGCGGATGAGGTAGAACGTAAAGACAACGAGCAATGCAGCTGCGGGAATGGGCAGCCCGTAGTAGAATCCCTGCTCCTTCTGGATGTTGAAAGCTGCTAATCGGATGAGGCCTGCGCAAACATAGCAAATCGCGAAAATCAGCGCGAAGGAGGAGTATGAGGAGGAAAGCACAATTGCCGCTGGCGCAACGCCGAACGAGATGACATCCGCAAGCGAATCCAGTTCCTTTCCGAATTCGTTGGGCTTCCTGGTTTCGCGCGCTATCCTCCCATCGAGGTAATCGAAAATGGCCGAGATGACCACGAATACTACGGCGGCCAACGGGTTGGATGAGAGAGCATAGTAAATTGCAAGGAAGCCCGAAGCGCCGTTCGCAAGGGTGAGGAAATCCTTTGCCTCCAGCTTTTCTACGGCATCGTGGATCATGAACTGGTTATGGTTCTTTGGTTAAAAAGGCTTATGGAATCGTGGGGCGTTGGGAAGGGCGGCTCCGGATTAATTCTTTTAAAAACGCATGTGCCCATAACAATAGCGGGCCTTAGAAATGAAAGTTCAGAAGGGCTTGTAATGGCGTCTGCTTGCAGCCGCTTTTAAGAAGCTCAGCCTGGTCCAGAGCGCCATGCCATTTAAGGTTGGAGGCATTCTTCAGCCATGAATTTGGCGCGTTAGTCTTATACGACGACGAAACACGTTTTCGTTCGGCTAGGAGAACTGGATGTCCCGGGTTCAAAACGACTTGCTTTTCTTTTTAGAAAAAAGAAAAGCGGTGTCGCCGCAAAAGAAAAACTATTCTTGATTTGCGAATCAAATGCGTTTCTTGGCGGCGGAGCCATCGTGCAGCTTGCTGCGCGATCAGCAGACGTAAAGTCTGCGCAATCGCCACCTTCTTATGAAAGAAGGGGGCAAGGCGTGGAACTCCCGGCAGGCCCATTTTTTTATCGCATCCTATTATAAACCATGTTTCGCATTGGTTTACTGCAGGTGAAAGGATGGACAAGAAGGGGCCTATCATTTTCGGATTGGTTTTGATATGCATATTCGTGATCCTGTTCCTTACATCGACCGGGAAGGATACGGGGGGTCAAGCGTACAAGGCGGTCGAGGACGCCAAGGATTCCGACGCTGCACCAAGGGATTACAATGGCATGATTTCTGTTTACTCGAACCCGTTGGTAGCGAACATATACCTGAATGATGTTTACAAGGGCACGACCCCGAAGACATTTGCCGCCAAGGCGGGCAAATATACCCTGAAGCTCAGCAAAGCCGGCTTTTTGCCCTACACTGCGCAAATTACCGTGCCGGAGGTGGAAACGCTTTACGTCAATGCAAACCTTACGCTGAATGTGACCGCATCGCCTTCTCCATCAGCAGCCATAAACAATACCAACGGCACCCTGACCGTAATGACCAAGCCAGTTGATGCGACATTGGACGTATATCCTCCGGGCGTACTTGTTAATCCGCTTTATAGGGGATTGACTCCGGTAAGCCTCAGCCTTCAGGCGAACTCATACATAGTCGTGATAACGAAAGCCGGCTACGAGAACTATTACACTACTGCGGACGTTGTAAGGGGAAGGGTAACAACAGTTTCCGTGACTCTAGTAAAGAGCGGCTGAGGCGCGAACTCTGCGTTCCCGCCGCATTTTCCCGATTTTTTCTTCTCAAATCCGATGCATAATATTATAAAATGGGTTTAACATCTATTTTGCAGGTGATTTGGTGGACAACCGCGGACTGATTATATTTGGAATTGTTTTGGTGGGGATTTTTGCTGTGCTGTTTTACACTTCTACGGGGCAGGACAGCAGCGGGCAGGCAATAAAGGCGCTTACACAGACGACAACCGATTCGGTTGCAGATGACGTTCAAAGCGCTCCAAAAGTGAGTTCCGGAACTCTCAAAGCGTATTCAAATCCTTCAGGCGCAAATATTTACTTGAATGAGGTTTACAAGGGCATAACACCAAAGACGTTTTCAGTTGCAGCCGGAACCTACACGCTCAAACTTACCAAGGCAGGATACTTGCCATACGTTCAATCCATAACCATAATCAAAGGGCGGACTTTGACCGTTAATGCGAACTTGATCCTAAATGTCACGCCTTCACCGAGCCCTTCACCGTCAATCATTCCTTCACCAACACCCCAACCAAACGGTACTCTTTCAATAACAACCAATCCTTCAGGTGCACTGATACAACTAAGAATCTCGGGCACAAATTTCTATAGTTCATATGGCCTTACTCCTAAAAACATAGTTTTGCCAGCTAACCAATACGACGTTTTCCTGCAAAAAACAGGCTATAATTATTACTATGGCACCTCCACAGTCTATCCAGGTCAGACGGAATACCTTATAGTAAACATGACTCCGGTTCCCTCACCATCACCCAATGCGACTATTACACCTACTCCCACTGCAACTCCCACACCGATTCCGGCAAATGGGACGCTTTACGCATACAGCAGCCCAACCGGAGCAGGAGTTTACATAGATAAGGCAGGCAACCCGTGGCCTTACCCGTTCTTCGGATACACGTACTACCAGACGCATCTTGCACCGGGAAATTATTTCCTTGAATTCAGGAAGGATGGGTATACTCCATACTTCACAGCTTTCACGGTGTATTCCGGCCAATCAACCTATGTTTCCGCAAACCTGACAATTTCGAACCAGTCGAACTTCTCTTCCAGCCCGAAGGTTGCGGAATTCAATTGGTGAGCGTTTTAGGCTCCTTTTTTATTTTTTTTTAATAACAATTAGTGCGGATCCGTCTTTTTCCGTAATCAGCCATAATTCGGGTTATTTTTTTGCTTCGAACACTTCCTTGTAGAGCTCCTCATAGCCTTGTGCGGAAAGGTCCCAGGTGAAATTGCTGACACAGCGCTTCCGGGCATTCTCGCCCATGCGCTTCCGGAGGGATTCGTCATTCAGCAGGGTTTGCATCTTCTCCTTCAGTTCGTGGACGTTCCGGCTCTCGAAGGTGAAGCCGCTCTCCTCCCTGATTATTTCGGGTATGCCGCCTACATTGGTGCCTATTGCGGGCTTCCCGGTTGCCATTGCCTCACAGAAAACCATGCCGAATGGCTCCCAGACGGATGCGAGGACGAAGAATTCGCAAGCGGCATATAGCTCAGTCAAATCAGCTTCGGTGATTTTCTCCGTTATGAAAATGACGCTCTTCCCCAAACCCAAGTCAGCTGCATATTGTTTCGAGTAATTCTCGAGCGGCCCCTTCCCGAGTATCACAAGAGTCACGTCCTTCTGCTCCTTCACTATTTCCGCGAATGCCTGCAGCAAATAGATGAACCCCTTCTGCGGCTGCAGCCTCGCAACGGAAAGTATCAGCCTATCTTCCCCCAGATTGTATTTTTTCCGGATGGTCCCTTCCGTGTTTGTGGGGTTGAAGAGTTCTATGTCCACCCCGTTGTAAATCACGCGGGATTTGGGGTGCATATGCGCCGGTGCGGTTTGCGTAAGCGTGTCATTGCTTACCCCTGCAAGCGCATCGCATGCATTCATTATCTGCTTGCCCATAAAATCGTCGTATAGGTTGCCGAATGTATCCGTAGTCCAATCAATCCCCTTAAGCCGAGCATTGTGCAATGTAAGCCCGATGGTCTTCTTCCCGTACCTCTTGATGAGCGCAACATCAAATAGCGTATAGAAGAACCTGTTATGCATGTGGAAAATGTCGTGCTTGGGTATTTCTGCAATCAGCTTTGAAAGGAAGAGCGGCGAAACCGGCACTGGCGGCGGGACTGGATGCGGGGTGTCATAGAAAATTGCGCATTTCACGCGCTTAATCTTCATCCCCTCGAATTTCTCGTATTCCAAAGTGTTTGGGACTTTTGCAGTGAGAATGGTGACATCGTGCTTCTTTGCAAGGCGGCGGGAAACCTCCAGGACATGCTTCTCGGTTCCTCCCTGGTAGGGATGGAAAAACGGATTGAGCATGCAAATGTTCATGAGGGTTCACCGGTTGAATAAGTGATATAGGCTGGCCAGATGTTCATGGAATAGACTAGGGTTGGTTAGAATAAAAAGATATTGAAACCTCCTTTAGCCTTTCATTGATTCAAGCTCGCTCATCAGGTTCCAGATCATCGTCCGCGCGTGCATCGGCAGGTTGATGTCGCTGCTTACCTCGTCTAGCGTGTAAATCACGGAGCCGATCGCCAAATCCGCATCCTTGTTCTCCTTCAGCTTCGTCTGCGCGGATTGAAGGTTCGTGCGCACGTTCCTCGGGATGGAGGTGTCGGTGATTAGCAGGTCAAGCATGCCTGAAATCTTCTCTACCTCCGCTGCATCAACTTTTTTCATTTGGACCACTGAAACCCTTTCCATAGAATCAGATAAATTGTTTGGACAGTAGAATATATAAACCATTATCAGCTCGGAAAAAATGAATGTTGGGCGGTTCAGTATTTTATTATCAGCTTCTCGCCGATGTTGGAGATGCTCGCAAACGAAAGGTCGAGCTTCTGGCCCCGCTGGGTCTGCACAATCAGCGAATCCTTCTCCTTGTCGATGCTGGTTATCTTGCCCAGGAAGCCGCCGATTTCCGTATAAACCTCTTTTCCTTCAAGTTTCATCCGGGAGATGATGTTCTTCTTGAACTGCTTTGCAAGGTAAATTACAAAGTACATCACGACGATGGTAAGGATGAGGGAATAGAAGAAATCCGCGAAGCTCAGGTTGCCGATGACCCATTCTGCCGCGTTGTTCGCGATGAGCCAGAATAGGATTACTGCGGAAAAGGAAATCCCGAAATTGGGTAGCAGGTAGGATTTGCGCTCGTTCCATGTTTCGAGGAAGTTGCCCCCGACAAGCAAAATCAGCGCTATTGGGAATAGCAGCAGGAAGCTCTTCAGCCCCTCTGCAGCTAGCTTCGCCACATTCTCTATCCCTTCCGCCTGCTTCTGGGATACTTTGTCTATTGCGAGGTAAACGGAAATGACCATGAACGCAACCGAAGCAAACAGGAAGATGAAGCTAACCCGCTCGGTTGAGAATTCCGCCCTCGAGAAGCGCTGCACTATCGCATCCTCGACACCGAATCCCTTCAATATCAGGTAGGCGCCGAAAAGGCCTATGAAAATGCGGACCCCCGCCTCCTGGAATAGGAATGCCAGCAGGAGCAGAACTCCCGGAACCCCGAAAACAATCCGCGCGAACTGGGGCTCCTTTAGCTTCTCCAAAAGCACGAAATAGGTCTTTTCCAGCTCCTTTGATTGCTTCACAACAAGCAGCTTTACGGAATTCACCTTCACCCTCGATTGGATCAATGGGAGGATCTGCTCATCGCTTGCGCCATCCGAAACGAAAATGCAAGCTTCGGGCCGGAAATCATCAATCACCCGCTCTAGCTGCTTCACGATTTCCCGATCCGCATAATAGCCGAGCCGGACGCTGCCGGTGATCGTCGCAACCTCGACCGTATAGTTTTGCTTTTTCAGCTCGTCATATGTTTTGACCGCCTGGAAGATGGTGTTGCCGTCAGTGTCCCCGGGGTCGGCAATGGAAAAGTTTGTTGCGGCCTCAATGTTGCGCTTCCTGCCGATGATCGGGCCCTTCATCCCGGCCTTCTCGTGGAGGTCGTCATCCACATCCACGCACAAAATCAACAGTCTTTTGGCTTCAGGCATAATTGCTCATCACTTTACTTTAATTTGCACCTTATCGGAATTAAACCAGTACCTTCCGTACGAAGTAGGCGCGCCATTGGGAATTACCACATTGAATTTTGCATATACTGGAAACAGTGTCATTTTTTCATCGAGCGTGAAGGGGATTTCGATGACCTGCTTGCCGTAAAACGTTTTTACGGGCTTTGCCTCGCCAAGTTCCAGGGCGTCTTCCGTGTCGCCACCATAAAGTTGCACATTGCCGCCTACAGCACCGAGCATTTCGGTATCAATTACTATGAATACGCACAACTTGGATCCTTTTTCAACAATGAATCGCCTCCCGCCAGATTCGGCGGTAAGTCTTGGGTCGGGGAATTTGCATTCGCCCTTGTTCACGGAAATCCAGGGGACGATTTTTTTGACGGTTTCAGGATCTGCAGCTGGCGGAGTAATTTGGGGCGGCGGCGTCAGCTGGAGTTTATCAAGCTCTCCGGGAGGTTCCAATGGTTGGACAGGTGTTTGTTTCTCGGGATTATGGGTAATGATCAGGTAATTGCCCCGGAAGATGAGTTCGTAATCCTTCAGCGAGGTCATGTCCTGCTCATTGAAGAGGTATTTTAGTGCAGCAGCAACTGCGGCCTTTGCTTCGCCAATATAATTTGATTGCGCCTTTGCATTTTCAGCCAGCTTCTCATCCCCATTCACATTGGGTTTGGAAATTCCGGCAACCATCACTTCCAAAGAACTGCCCTTGAGCGATATGATGCTGAAAGGTTGTTCCAATTTCTCTATCCCGATCAGGACATTGTATTCGGCAATATTGAATTTTCCAAAGCAGGAATCTGGTTTGGAGTCCTTGACGAGTTCGAGGGATTCTCCCTCTGAAGCATCCTTGAAGGTCATGACGCAGCTCGTAACAGTTATTTTCCGCGCGTCAGTTTTGCTTTCAAGGACATATTTACTCAAATCTGCATCGAATGCGCTCTTGAAAAGCGTCAGCTTATCGTTTGTGAGGTCGAGCGGGTACTTGTTCATTGTGAGGAGGTTGGGTGTGCCGGGCTGGTCGAGCCTGAGGACCGGATTCGTTGAGGAATTATCAATGTAGAAATACCTCGGTTCCTTCTTGTCCTTATCCATCTGGGAAACGGGTTCGAAGCCGACACCTAGGAGTGTGCCCGAGGAAACCGGCCCTGTTGCAGGCACAGCCAGGGTTTCTGTCGGCGCTTTTGTTTCGATATCGTCCTCTCCGAGGATGTCCGTAAATGGTATGTAGCCTTCCTCGCCAAGCCCGGTGTCAGCGTTCTGCTGGAATACCTTGAAGCTCTTCCATGCGTATCCCGATGTTTTGCCGGAATCCGCAGCGCGCTTGAACAGCACTGAAATTTGCAATTTGTCCGTTCCCACAATCGGCTTTGTGTACTGGATGCGCGGCATGAAGTTGGAGTTGGACATGAGCTTGTTCATGATCACTGCCTTCAGCGCATCCCAGTTCTGGCTGCCAACAAGGGAATTGAAATTGTTCAGCAGTTCGGAATCGCAAGCCGCCTGGCCGAATTCCTCCTTTGTGATGCTTCCCAGTTCTCCCCATGAAACGGAATTGTCGCAGTACGCGCCTCCGCCATAGCAATTGTAATCCGTCGGGTCAGGCGCTGCTGTTTGGCTGCATACTCCTTCCCGCAAGGCATCAACGCCCTTGCATAATTCATATTGGATTTTATCCGCGAAATAATCGCGAATGGTCAGCGCAAATGCTTCCGCAAACCTCCTTGCAGCGTAGTCGCCAAAGCCCGCGAAATCGAGGCGCTGAACGACGATGTCCTTTTGCATCTCATCGAGTTCCGCCTGTATTGCAGTTTCAGTTGTGCCATACTGCCCGACTGTGCAGAAATTGTTAGCGGAGCATGTAAATACTCCGTTTGTTTCAGGGTCGGCGCCAATGTTGCCTATAAGGTCATAATTGAGCTTCGAATCGGTTGCAACTGCCGAAGGAAGCGCAATGGCAATCTTCGATGGAACGACCTTCTTGCGGATGAGGCTCAGGCCCAACGAATTGGGGGAAGTTGCAGAAAGCACCTGTTGCGTGTAATAAAGCCTGCTGGAGGAGATGCTCCCGCTCACCATCGAAGAAGTTGCCGGAATTGAAAGGTTCAAATCGCTTGCTGGAATGTTGTTGATAAAGTAGAAAGGCTCAGGTGCCGAATCGCTGCCCGTCCTCGAGTATACCTTGTTGCCAGCTGGCACCGTAAGAAGCGCGTACTTTCCGATATCGTTCTTTATTTCAAACTCTATTTCGATGGAGAAAGCCTGCTGCCTGGAGGGGAACACAACATCCAGCTTTTGTGTCAGCGATTCCCCGGCGGGCTTCCCTTGGAATTTGATGCCTATCTGGCTTCCGTCCCAGTAGTATTCCATCATGCTGGGCTTGTTGAGCAGCAGGAAAGTTGCGTACCTTGGCGATTCAATGAAAAGGCTTTTCAGGTCGGAAAGCTTGCCTCGGATGAATCCGTCCACTCCGGCCTCATCCACATATACTCCGTAAAGGTACTTGATGTCGTCACTGCCTCTTGTTCCCTTGATCAGGAGTTTTTCAGGGGCTGCGGAATAGATCGCATAATCATTCACTATTGTAAACGCCATTCCGTTGGAGGGGAGAAGCGGTGTTACATACACCTTGCACTTGAAACCGGTGCCGCTCTTTTCGCAGATTCCCTGATCCTGCGCCTCGGAAATTGTCGAGGTCGGGAATGCACCGGACATTTGCGAATAATAATCCCTGCTTGCCTGTGTTGGCGACCATGGCTGCGCCAAGCCGTTCACACCGGGGTATGCGTTCCTGTTCGCAAGGCCTGGAGCGATGTCAGCTGTGATGCCGTTCGGGGTTACAAAGAACTTGTAAACGCTGCTGTATGCTATCTGCTGGCTCTTCCCTCCGGAGGGATCGAAGAAGCTCGTGAGGCTTCTTGCAAGGTGGCCGATGAATTTCTGGGCAAAATAGTTTGCGTTCTTATAGCGGCAGGTCATGTCGAGGTCGCCGACGTAAACCACTCCCTTTATTGCAGTGCGGGTGGTGTCGCGGGTATTGTAGACCCCGGTTTTGGTGAACTTATATTCATATTTCCCTTTCGCGGGTATCAGGGGCGAGCTGAAAAGCCTGCTCGAGGTGACGAAATTGCCGGAGCCAGCTTGCGATTCTACCTTCCTTCCGCGGTCATCCATATTTATCCAGATGACCTTTCCGTTCTCAGGGATGTGCACTTCAGCGGGTTCGAAGCCCAATTTCGTGATGTATACGATTTGCGTGCCTTCCTCTCCAGCATAGGGCGATTTGGGGCCTTTGACGATGATGCGGATGGAGAGCTGCGGCTTGTTTGAGAATTTTACATAAAGCCTGCCGGTTTGCACAATTTCGGATGAAGAAACCGTGCCGGCATCTGCATTATTGCAGGCGATGGCGGCGCAGCTTAGGGAGGATAATTCCCTGCAAACGGAGCTTTCCGATTCCGGCGATACAACCGGGCACGATGCCCTTGCGGTGCCGTCGGAATTGTAATAAGTGATGCCGCCACCAAGTGCGCTGCTTACAACCGCAAATCCGCCGTTTGTGCAGCTCTGCACTTCAGCAACATTCGCCTTGCCGCAATAATCTGATGCGGTTGAGGCGAACGAAATTCTTGAAACGGGTTTTTCGGAAGAGAAGCTGATTTCACTTTCCTTATTGGAGGTTGTGATAAGGCCGCTTTGGTAATTATCAAGTGCGGGCGGCTGGTAATATGCATGGCCGTTGTAATCCGCATCCAGGGAGAGGACGTTCTCGCTGCTCGAGCAATCGACGTTGATGTAATTCTGCATCTGTGAAGCTTCGTCAGAATCGGAGCTTTTGATTGTGCACTCCGTAACCCGCGAATCCGCGGTCAGGGCAGCTAGGGAATAGGAGGCAGATGCAACCAGATCCTCATCGAGAGTAATTGTGATTTCGCTGGTGGGAAGGGGTTCAAAATTCACCTGAGTAATGACTTTTTTGCATTCTGCTGATGATTCATCGCAATAAAAATTGTCCCCGCATTGCGCATCGGTTGTGCAGAATTTTGCAAGGTTCGCGCAATTTATCCTTACAGGAACTTTCAGGTGGGCGGCAGTTCCGGAGGGTGCGTTTGCGGAAAAATCAAGGTCGCATGCAGTCCCCTGCTTGATTGGGTTGATGATGAGCGATTTCGCTTTTTTCGCGGTGAGATCGAAGTTGTAATTTGAGGCGCCCGCAGTAGTGACGCCGTCTCCCTGCACTTGCAGGCATTGGGAGGCAGTGCTGACAGTTATTCTCGCATTCAGCAGGTTGCTCAGGTCAAGCGTCGCCCCGTCGCAGGAAAGCACCAGTGATTTTGGGGAGGATTCGAGGAAATCGTTGAGCGTCACATTTACATACTCTTCCGCATCCTTGAACCCGGGCCTTTTCGCAATCACCATAAAGCCGCCGGTGCTGTATGGGTGGACTCTCTTGAATGTGTACTTCCCGCCCTTCCCTGTTTCCTCAGTGCCATCGCCAATTATCGTCTCCGGGGAGTAGCCGTCGAAAGTGGAGGAGTCATCCTCCTCAATTGAAACTTCCGCATCGGTTATTGCGGAGCCGTCAAGCGAATTCGTCAATGTCGAAGTAAGCTTCTTGTCCTCGTTCGCGAGTATCTCCCTAGGGATTACAGTAAGGTCCATCCCGTTGGTGCCGGTGATTTGCACGGATGTTTTGTATTGGTAAATCGGGCCGTCGCCGTCGCCGAATTCGAGGTAAACTTTGGAGAATGAAGTCGGGATCAGCCCTTTCATCGATATCATGCCCGAAGCGGATTTGCCCGCATCGAGGCTGTCGAATGTGAAAGTCGCCTCGCCTTTTCCGTCAGCGGTGCCGGTTTCACTCCCGAACGCGTAGGAATAGAATTTCAATTCCTTGTCGTCCCAGATTTTTATGTAGGGCGAATTTGAGAAATCCTTTAGCGCCCTGACTGAGAAATATGAGTTGAACTCCTTGCCGGACTCGACTGCGAACCCGCGGGAAACCTTTCGCACGCCATCCTCTGAAAATGTGAGGGAGATGCATGCCTTGTCAGTGCAGGTGAAGCGGTCGTCCGCAATTGCAATGCGGGTGTGGTTGGTTTTTGCATAGCAGCTGTCAGCTGAATCTGAAATCCCCTCGTTGCCAAAGCTCGCATCTTCGGGCGTGCGCGTGAACACTTTCCCTGCGGACGCATAGCCGCGGAAATCAATTCCGACGAAATCGCCGCTTTTTGCCTTGGGCTTCACGAAGAATGTGACCGTCACAACTTTGGATCCCTGCTGGCCGGAATATTCGTAATTTAGCCATTTAACCAATTTGTTGCTCGCATCCTCGGGGGAAATGATGTCGTTCCTGCAATTGACCGATGGCTTGTATGTGAACCCCTTGGTGATGACGGAATTCTCGGGTTTCTGGTAGGAGGAGATGGCAACAAAATCATCGTCGGCGTTCACGCCGTCGCTGCCGGCAATTTTCAGGAAAATGCCGCCCTTCGAGTTTCCAGCAGGAAGGTTGAGCGTGAATTTGGCCTTATAGAAGGAGCCCTTGGAAAGGGAAGGGAAATCAGCCGAATATGCCTCCGTTCCTTCAACTGGGGAAATGCCCCCGTAGATCACCACCAATTCGTTCTGCAAGCCAGCAGGGATTAGCCCTGCCTCGAATGTTTTCTGCTCGTCCGCATCAACGAAAATGTCCTCGCTCTCGAGGTCTATATAGCCGGTTGAAGTGATTTTGAAGAATATGGGCTTATTGGCCGGAAGCTGCATGGAGCAGCTGCCAGCAGAGAGCGTGCATTCGGCGATTTTCTGGGTTTCGTCCTCGCGCAAATATGCCATTATGCGGCCGCTTTGCAGTGCTTTTTGTGTTGTGGCGTCTTTTAATTTCACGATGGCGGTCCCGGTTGCCTGCGCAAGCTTCACAGCGACTTCCTTTTCCACTCCCAATTCGGGGAAGAACGTGGAGGAGGTGCCCGAAACGCTGCCTTTTGAAGCTTTTACGAAATATTTTGCCTCGGCCCCGCGAAGCTCGAGAGGCACTTTCGCGAAAGTTACGGTGCCGTCCTCCAGGGTTGTTTGGGAAGGGATGCCCATGAAGAAGCCGTCCTCCGTGTAAAGGCTCACTTTCGCGCCTTCCGCGAAATTGCTGTCCGAATCAACAACGGTCACTTTTATTGCGGCATTATTGTCATCGGTGATTTTTTCGAGCTCAATTGTTTTCGAATCGCCTGCCTGCAGATCAAGCTCCATGTTTGGAAGGTAAGTGTCCTTGTAAACGGTAACATAAACGGTCTTGTCGGAGGAGAACACGGCCTTCCCTAAGGAATCAGTCAGGGCGGGATTCGAGGAAAGCGCCGCATTCGTTTCCTGGTTGTACCACCTTATGGCAGCGCCCTGGATTGCAGCGCCTGCCTTGTCCGTTACAATTATTGTGATGTTGTAATCCCTTGCAAGCTCTTTCTTCACAAGCTGCACCATGAATTCCAGGGGATCGTTGGAAGTAAGCGCTGCGGCATCGTCCGTTCCATCATATGTAAGGAAAAGCGCCGGATCGCGGGGCATCACAACCACATACACCTTTGCGCCAACTGCATTCACATCAGCCCACCTTACTTTCCCAGAGTCTCCGGTGCGGCTCTTTTCCAGAGCCTCATCAGTTGAAAGCAGGCGCAATTCAACGGTCGCGTCAACGTAATTGCCCTCCTCGTCCGTAACCGTAACGAATACTTCCCCTTTGGGGGTCTTTTCCGGGTCCGTCGGATCGGCCGTTATGCCCTTCTTTTGTAGTGCAATGGTTTTGGATTTTTCGCCGGATACAACAACCGAGGAGGTCGCCTTCTGGTAATTGGTTTTTTCAACTGTGATCGCAAGCTGCGAATTCCTGCTGGCGGCAAAAATAGTCACAAGCCCGGTTGCGTCGGAAATTTTCTGGTCGTACGCATCGGTTTCGGAATCCAAATATGAGACGGTTGCGCCGGAAAGGGGTATGCCGTTGGAATCGGTTATTTTCACAGTCACGCGCTCCTTCCTGCTTTCAGCGGATTCCGCCTGCAAAGATGCCGTAATTTCCGGATTCTGCCGCCCTATTTTGAACGTTTTTTCGAATGCAACGAAGCCCTCCTTCCGTATGGTTATTTTTCCTTCCTTCCCCGTAGGGACGCCCTGGAAAGTGACGGTTCCTGAAGCATCTGATTCGAGTGTTTTGAATTCGTCTCCGTCCAATTCAAGCAAGACGGGCACGCCGGAAAGGGGTATGCCCTCCTTCATCACAGTTACTTTCAAATCAGTTGAGGAAGGTGCGAAATTCAAGAATGCGAAATAGCCGCCCAAGGAGATCAAAAGCAGCAAGAGGACGAAAATCGGGAAGGATGGCATCCCCTTTGTCTCGATGGGCGTGATGAAGAAGTCGTATATCGGGATGCCGGCTTTCTGCTGGAGAAAATCGCAAAAGCCGTAATATGAGTCCTCCAATTTGCCGTAAAGGCCCCTATCCGCGTCTGCCATCCGCTCACCGGGTAAAGAGTATGCTCGAAGGAATAAAAAGGTATCCCATTTCGCAAACGGAATAGCCAACATTTTTTAAGTTCGGATCCCAACTATTCTGGATTCCGATGGCTTTTACCGACAATGTCCTTGATGCTCTCATATTGTTGGAAGTGCTTGTCGTACTATATATCCTATTGAAACCCAAGGGCTACTCGTTCGCCACGAAGGAGCACAAGAGGGAAAAGCTTAGGAAGGACAAGGAGCTGCTGGATGTCAAGCGCTCAGCATTGAAGCAGCTCAATGACCTACTTGATAAGAGGGGCAGGCTGCAGCGGTTCATATCCGATGCGAAAAGGAAATACATGAAAGGGGAAATCACATATGAGGCGATGAAGCTAACTGTTGATGACTGCGAGAGAAGGCTGATGGAGCTGGATGCGGAAATGGCGGGTTTTGAAGGGACATATTGATCATGAATATTGAGGGTAAATGGCTGTATTCGAAGGAGCGTGCTGATCTTTTATGGCGAAAATCATTGATGGAAGGAAAATCGCGGCCAAGGTGCTCGAGGAGGTGAAGCTTGAGCTCGGGGAACTAGCGAAAAGGAAGGTATTCCCTTCATTGGCAGTTGTGCTGGTGGGCAACGACCCGGGCTCGCAGATTTACGTGAATTCGAAGGAGAAGAAAGCCAAGGAGTTGGGGATTGCTTCGGAAAAAATCATCCTTCCGGAAAATACAAGCGAGAAGGAGCTTCTGGCACTGATAGGCAAACTGAATAAAAGCAAGAAGGTAAACGGAATTCTTGTTCAGTTCCCGTTGCCGAAGCAGATCAGTGAGCGCACCGTCAGGGACGCAATCTCCCCTGAAAAGGATGTGGATGGGCTGAATTCCACAAACATCGGCAAGCTGCTCAACGGCGATGAGATGCTTGCACCCTGCACCCCGAAGGGGATCATCCGCATGCTCGAGGAGGAGAAAATTGGAATTGAGGGAAAGAATGCGGTGGTTGTCGGAAGGAGCCTTCTTGTCGGGAAGCCCATTGCGAACATGCTGCTGAACCGCAATGCAACTGTCACCATCTGCCATTCAAAAACACGTGATTTGGGCGAAGTTACGGGGAAGGCGGACATATTGGTGGTTGCGGTTGGAAAGCCGAACCTGATAAAAGGGAACATGGTGAAAGAGGGCGCGATTGTGATCGATGTGGGGATGAACAGGCTTACGGGAGAGACCGTAAAGGAGGACGTAAGCCAGAAAGAGGGCTCGAAACTCGTAGGGGATGTGGATTTCCAAGAAGTTGCCCTTAAAGTGCGCGCGATCACGCCCGTTCCGGGAGGGGTGGGGCCCATGACAATCGCGATGCTCATGCGCAATACGGTGAATTGCGCGAAATTGCAGAATAAGATTTGAAGCGGGGATGGCGGTTACCGTTATAATCACACCATTCGTACATAATAAATTGGAATATTTTTTTCCGTTCTTGGGAAAGGTGGATGGAAATATGGCATTCTTCGACATTTTGCGGGAGAAATGGATTAGTTGCAACCCGCTGCTGATAATGCTCGTAGGATTCGGCTCCGCAATGGTCGGGACAGGCACCGCGTATGTGATTTTCCCCGAAAATGTCGGGTTGATGGGCCTCGCATTCGCCTCCCTCATTATGCAGCCGTTCGTGGCAAAACTGCTTTCCAATGAGGAGAAGAGGGAATACCGTTCAAAGCGCTGGTCGAGGAAGCTTTTTGCCGACCACTCGCAAACCTTCAAAACCATACTCCTGCTTTTCTTCGGAATACTTATTGCATATGCGATGATGGGACTTTATTTCAAGGAGGCGCGCGTGAAAACGCTTTTTGGCGCACAGCTCGAGCCTGCCCTTTCCGAGGGAAGGGTGGACCTGATGTGCATGCTGAACATCGACTGCAGGATTATTGAGAGGGGCGAAAATACCGCGACTTTGCAGCTGGAGATGGATGAGGCAAGGCTCAACCAGATATTGGGCGAATCTGGAGAGCAGCGCAATGCATATGGCGGAGCGGTTGGCGCATCCAGCTTATCCGCAACGGGAGGTGCGTTGCCTAAATGCTCGCCTGGCTGGGATTGCTTCAGTTGGTATGTTTCGAATAATTCGCTGGTTCTGCTGATCGTGCTTTTCCTTTCATTGTTCTACGGCTCGGGTGCAATGCTTTTCCTCGCATGGAACGCGAGCGTGTGGGGCACCGTTTTCGGCTTCATAGCAAGGGAATCCATGACTGGGGGGACGAAATATGCGGCATTCTCAAAGCTGTTCATCAAGGTATTCCCGCATACCCTGCTGGAGGCATCCGCGTACTTCTTCGCGGTCATTGCCGGGGTAGTTATAATGAAGGCGTTCCTTAAGGAGGATTTGAATTCCCCGCGGTTCAGGTTCGTCCTGAAGGATGGATTGGTGTTCTTCGTGTTCGCCGTATTCACAATATTCCTTGCGGCATTCGTGGAGGCGTACGTCTACCCCTACTTTTAAGGGATGGGAAAAACGTGCACCTCAGGCCTTGATTTTCTCAATCAGCTGCTTATGCAGGATGCCGTTCGAGGCCGCAAAATCGAAATGGATGCTGTTGAGGTCCACCTGCTTCCCGTTGTGGTGCGTTGCCTCGCCGCCAGCCTCATGTGCAATCACGATCCCTGCCGCAACATCCCATGCGTAAAGGTACGCGGAAATGAATGCATCGAACCTTCCGCATGCGATGTACGCGAGGTCAAGTGCGGATGAGCCGAGAGTCCTCACACGGTGGTGCAGCGCAAAATTCTTCTCGATGAGCAGTGTGCGCCGGATGATATTCTCCTTGGGAGGCATCTCAAGAGCCAGCAGCAGGTCGAAGAATTTATCCTGCTTTGAGCAATGCACCTGTTTCCCGTTCAGGAAGGCGCCCTTGCCTTTTTCTGCGGAGAACATCTCATCCATAGTGGGGCAGTAGATCGCTCCGGCAATCACTTCGTTCTTGTGCTGGAGGCCGACAGAAACGCAAAACAGCGGGTTTTCATGCGCGAAATTGCCCGTGCCGTCAATGGGATCCACAATCCAGCGGTAATCTGCGCTTCCGCCCTTGAAATCCGATTCCTCCGAAAGGAAATCATGCTCCGGAAAGCCGTCTTCGATGAGTATCTTGTGGAGCAGCGTTTCGGAATCCTTGTCTGCTTTGGTTGCAATGTCGCGGTGCGCCTTGAAATGCACGTGCTTTTCCTTTCCCTGGTATTGAAGGAGCATCTCGCCCGCTTCCTTTGCTGCTTTTTTAGCTGCTTCCACGTAGTTCATGAGTTGGATTAAGGCTGGAAGGTTTAAAATTGGGGAAGATCCATTGCATAAACAGGTGAAATTTCCCCCCAAACTGGGCAGGCGCACCCCCTTATGCATCAATTTTCCATCTATTGCAGCAAATAGGGTTCAAGTAAAAAGCTTATAAAGTCATTCATCGTTTAATTTCCGTCAATACTAATATTGGGTGAGCAGTATGGGAATTTTCTCTTCTTTGAGCAAGGCAATGGGCTTCACTAAGGACATAAACGTCGAGGAATTCATGACAGCAGCGGAAGCTGAGGATGTGGATGTGATGCACAAGGCAGCTGATTACTATGTAAAGCCGATCGCATTGCAGAATGAGGGAGACGTTATTGTTGTGAAGGAGGAGCTTACGAACCGCAACCATGTGCTGCTGAACTTCTCGCCCATCATGAGGAACCCTGCAAAGCTGAAGCAGGTTGTGGGCGATTTGAGGGCGTTCGTGCACTCCATAAACGGCGACATTGCAAGGATTGACGAGGACAAAATACTGCTGACTCCGCACAACGTGAAAATCGTGAAGAAAAGGCACGGCTGATTTCTTTGACCCAAAATCCCTCGAAAAGACCGCAGGAGATAGAAGCCATCGGTTCCGATCACCTTCGCGTAAAACTACCTGAAAAATTCAGGGCAGCGAATACTAAATCCAGTATGGCTATCCTTGAAAGGGGAACCGTTAAAGGGCCGGATGAAAAGCCCGTCTATTTTTTCAGGGGATTTGATTTTGCAGTAAAACCAGATTCTAAATTTCAGATGACGTTAATTCCAAACGCTGAGGATCAACCAAAAATTGATCAAGCGATTAGGGACGCCTTAGGGGCTTCGCATAATTATGGCGGCAGCTTACTGCAGGACAAAAAATTTATAGAGGACGAATTCATGCGAAGGCTTGATAGCTTTAAGCATTTGCCCCCTCACTCAGGCAACAATATTCTCCACATTAACGCGGGCAATTCAAGATTTATCGTCCATGTTGTCAGAGCTAGACTAAGAACGGGCGGCACCGAGCGTTTGACTCTTGCCGGGGTGTATGAAGTAGCACAAAGAGGTCTTTTTGCCGCTCCGCCCCAGATAATCCGCCAGACTGACAAGCTGCTTCGGAAAGAATGGGGTGCCCTTTATCATGGAGTAGAGGATACTTCCGGCTGGAAATTGCCTGAAGGTTCGAAACTATTTCGGAAATAACAGGCAGTCAAGGGAATAACGATTTCACCCTAATTCTTTTCGGCTTCCTCTTCCGCCGATTTTAAAAATTTGGCAATCCGCAATTGCTTCAGTTTCGTCTCCAGCGAGGGCTCGCGGTGCTTCTTCTCATGCGGCTTTTTCGGGAGCTGCTGCTTCAGGTAGGAGAGAAGCTTCTCAATTGATTCGTTCAGAATGATTTTGTTGTAATTTATCTGCGGCAAATCCTCGAGTTCTTCCTCTGAAAAGCTGCTGAAAACAAGGAAATCTACTTTCTCGGAAAGCAGGAAATAGTACGGGGGCTTTCCGGGATTGGATGTGAATTTTACCCCTGCATGCGGCTTTTTGCTTTTCAAGTGCAGGTCAAGCCATTCGAACTCGTTTTCCTCTATGGGAAGGGAGGAGGAGCTTAACCTGTCTGGCGAATTGGAGAAATATTTTTTGAAAACATCGATCAGCGGCTCCTGCGAAACCCCAAGCAGCGTGCCCTCGAAAGTTTCAGCGATGCCCCTTAGTTTCAGGAGCGTCTTTTTTCCGATGTAACGCGAATTGAGCAGCGACGTCTGGAAAATTATCGGGTAGTAGAACTCATCCTCCTCGGAAATCAGTTTCGAGTACTCGTGCTTCCTTATCAAGAAGAACTCCACAAAAACCCCCAAATTAGTTGGGATGTTCGGCTATAAAAACGCGATCGATTTCACGGGTATTGCTCAAGGAGGGCATTTATGTGCTTCTTGAAATCGCTTCTTACTTCTATCGACCATTCAGGAGGAACAACATAATGGCCGGCGAGCATTTCCCTATTTGCGCTTTTCAAAGCCCTTCTTGGTTCAACAGCTTTCAGGATGCCCCGCGCAAAGAAATTGGGAAGCAGGTGCTGGATTGTGGTCTGGATGCTTGCAATTTCCGTTATCTGATCCTCCTGAGCAGGAAGAAGGTCGGTCATTCCATGCTCCCGCAGCCAAGTATGGACAGGAAGCTGTTTTACGCCCGTTATCCTAAAGGTATGCTCCTGCATCCGCTGTAAGCGGTCGTGGATCTGGCCTTTGCGGGAATTGAGTATTTTTTTGATGCCGCTCCATCCGGTAGTAGCATCGTAATAATTTTTGAAACCTGTCGCAATATGGGGATCGGAAGTGGTGAGATGGGTTACCAGCGTCCCGAAAGTGCGGTTGGCAGGAGTCCTTGCTTCCAATAAATACCTGAGCGCCTCCACGCGCACATGCTCGGAGGAGCCTTTGATCCATTTCTTCAGCTCATTGACGATTCCCTTGTCAGTCATCCTTGAAAAGGGGATTTCATCGCGAACCATAAATTATTTACGAGAGCGGAACAATATAAAGGTTAGATTTCTGCACTTGTCGAATTGCAGGGTGAAACTAAACCAATTTAAATGGGAAAACGGGTAATCTGTTTCAACTGATTTTGGAAGTGATTACGAGATGCAGATTAAGGAAGCGGAAATCCGGAAGGAAGCGGGGAGGCTCCATTCCAAACTCTCGAGGCTGGGGTGGGATTTGGGGACATGCAAAGCGTATGCGCCCCTTACTTTGGAAATCAACACATTGAAAAAGGAAAAAAATGCAGTCATTCTCGCGCACAACTACCAATCGCCCGAAATAATTTTCGGGGTTGCGGATTTCGTGGGCGATTCGTATTTCCTCTCAAAGGAGGCGGCGAAAACAGATGCGGACAAAATAATTTTTTCAGGCGTTAAGTTCATGGCGGAGACGGCGAAATTGCTTTCTCCTGAAAAGGAGGTATTGATGCCTGCCCCAGATGCCGGCTGCTCCCTTGCGGAATCAGTCACGGCGGAGGACGTGAGGAAGCTGAAGGAAAAGCACTCGGATGCGGCGGTGGTTTCATACATCAATACGTATGCGGATGTGAAGGCGGAGAGCGACGTGATAGTCACATCAAGCAATGCGCTGAAAATCATCGAGGCGCTGCCGCAGGAAAAAATAATTTTCCTTCCGGACAAATACATGGCAAAAAATATTGCTGCGCTGACAAAGAAGGAAATAATCGGCTGGGACGGGCTGTGCATGGTTCATGAGGAATTCACCGTAAAAAAATTGGAGGCATATAGGAAGGAGCATCCGCATGCAAAAATCCTTGTTCATACGGAATGCACCCCGCCCATTGTAGAATTGGCAGATCTGGCCGGTGGGACTGGCGACATGCAAAAATATGTGGCAAATTCCAGCGCGGAGGAATTCATGCTCGTAACGGAGTGCGGGCTTTCTGATAAACTAAGGGTCGAGTTCCCGGAGAAGAAGTTCGTGCCCCCATGCGGCCTGTGCCCGCACATGAAGAAGAACACCCTTAGGGGGATATTGAAGGCGCTTGAAAACCCCTCGAGGGGGCAGATTGTCGAGATAGATGGAAAAATTGCGGTAAGGGCACGCAAAGCGCTAGGAAAAATGATGGAAATAAGCAGGGAAAAGGAATTGTGAATTTTGGGAATGATTGCATGAAAACAGAAATCCTTGTTGTTGGAAGCGGAATCGCAGGCTTATCATTCGCGCTTAAAGCTGCAAAACATGTTCCTGTGGCAATTGTGACGAAAAGGCGCGCATTCGATTCCAATAGTGCAGATGCGCAGGGAGGGATCGCCGTTCCTACGAGCAAGGCGGATGAAAAAAAGCACATCGCGGACACTTTGGAAGCGGGAAGGGGCATTTGCAACGCTGAAGCGGTAGGGCTTGTTGTGCGAACTGCCAGTGCCCGGCTTAACGAACTTCTGGAATATGGCGTGAAATTCGAAAGGGATGGACGAGCACTGAGCCGCGCGCTTGAGGCGGGGCATTCGAAAGCAAGGATCGTATTCAACTCTGATGCGACGGGGAAGGCAATTGAGCATAAGCTCGTCACGCTTGCAAAGGAAAACCCGAACATCACGATTCTTGAAAACATGGCGCTTCAGGAACTGGTCGTGCGGGATAATCAATGCATTGGCGGGAAATTCCTTGCCGGGGATGAAAGTCCCGAAATCATTCCAGCCGGTTTCACGGTGCTTGCAACTGGCGGGATGGGCCAGCTTTTCGAGAAAACGACGAACCCCGAGATCGCAACCGGAGACGGCTATGCGATCGCTTCTCGAGCCGGCGCCGTCCTTGAGAATTTGGAATTCGTCCAGTTCCATCCCACCAAATTGGATTTTCCCTCAACACATCCCTTCCTCATTTCGGAGGTGCTGCGCGGCGAGGGTGGCACGCTTGTGAATGCCCGGGGGAAGGAATTCATGAAAAATTACGACGCGAAAGCGGAGCTCGCGCCGCGGGACGTTGTTTCTAGGGCGATTTTTTTGGAGAGCGAAAAAGGGCAGGTATACCTGGACATGACCCACAAGGGCGCGAAGTTCCTGAAGAAAAGGTTTCCCACCATTTACGCGAAATGCTTCGGGTACGACATAGACCTTGCGGAGGATCTGGTGCCAGTTTCTGCTGCTGCGCATTACATGTGCGGCGGCGTGAAAACTGATTTGAGGGGAAGGACCAGCGTGGAAAATTTATATGCGATCGGCGAAGTCGCATGCACGGGCGTGCATGGCGCCAACAGGCTCGCATCTAATTCGCTGCTGGAAGCGATGGTTTTTGCCAAAGAATCCGCTGAGGACATAATCAGCAGGCTGCAGAAAGGCCACCTGGAAATTATCCCTCCGGAAGAATTCCCGATCATCGATTTCGAGGGGAATTTGAAGGGGATGAGGGAAAAGCTTCAAAAAATCATGTGGGAGAAAGTCGGATTGGTGAGGAAAGGGGCGGGTTTGCGGGAGGCATTAATTGAAATTGCGAAAATACGCCTGCAGCTCGCAAAATATTCGGAGAAGGGGACCAGTGGCGGCATTTCGGAGCTTTCGAATATGGCATTGCTCTCCCAACTTATCGCGGATTCTGCCTCAAAGAGGAAGAAGAGCCTTGGCTGCCACTATATCCTTCGTTGAAAGGGGAGAGTTTTATATACCGAGGGGGTAATAATTCCGCAATTCGGGTTTTCAATATGGCAGAAGGGAAAGGGAAGAAGCTTGACTTGAGGAAGCTGGATATTTTAAGCGAATTGGGGAAAGGGAAGCAGGAGGGGGAAGCATACCAGCAAAGGGCAGCTGGCCGCGTGCCTACCGGAATTCCGGGATTGGATGAGCTAATCGAGGGCGGATTCGAGAAGGGCAGCGTAATACTTGTTGTTGGCGATACGGGAACGGGAAAAAGCACATTCGCAATGCAATACCTATACAACGGCGCAACAAAATACAAGGAGCCTGGGGTATACCTCACATTCGAGGAGAAGA
>JBDRLB010000025.1:0-3313 GCA_043813365.1 Microcaldota archaeon | reverse complement strand
ACTTTTTCGTCCTACGTCTCATTCGCAATAACTTACCTTTTGGGAAGGCTGGATGAGACCTCCCTGCTTGCGGCGATTTTCCTTAATCTGATGATCGCCGGCTCCTCGATAAGGAAGTTCGGATACAAATTGGAGAAGAAGGAATTGAAAATCGGGAAAGTGGGCGGGGTGGAAGCCGCCGTTGTCGGGATTTTCCTGATGCTCGCATACTTCAATTCCATGTCCCTTGCAGAGGATGCGGACGGGAATATCTGGTCTATTTCAAATGCGTGGGCGGACTATGCGTTCCATGTGAGCATCATCAATTCGTTTGCACTGCGGGACAATATACCCCCGATTTACCCGAATTTGGCGGAAGCGCCGATGCGCTACCCGTTCATGGTCGATTACCTCTCCGCAATAATGGTGAAGGAAGGGGTGCCGATAACCTATTCCATTACAATACCGAACCTGCTGATCATTTTTTCACTTGTTGTCCTGTCGTACTCGTTCATGAGGAAATTCTTCTCAAGCAGGCAGATCGCTGCATTGGCAATTGTGCTGTTCTTCCTGAACGGCAATTACGGCTTCCTCCAATTTTTCGACCATTATAATTCCGCGCCGGACAAGATGGCGTTCATGATGAAGCTCCCCAAGGCGTATTCCTACCTTCCTGATGAGGGAACGAACATCCAATTCATGAATTTGAGCTATTCTGTGTTCATCCCCCAAAGGGCGGCACTGATGGGATTCCCTCTCGCGTGCCTTGTTTTGATCATCATGCTCAGGATTTTCAAGGGGGAAGCGGAAAACAAGGAATTTTTCCTTGCGGGCCTGATAACGGCGATGCTGCCGATGGTGCACGCATCCTCATTTGCAATCGCGGGGTTCATCGGAGTATGCGTTTTCGGGATGACCATCGTTAGGAGGCAGAAAATTGATTCGAGGTGGATGGTTTATGCGATCCCATTGATCGTTTTTGCACTGCCGCAATTGCTCTTCATTGACCAGCAGGAGCGCCGGACGGATTTCTTCGGGCCGCAGATCGGTTGGATGAGCCGTGCAACCGATTACCAGGGATTCATTTCTTTCTGGTTTGAGAATGCAGGGTTAGTGCTAGGTTTGGGCGTGCTGGGGCTCATGTTCCTGAAGAGGGAGCAGGCCGCATTTGTGCTGCCTTTTTTCGCCATTTTCGTTGCATGCAATTTGCTACGGTTCCAGCCATGGGAATGGGACAACGTGAAACTGCTGATGTATTGGTATTTCATCATGGCGGGCCTTGCAGCAGCTTACCTTGCAAAATTGTATGATTCGGCGAAGAGGGGTGCGAAGGCCGTGGGGACGCTCATCGTTGCAATGCTCATCCTGATTTCGATTTTTTCTGGAGCCCTCACCATGATCGCGTGGAACAGCAGCTCAGCTGTTTTATGGACGAAAGAGGATGTGAGAATTGCAGAGTTCATAAATGAGAATACTGAAAAGGATGCGGTTTTCGCAACTTTCGGCTCGCACAACAATCCGGTCTACACACTCGGAGGAAGGCAGATACTTGTGGGCTACGACGGGCATTTGTGGTCGCACGGGCTTTACTACAACCTGCAGAGCAATGATGCCAGGAAAATATTTGAGAGCGGGGACAGGGATGTCATCAGGCGATGGAATATCGGCTACATCTATTTGGGAAGGGAGGAAATCGCAAGATGGGGCGCCAGCGCATCTGTTTTCTCAACTAGCTGGGATTACGAGGAGATCTACGAGAACAGGCCAGCTGGAGTGAAGATATTCAGGGTAAATGGAAATCCCTAAGGTGCCTGAAGAAATCGAGAATTGAATTGATGCCCAGCGCAGCGAGCACCACAAGGGGCTGCTGCAGGTAAACGAGGAAGCGGTCCATGAATACGCGCAGCCCTATTGCATCGTTCTTCACTGCGAAAAACCCTGCTGCAAACAATGCGAAGAGGAACAGGTAGGCGGAGCTGGAATTGCTTTTGTAGAATTTCGAATGATCGAAACCCTTCACCATAAGCACGGCAACAACCCCAGCAAACAAGGAGATTGCGGCTATTTCCATGCCCTCAAGCGGTCCCAAGAAGAATGGGAATGAAATTGAAACAAGCGAAACATTGCGCGAAAGGGAGAAGTTGTTTAGCACGAAGTAGGAGCCGAATGCCGCTAAGAGGAAAACGAGGAACGTGACCAGAGCATTGCGCAGCTCCTCCGAAATCTGCAGGTCCCTGATGCCGAATCTCACGAATATTGCAGCGCACACGAACAAGCCGATCAGTGAAAACGTGGAAACTAGGACGCCGGTTTTAAGCAGGTATAGGTCCATGGAAGTGGTATTGCCCTCGTGGTTCTTGAATTGCGCGAGCTCGAAAATGTTGAAATGCCCAATCATGACGAATTGCCAGAGCAGGTAAGTTGCTAGCGCGAAAATAATAATGAAGAATGAGATTTTCAATATTTGGGAATGCTTTGCCGCATCAAATGGCTGTGAAATAAGCACCTTCCAGATCATGTGCAGAATAATGAAGCCGAAATACATTCCGATCCCTCCAACCAGGAAGGCGATCGCCTCCTGATGGATAAGCGCAATTGCAAATGTGAGGAAAACCGAGAGCAGCCAGTCGCGCTTGTAGTATGCATGGAATGCGAATGGAAGGAGCACGAGCCCATAAGCTTGGGGGAGCGGCCTTACGGTATAGATTAGCAATTCGCCGGGAAGCACGGAAAGGAATGCGGAGAGCATTCCGACGGTTTCGCCGAACAATTTCCTTCCCAATAAGTAAAAACCGAGTGGTAGCAAAATTGCGAAAATGAGCACCAAAATCCTGCTCGTAAGATCAAGCGAAAAACCCGTTAGTATTGCAAATGATGCGACCAACATCCGGTAAAAGGGCACATAAAGGTTCGGGATGCCCCCGCCGTAGGAATAATCCTCCAGCGGGTATTGCTGGTATTCAATGGTATGCCTTGCGCTAGCGACATGGATCATGGTGTTGCCGTAAGTGGGCATGTGCCATTCGCGCATCACCATCCAGTGGGTGAATACGGAGAACGCTATCGCGGCAAGGAGGAGAAGCAGTATGCGGTGCTTGTGCGCGAGGCGCATCGCCGACTTCACAATATTTGAAGAGTGCGAACCAAGGGAATGTTGCTCAACCATAGTACTATCCCATGCTAAACTGAAAAATCATTTCAATTTGTAAATCTCCATCTGGTCCTTGCTGTAAACAAGCTCGAAATATTCTGCGTTCTGCATCTTTGTCTTTTCGGGGGTGAGCCATTCGAACCCCGCGAAAATCTGCCTATTGGGCACCATCACGTATTTCGC
>JBDRLB010000024.1:0-3522 GCA_043813365.1 Microcaldota archaeon | reverse complement strand
CATTTCAACTTTGCCCTCGAACCAAATTAAACAGACGCTGCTCGGGATCACGGGGAGCGGAAAAACCTTCATCATGGCGAACATGATCCAAATTCTCCAAAAGCCGACCCTTATTGTTGCACATAACAAGACCCTTGCCGCCCAACTTTACACCGAGCTAAAAGAGCTCTTCCCGAAAAACCGCGTGGAGTATTTCATCTCCTTTTACGATTATTACCAGCCCGAATCCTACATCCCAACAACGGACACCTACATTGAGAAGGACTCGAGCCGCAATGAGGAAATCGAAAGGATGAGGATGCATGCGGTTTCGAGCCTCATCAGCAGGGATGATGTCATCGTTGTCGCAAGCATCAGCTGCATCTATGGTTTGGGGAACCCGAATTATTTCAAGGAACTTTCGGTCAATTTGAAAAAAGGGATGGAAATCGGGAGGCAATCCCTCCTGCAATCCCTTCTTGCCATCCAATTCGAGCGAAGCGGCCAGGCATTGGATGGGGGCAAATTCCGCGTCCGTGGCGATGTCATCGATATTGTCCCGGTTTATGAGAAGGATATTTTGCGCATCGAGCTCTCGGATGGGAAAATCAAATCCTTGAAGGAGCTGGATTCGATAACAATGGATGTGAAGAACACGCTTGAGGAAACCGTGGTTTTCCCGGCAGAGCAGTATGTTGTCCCGGAGGAGATGAAAAAGAGGGGTTTGGAGCAGATAAAATTGGAATTGGAGGGGCGTCTTCCCCAGCTGCCCGCACTTGAATCGCAGCGCCTCTCGCAACGCGTGAAATACGACCTGGAGATGATCGAGGAGCTTGGTTACTGCTCTGGAATTGAAAATTACACCCGCCATTTCGATGGGAGGAAGCCGGGCGAGCCTCCGTACGTATTGCTTGATTATTTCCCCAAGGATTTCCTTTTGATAATCGATGAGAGCCACCAAACCATACCCCAATCCCGAGCGATGTACAATGGTGATTTTGCAAGGAAGAAGAACCTTGTGGACTTTGGCTTCCGGCTCCCATGCGCATTCGACAACCGGCCCCTGAAATTCGAGGAATTCGAGAAGAAGATGCCCCGGACGCTTTTCGTTTCTGCAACGCCTTCGGAATATGAGCTGCAAAAAAGCTCCCAAGCAGTGGAATTGATCACAAGGCCTACGGGGCTTCTTGACCCGATTGTGGAACTCCACCCAATTGCGGGGCAGATGAAGCACTTGATGCGGCAGGCAAGGGGCACAATTTCAAAGGGAAACCGGGTGCTGATAACCACCCTCACAAAAAGGATGGCGGAGGATTTGACGGATTATCTGGTGAAGGAGGGCCTGAAAGTTAGGTATATGCATTCCGATATCGACAGTTTGGATAGGATTGAGCTTGTAAGGCAGCTTCGGATCGGGGAATTCGATATTTTGGTCGGAATCAACCTGCTGCGCGAGGGGCTGGACATTCCCGAAGTCGCAACAATTTGCATATTGGATGCCGACAAGGAGGGATTTTTAAGGGATGAACGGAGCCTCATCCAAACAATCGGCAGGGCGGCCAGGAATGTCGATGGGAGGGTCATTCTTTATGCAGATATCAAAACCCATTCGATAAAACGCGCAATGGAAATCACGCAAAACAGGAGGATGTTCCAAATTAGGCACAACCGCAAATACCACATCACGCCAAAAACCATAATAAAGTCGGTCTCGCAAAAGGAGGGGCGAATCAAGGGTGTAAAGCATCTTGGAAAATCCGAGCTCTCGCGCCAGATAATCGATTTGGAGGCGCTGATGAGGGAGGCGGCGGAGAAATTGGAATTTGAAAAGGCAATCGAGCTTCGGGATGCGCTTGAGGGCATCAAAATTGCTGCCATTAATGCCGGAAAGGAGCGGGCATGGAAGGATTCGAAAAAATTGGAAAAAAAGAAAAATAATTAGGTGTGTGTGGGGGCAAATGGAAAGAATATGCGTGCAAATGTTTTGCTGGATGGGCGATTTACCCGATGCATTAAACCGGTGAAAAAAATATTATGCGGGATAGCATTATCGTCAAGGGCGCAAGGGAGCATAATTTGAAGAACATCGATGTTGAGCTTCCGCGAAACAAGCTAATAGTGATAACCGGCCTTTCCGGCTCGGGAAAGAGCACCCTTGCATTCGACACTATTTATGCGGAGGGCCAGCGCAGGTATGTGGAATCCCTTTCCGCATATGCCAGGCAGTTCCTTGGGCTTATGGATAAGCCCGATGTGGATTCCATCGAAGGGCTTTCGCCGGCAATTTCAATTGAGCAAAAATCCACAAGCAAAAATCCAAGGTCCACAGTCGGGACGGTCACGGAAATTTACGATTATCTGAGATTGCTATTCGCACGTGTGGGCACCCACCACTGCCCCAAATGCAATGGGACAATCCGGCCCCAAAGCGCAGAGAATATTGTTGGCCTTGTCATGGCCGATAAGGGAAAAACCCTAACGATCCTTGCACCGATCATCCGCGGCATCAAGGGGACCCACGAGCAGGTCATTGAGGACGTTAAGAAGCAGGGGTTTTCCAAAGTTCGCATCGACCAGAAAATTCATGAGATTGAGGGCGCCTGGAAGGATGCAAAAATGGCGCGTTATGAGAAGCACTGGATTGAAGCGGTAATTGATACGGTAAGAATTTCCGACGAGGAACGCTCCAGGATCACGGAAGCAGTTGAGCAGGCGCTGATATTGGGGAAGGGCACAATTTTTGTAATTGAGGCTGATAAGGGCGGAAGCGGAAAGCCGGGAATAAACTACGGGAAAGATCCGAAAAATGCAGGTGGCGGATCCGATTTAGGCAAAGGCGCAAAGAAGCTAAAGGAACTTGACCGGGGCCTTGGAGAAACCCATTACTCCACATTCGGCGCCTGCCCGAACCATCCGGATGTGGTTTTTGAGAGCCTTGAGCCTCGGATGTTCTCCTTCAATTCCCCGTTTGGTGCCTGCCAGGCATGCCACGGGCTTGGGGAAATTACCGAAATTTCACAGGACCTGGTTGTTCCGGATAAGAGTAAATCAATAATCGATGGGGCAATTGCGGTCTATGGCAAAATCGACCTCACGTGGAGGGCGCAGCAGCTATCGGCCGTCGGGAAGAAATACGGATTCGATATATTCACTCCTTTGGAAAAATTCACCAAAAAGCAGCTGGACGTTCTCATATATGGGACCCAAGAACCCGTAAGTGGAAAATGGTCCAATGGAGCCACAATGTGGATGAAGGAAGGATGGGAGGGAATTATCCCACAGACAATGAGATTGTACAAGCAGACTCAAAGCGAATGGAGGAAGGAGGATATTGAGAAATTCATGACCTCCAAGCTTTGCAATGCCTGCAATGGTAGGAAATTGCAGCCGGTAGTGCTTGCCGTAAAAATTCAGGGGAAGAGCATCATCGATGCAACCGACCTATCAATTGAGCAAGCCGTTGATTTTTTCCAAAAACTGCCGGGCCAGCTCGGGGAAAAGGAAATGGCAATTGCCAAACAGGTGTTAAAGGAGATAAATGAA
>JBDRLB010000023.1:0-3521 GCA_043813365.1 Microcaldota archaeon | reverse complement strand
CATTTCAACTTTGCCCTCGAACCAAATTAAACAGACGCTGCTCGGGATCACGGGGAGCGGAAAAACCTTCATCATGGCGAACATGATCCAAATTCTCCAAAAGCCGACCCTTATTGTTGCACATAACAAGACCCTTGCCGCGCAATTGTATGCCGAACTAAAGGAGCTCTTCCCAAAGAACCGTGTGGAATATTTCATCTCCTTTTACGATTATTACCAGCCCGAATCCTACATCCCGACAACGGACACCTACATTGAGAAGGACTCGAGCCGCAATGAGGAAATCGAAAGGATGAGGATGCATGCGGTATCGAGCCTCATTAGCAGGAATGATGTCATCGTTGTTGCAAGCATCAGCTGCATCTATGGCCTGGGTAATCCGAATTATTTCAAGGAACTTTCGGTTAATTTGAAAAAGGGCATGGAAATCGGAAGGCAATCCCTTCTGCAATCCCTTCTTGCCATCCAATTCGAGCGCAACGACCAGGCACTTGTTGGAGGAAAATTCCGCGTACGGGGGAATGTGATAGATGTTGTCCCGGTTTATGAGAAGGATATTTTACGGATCGAGCTCTCGGATGGGAAAATAAAATCCCTGAAGGAGCTGGATGCGATAACGATGGATGTGAAGAACACGCTTGAGGAAACCGTGGTTTTTCCAGCTGAGCAGTATGTGGTTCCGGAGGAGATGAAAAAGAGGGGTTTGGAGCAGATTAAATTGGAATTAGAAGAAAGACTTCCCCAGCTGCCAGCACTGGAATCGCAGCGCCTCTCCCAGCGCGTGAAATATGATGTGGAGATGATCGAGGAGCTGGGGTATTGCTCCGGAATCGAGAATTACACAAGGCATTTTGACGGGAGGAAGCAGGGCGAGCCGCCATACGTGCTTCTTGATTACTTCCCGAAGGATTTCCTTTTGATAATCGATGAGAGCCATCAAACCATACCCCAATCCCGGGCTATGTACAATGGGGATTTTGCAAGGAAGAAGAATCTTGTTGACTTTGGCTTTAGGCTTCCGTGCGCATTCGACAACCGGCCGCTTAAATTCGAGGAATTCGAGAAGAAAATGCCCCAGACGCTTTTCGTTTCTGCAACGCCTTCGGAATATGAGCTGCAAAAAAGCTCTCAAGCGGTGGAATTGATCACAAGGCCTACGGGGCTTCTTGACCCAATTGTGGAACTCCACCCAATTGCGGGGCAGATGAAGCATTTGATGCAGCAGGCAAGGAGCACAATTTCAAAGGGGAACCGGGTGCTGATCACCACCCTCACAAAAAGGATGGCGGAGGATTTGACGGATTATTTGGTGAAGGAGGGCCTGAAAGTCCGGTATATGCACTCTGATATCGATAGTCTGGATAGGATTGAGCTTGTAAGGCAGCTTCGGATCGGGGAATTCGATATTTTGGTTGGAATAAATCTTCTTCGTGAGGGGCTGGACATTCCAGAAGTTGCAACAATTTGCATATTGGACGCGGACAAGGAGGGATTTTTAAGGGATGAAAGGAGCCTCATCCAGACAATCGGCAGGGCGGCCAGAAATGTTGATGGAAGGGTCATTCTTTATGCCGATATCAAAACCCATTCAATAAAACGCGCAATGGAACTCACGCAAAACAGGAGGATGTTCCAAATCAGGTACAACCACAAATACCATATTACTCCAAAAACCATAATTAAGTCCGTTTCGCAAAAGGAGGGGCGCATCAAGGGCGTAAGGCATCTTGGGAAATCCGAGCTTGCGCGCCAGATAATCGATTTGGAGGCGCGGATGAGGGAGGCGGCCGAGAACTTGGAGTTTGAGAAGGCAATCGAGCTTCGGGATGCGCTTGAGGGCATGAAAATTGCCGCCATTAATGCCGGAAAGGAGCGGGCATGGTAGGATTCGAGGAAGATGGGAAAAAAAAATAATCAATTGTGATTGAAAAATAGGGGGGGTTTTGAGGATTGATTGCACATATCCTTGGGTCATTCAAATTCAAATCGCATTTATTTTGGTGTAAAATTTTATGAGGGATAGCATTGTCGTCAAGGGCGCAAGGGAGCATAATTTGAAGAATATCGATGTGGAGCTTCCGCGCAATAAGCTCATAGTGATAACCGGCCTTTCCGGCTCGGGGAAGAGCACCCTTGCGTTCGACACTATTTATGCGGAGGGGCAGCGCAGGTATGTGGAATCGCTTTCCGCGTATGCAAGGCAGTTCCTTGGGCTTATGGATAAGCCGGATGTGGATTCCATCGAAGGGCTTTCGCCGGCAATTTCAATTGAGCAAAAATCCACAAGCAAAAATCCAAGGTCCACAGTCGGGACGGTCACGGAAATTTATGATTATCTAAGATTGCTATTTGCGCGTGTGGGCACCCACCACTGCCCCAAATGCAATGGGACAATCCGGCCCCAAAGCGCAGAGAATATTGTTGGCCTTGTCATGGCCGATAAGGGAAAAACCCTAACGATCCTTGCACCAATCATCCGCGGCATCAAGGGGACCCACGAGCAGGTTGTTGAGGACGTTAAGAAGCAGGGGTTTTCCAAAGTTCGCATCGACCAGAAAATTCATGAGATTGAGGGCGCCTGGAAGGATGCGAAAATGGCGCGTTATGAGAAGCACTGGATTGAAGCGGTAATTGATACGGTAAAAATTTCCGATGAGGAACGCTCCAGGATCACGGAAGCAGTTGAACAGGCGATGATATTGGGGAAGGGCACAATTTTTGTAATTGAGGCTGATAAGGGCGCAAGCAAAAAGCCGGGAATAAAATACGGGAAGGATCCGGGAAATGCAGGTGGCGGACCCGATTTGGGTATAGGCGGAAATAGGCTAAAGGAGCTCGATAGGGGCCTGGGGGAAACCCATTACTCCACATTCGGCGCCTGCCCAAGCCATCCCGACGTGGTTTTTGAGAGCCTTGAGCCGCGCATGTTCTCGTTCAATTCCCCATTCGGCGCCTGCAAGGAATGCCATGGGCTTGGGGAAATTACCGAAATTTCACAGGACCTAGTTGTTCCGGATAAGAGTAAATCAATAATCGATGGAGCAATTGCGGTCTATGGCAAAATTGACCTCACGTGGAGGGCGCAGCAGCTATCGGCCGTAGGGAAGAAATACGGATTCGATATATTCACTCCTTTGGAAAAATTCACCAAAAAGCAGCTGGACGTTCTCCTGTATGGGACCCAAGAACCCGTAAGCGGAAAATGGTCCAATGGGGCAACGATGTGGATGAAGGAAGGGTGGGAGGGGATTATCCCGCAGACAATGAGATTATATAAGCAGACCCAAAGCGAATGGAGGAAGGAGGATATTGAGAAATTCATGACCTCCAAGCTTTGCAATGCCTGCAATGGTAGGAAATTGCAGCCGGTTGTGCTGGCAGTAAAAATTCAGGGGAAGAGCATCATCGATGCAACCGACCTATCAATTGAGCAAGCCGTTGATTTTTTCCAAAAACTGCCGGGCCAGCTCGGGGAAAAGGAAATGGCAATTGCCAAACAGGTGTTAAAGGAGATAAATGAA
>JBDRLB010000022.1:0-26810 GCA_043813365.1 Microcaldota archaeon | reverse complement strand
GACATTTTGGAAGTTGATGCAAACAAGGGAATTGTTAGAAAACGTGATAAATGATTTGTTACCAATCTGTTCCTAATTTGTAGCTATCTGGTAACACCTGAGAGTGGACTTTTCCAGGGCGCAGTGCTTCAACCCCCCTCGCTCGGCCAAGGCGTGATTTTTCAACACATTCTTGACCGTTAAGGTAACGCTGAACGTCACGGTTACGTTACTCACATTAACCCCACATATTTAGTGATGTATTCGTTTCCGTGGGGTAAACTGATATTTTTCGAAAAGATGCAGTTTACCTTACATTTGATTTCAAAATGTGTGGTAACTATCCTATTGACTGGTTTAGGCACACATTTAAAGCCTCAAATGTGTGGTAAGATTAATTAAGCCCAAAATGCATAATATTTTCATGAGGATAAGGAAAAAGGGCGTAAACGGGAACGGATACTATTATTTAGAGGAAACAATAAGACTAGAAAAGCCGAAAGGTTACTCTGTTTTCCTTGGGGCAAAAATGCCAGGGAAGACCCAAATTGAGGGCTTTAAGCGCAAGCTGATAGATAAGATTTACGCAGACCTGTTAGGGGAAAAAGAGCGGGTTTATTTAACAAAGGAGCAGCTGATAGAGGCTGAAAAAAGAAGGAGAAGGTATGCCGCAAAGGTAAAAATGCTCGGAAAAGCAAGGCAAGACGAAAAGGATGAGATAGATACGGTCAATTTCGTCTATACCACACTGACGACAGAAGGGGTGCCTATAACCAAGGAAGATGCGAGCCTAGCATACAAATTTACACAGAATAACATCAAGAGCTTAAGGGATGAAAACCTCCGGGTTGCGCTGGATATGATCAAAGGACTTAGATTTGTCAAGGAGAGCAAAATAGGTATTTCCAATGAGTTTATTCTCAAATTGCACCAAATCATCATGGCGGAGTATTCAGAAAAAGGTCCCGGTAGCATTAGAGATATTCCTGCTTACATCTATTTGAAAAGCTATGAGAAAGTTGAGGAGATCGGGTTTAAACCAACTCCGCCGGAAATGATAAAGAAAAAGCTTGAAGAGCTGATGAAATGGTACAACGAAAATGCCGGTAAAATGAACGCAATCGAGTTTGCAAGCCTTCTGCACTTACGCTTTTACATGATCCACCCATTCAAGGATGGAAACAAGAGGATGTCAAGGCTGCTTCTCAACAAGGCATTCTTTGATTCGGGCTATCCGATGCTGAACATTTCCAAGCAGTCGCAGGCATATTTTGATGCCCTGATCGGCTCAGTCGAAGGAAAGGATGAAAAGCCGTTTGTGGAGTTTGTTTATCAAAGGTTTATTTCCGATATTTGACGCCCCCATAATTCAAGTATTACATGACCTCGGCCAAGGCGTTGTCATTAGCTTATGAAAAAAGCGCCGGTAAAGCAGTTTTACGGAGGACGTTCGGAGCCAAGGCCCCGCGAATAGAGGTAAATGATGAACGGCTTCATGAGTATGGCCGTGGCTATTAGGGTGGAGTATAGCGATTGTGAGATCAGCCCGTTTGAGAAAAGTATGAACTGCACGACAAGGCTGGTGCTGAACCTGACGCTCAGGCCGAGCCCCATCAGGAGGGAGAATTTTTTACCGAGGGTCTTTTTGAAGAGGAAATATGAGGCGATGAGCTTGGCTGCAGCCGCAACGCCCCAGATGGAGAAAAGAAGGATCGGGAAAATCAATATGGAATCTATTGATACCTCCGCTCCGATGCTCAGGAAGAATAATGGCGCGAGGAACATATAGCCCAGAAAATCAATTATATGGCCATACTCATTGGTTATCTTTTTGGGGAACAATTCCCTGGCGGCAATCCCCGACAATATTGCCGCAATCGGCATCAGCCCCTCGTAATAAAACCCCCCGAAGGTAATGAAGGTGAAGAATAAGGTCAATATTATCAGGTATTGGAAGTGGTGATTCCCGAATGTCCTGCCGAGGAGGGCGGCGATGCTTGACCTGAATTTCAGGAGAATAAAAGTCGCCGCCAATAGGACCGCCAAGGCGAATATCAATGGCCCTGGCGAAGGGAATGCCTTCCCCGAAGGGGAGATGGCGCCGACGGCAAGGACGAGCCCCACCAAGGTGAGCGTGAAGAGCTCAATTATGTCGTCCAACGTCCCAATCCCCAATGTAAGCTGGCCGAATTTCGTATTGATGACATTGAATTCCCGAAGGATGGGAAGCAATATCGCTTCGCCAACGGTTGCGAATGAGAGGGCAACAATGAAGGCAATGAGGAGGGAGTTATCAACCATTTCTGGAAATCCGAGGTAAAGCAGGAGGGTCATGGAAATGCCCTCGAAGAAGATGATCGCAAAAGTGCCCGTTACGATCTGCTTGCCCAATTTCCTCATTTTGCCGAGTTCAATGTTGAAACCAATGAGGAAAAGCATGATGAGCATGCCCAATGTGCTTAGGACTTGGAATGCATCGCTTTGTATGGCAATGGTAAAATATCCGAGCGAGGAGAATGCGATTCCCAGGAATATTGCAATGAACATCCAGGGGATCTTCAGGTATTTTTCCATCAGGAACCCAAGAGTAAGGGAAACGATGTAGGTGATGCTAATGACGAGCAGCACATCCTCGAGCATAGGAATCTTCATAGATCAGGGCATGGCCGGTTATTAATTTTTTGCTTTAAAGGAACCCGGCGGAATGAAATGGCCATCAAAACCAATTTAAAACAGGAGGGATAAAAATAGTTGATTCTGATGTTTGAGGATGAGCTTTTAGCCATTACAACGGAGTATCTCGACCGGCTCGTGGGGTTCAGGACCTCGTTGGATACCGATAGGGATTTGTCCGAGCACGGGAAATGCGCTAAATTCCTGATCAAGGAGCTCAAGGAAAGCGGCTTCAACACGAAGGTCATCCGTAAGAACGGGAGAATGAGCGTGATCGGCTTCAAGGGAAATCCCGATGGGGAAACGTTCGTTTACAACGGGCATTACGATGTCGTCAAGGATTCGGCGAAATGGAACCATTTCTTCATAAGGAAGAAAAAAATCCTTGGAAGGAGCTGTTATGTAGGGAAAGGGACAAACGACATGAAAGGAAGCATATCGGCGATGCTGGCTGCGATCCGCGTGTCCTCGCTCAAATTTGTGGAGGAGAGGTCGATGAATAGGAGGATCGTGATAATGCTCGTGCCCGACGAGGAAACAGGCGGGCTTCTGGGGACCCGGAATTGCCTGAACAAACTCGTTAAGGAGGGATTCATAAAGCCGGAGCGGACCAAAGTGCTGGTCGGCGAAGCAACGGACCTTGATGCAACAACAAGGCGTCGCGGCAGGTACATTTTCCGGTTAAGCCTACCTTACAGGGAACCCGTCCATGATGGCCCAAAAAAAATTCATTTTAGGGGAAAATCAATGCATTCCGGCCTATTCAGCATCCATAGGTACAAGAGGGGCGAATTGAGGCATCCGGTTTTCGACATTGCGCATGCAAACCAGGCGAATGAATTGAAAGGCCTTTACCACGTGGAAGCGGGCTCGTATGAAAACGGGAAATTCCTGCCCTCACCAACGAATGTCGTTCCTGCATTGGCCATCGGGTACCTGGACAAGAGGAAAGTGAGCCCGGATTGGCTCAACTCGTTCATGAAATTCTCCTTTTTCCTGACGAGGACGGAAATCAAATCCAAACCCTCCGAGTACGGGATTTCAATCTCATGCAACAGGCTTTCCTTTTCCAAAAACCGCGCCAAATTGTACATAGATATCCGAATAATGAATGACAATCGGGATTACATCTGCTCGCAAATGATAAAAATTGCAGGGCGCGCAGGCATTCCGGCAAAGGACGTTTCCCTGATAGCTTTTAGGAATAGCCTGTATTCCGATGGGAAATGGCCGTATGAGATTGCCAGATTGGCCGAGCGCGTGCTCGGGCACCCCATAAGGAGGAAAAGGGAAAACCTCGGGCAATCCGATTCGCACATGTTCGCAGCCTACGGAATCCCCGTTATAGAAATGGGCACTGAAGGGGGGAACGAGCATGCGCCGAAGGAATTCGTGACAATGCGCAGCCTGGTTGATCTGGCGCAGATTTACCTTTCGCTGATCAACAGGTACGGCTATTGATCGGAGAACGCAATGGCGGCCCGAATCGGGGCAATAACAACAACTATTAATACGGGGGGATGCAATATTTTTACGGGCGAAAATGAGGAAGAAAAGCACATACGGATTGGAAGTGGAATTCCTTTTAATCGACGAAGCCGGGCAGATCACTAATTCCGCGGATTCATTGCTGGAGCGCATCAGGGGAAAGCGGATCGACTACCACGTAAGGCCGGAAGTTTCAAAATTCATGATAGAGGTTGGGGCGCATCCCAAGCCTACCGTAAGGCAATCCGCTAAGGGATTCCTGAAAACCCTTTCAATCCTCTCTGATGAAGCAAAAAAAATCGACCTTCGCCTGCTGCCCCTGGCGGCATATCCGGGCGCGGTGAAACCGGTCATGCGCAAAAAGCCATGGTACAAGATGCAGGAGATGGTATTGGGGAAGGAGGCGCTGGAGAATGCGGGCTGCGTCACCGGCTTCCATTTCCATGCATCGCTCCCAAAAGGGATATATGATTCGGCAAAGGATGACCTGAGGCCGCAGAAACGCGGAAAGGCCGAAAAATTGCTTGTGGATCAGTATAATTTTTTGATTGCAATAGACCCTGCGGCAATCACGCTGATGCAATCCTCCCCTTTTTACCAGGGCACATACCTTTGCAAGGACAGCAGGGTGGCGGTTTACCGGAATATGGAAATAAAGGAATGCAGGACAAGGGGCATCTATTATTCCAATCCTCTTTTCGGCGAGCTTCCCCAATACGAGCATACTTCGGCGGACATATCATACCTCATAAAATTGAGGAAGCGCAGATGGCTCGACCTGCTGGAGCATAAGAACATGAAATTGACGGCTTCGATCAGGAAGGCGCATCCGCTGAGATTCTATTGGGGGCCATTGAGGATCAACAAGGTGGGGACATTCGAGCTAAGGGGAATGGACATGAACCTGCCATCAATAATGCTCGGGACAAGCACCTTGATAAAACGCGGGTTGCTCGGGATTGAAACCGACAACCTGGACGTCGTTCCCTCTGAATTGGGGGCGCAGATGCCATTCAAAGTGGAGGGTGGGAAATTGCATATTCCCCCATACAGGGAAGTGGAAAACCTGATCAGGAAATCCGCAGTGCATGGCCTTGCAAGCCCCCAGGTAAAAAATTACGTCACGAGGCTGCACAAATTTGCGGTGAAATACCTGGATATCAAAGCGGATTTGGCGGTGAACAGGATCAGGGGAATGCTGGAATCGGGAAAGACGACTTCGGATAGGATCATTGAGCTTTCCGGCATGGGAATCCCGACGGTAGGATACAAATTGAACCAGAAGAAGGCGGCAGAAATCGCGCTGGAATTCGCAAACAGATTTGAGGATGATATTGCCGAATTGATGCACAGTTACGTCATATTGGATGCGCCATAGGCGAGGATCCGGCACCGCATCAGTAGCCGCTATCCGAATTGGGAAAACAGGAGGTTGATGATTATCACGCCAAGCGAAACCGCGACAACCTTCAGTATGCTGCCTGTGACATTCCTCTTAGCAAGCTTCCCCAGGTAAAAGCCCAATAGGATGATCTGCACCATGGCTGCGGAAAAACCATAGTAGTAGGATTCGGGATACCTGATGAAGGCCATTGGGACAGTAGCAATTGCGATGCCTATGAATGCGGACAGGCTGTTGATGAGTGCGCGGTCCATTCCCTTCGCTTTCAGTTTCTCTTCCATCGATGTTGAGCGCAGGCCCCCTTTTTTCAGCCCCATGGCGTTTTCGATGCGAGTAATTTCCTTGGCGGCCTCGGCCTCCTCTGCGAGGTAGGCGCCGGAAAAATTTGCAGCTGCAAGGCCCACTCCGACGCTGAGCGCGAACCTGAGCACCTCCCAGCCATTTGAAATCCCCGATAGGTAGGTTGCACAGAGAACGCTGAGGGAGGTAAGCCCCGCATCCATTAGCCCAAGGGTCAAATAACGGGAATAGGAAAATATGCGCTTCAGCAATTTAGACATTCTCTCCCACTATATGCTGTATCGCCTGGATGACCCCGCCTGCCTTTGAAACAACCTCCTCGATCTTTGCAAAATCGAGCGAATCGCCCGAAATGCCCAGCTTCAGAGTGTCCGTATGGCGCTCAAAATCAACCAGCGATATCTCTATCTTCCTTACCCCCTTCACCCTCTCGAGTGCAGACATGAGGTCGATCGCCTGGAAGTCCGACGGCTTCAGTATTTCCAGCGTTATTTCCTTGATGTCCATATGATCAGCTTTTGCAAATATTGTTATTGGCATTCCGGTTATTATTCATTTCCCTCCGGAACCCCGCAGCATCATGAATCAGCTCTCAATCAAGCCGTTCTTGGAGATGAGCTTGAGGCTCTTCTTGAAGAAGCCGGGCACCGTCTTGATCAGCCTGAACAGCTCGCCTATTGCCCTCGGCGGCTTTATGGTCCTGCCCGCTTTTGTCATTTCATTAAGGACGTTTATTTCGTCCAGCGCAAGCCTCGGTATGAGGAAATTTTGGCGCACCTTTTCGTACCCGTTGCTTCCCAGCTCCTTGGCCCTTTGCGGGTTCTTCAGAAGATAATCGATCCTGTCCGCGCATTCAGCCACGCTATCCACAAGGAAGCCGTTCTTCCCATCATCTATCTGGAGAGGTATGCCGCCGACATTGGAAGCAACAACTGGGGTGCCTTTCCAGAGCGCCTCGCTAACTGTCAGGCCGAACCCTTCCCTCAGGGATTTTTGCACTATAACGGCAGCTTCCCTTTGCAGGGCGTTCACGAGGATGTCGCTCTGGAGGCTTATGAGCGTGATATTATTCTTCTTTTCCGCGATCCGGAATACCTCGGAAAAGACCTTCTCGCTTTCCGGGTCATCGGATGCATGGCTTCCCAGTAGGACGAGCTGGCACTTGTGCTTCTTCCTAACCTTATTGAAAGCTTTTATCACGCCAAGGGGATCCTTCCAGGGGTCGAACCTTGAGATCTGCGCGATGATCGGGATTTTCAGGTCAACGCCATTCTGCTCCAAAATGCGGTCGATCTCATAAGTTTTCATGGGCCGGTTCTTTTCGGAAAGGGGGTCAATTGCAGGCGGAATCACGTATTTGGGCTTTTTCAGCTTCTTCCCGTATTCCTTATGGGAAATTATCACGGCATCGTATTTTGATATATACCGATGCAAATAATCAAACGTTTCCATTTGGGGGGTGCTTAAATCTATATGGACCCTCCAGACCCAGGGCTGCCTTTTCTGGTATGTTTCAAGCTCCAATAGAAGGGGAAGCGGCTTCCAGAATGCCGGGGCTGTCCTCGGGTAATGGTTTATCAGGGGAAGGGGCTGGGGGTCGTCGATGACGATGCAATCATGCCAGTTCAGGTTGGAAAATTTCGAATTCGTCTCGACGGTTTTCTCATACAATTCGATCTCGTCCTCGGTAAGAAGCTCTTTTTTGCCCTGCAGCGCGTTATGGAGCTTTTTTGTGACCATGAAATAATCCCTGCTTCCCTTCAAAAGCCGCCACTCCATTGAAACACCGGCTTCATTCAGCAAAGGTATGTAGGAATTCAGCATTTCCGCAACTCCGCCGCCATAGAAGGTGGAGTTGACGTGCGCAAATGACTTCCCCTCGAGATCTGCTGCCTCCTCGCGGATCAGCTCGATGTAATCGTTGCCAACAAATTGCGCGTATTTTTCCAGTTGGCCCATCAGGTCACCTTGCAGCAGTATTTTTTTCTTTGATTTTTTTCGTAATTATATTAATGACACGCACCAGCTCTTTAATATCCTTCAGGGAGTAGTTGGCGGCCGTATTTTTCCTGCCAATGGCGACGGTTATGGTGCACTTGAAGCGCCCCAACTTTGCAAACGCCTCCTCGTCCGCGTCATCGTCGCCGAAATAAAAAAGCACGCCATTGCGGCCCATGGAACGGGCGATCCTCTGAAGGGTGCTGGCTTTTGTGGGGCTTCTTTTTGAAAGCACCTCCAGCGCCCAATTGCCCCCATATGCCCTGAAGCCGGCATCCAATGCAGCTTTCCTCGCCAGGGCAGAAAGTTTTTTGTATGCCATTTCTTTCGCACCCCTGAAATGGACGCAAAAGCCTGCAGGCTTGCCCTCGATCCATGCATGCCGCTCTTTTTCGATGATGGCAGTGATTCGGCGTTTGAGCGAAACCATGGAAGTCAATTCCGCATGGGGAAGGGGGGATTTTGTCCTTTGGGGCGACTCGAGCCCGTGCAGACCGTAAATTTGCGCGCTTCGCAGGAATTTTAGCCTCTCCTTCAGGAAGGAAGCGTTCCGGGAGCTTACGATGATTATTTTGGCGACGGTTTCCAGCTGCAGCAGCGCGCGCTGCATTCCATGTGAGACGGTCGCATCCTGCAGATCATCGGCAAACTCCGAGAGGGTGCCGTCGTAATCAAATGCCAGCACGGCTTCCTTTCCCTGCAACCGGTGCGGTAGCTCCCGCAATAAGTTGCTCATGCGACGTTCCCTCCCAGCTTTACGGCCTTCTCAAGGAATGACGCACTCCAGTCAAACACGTTGTTCTCGCTGACTTCCAATTGCATTTTTTTCATGCGTGCCTGCCTTTCATCCAATGGCATCTTGAGCGCAGTGTCGATGGCAGAGGACAATTCGGAAACCGAATACGGGTTTACAAGCAATGCCTCCTTCAATTCCAGGGATGAGCCGGCAAACTTGCTCAATATCAGCACCCCGTTCCCGTCCACCTTGGAAGAGACGTATTCCTTGGCAACGAGGTTCATCCCGTCATGGAGGGAGCTCACGACGCATATTTCGGAAATCTTGTACAATGCCTGTATTTCATCGTCGGATGCGTACTTGATATCCAGGACGAATGGCCTCCAGCTGTCAGTGGAATATTTCCAGTTGATCTCCTCGACCATGGCCTCAAGCTCCTCCGTCACGTTCTTGTATTCATCCAGGTGGATGCGGGTAGGCGATGCTATCTGGATGAAGGTCAGCTGCTCAATGCTTTCTGGATGCTGCTTCAGGAACCTATCAATCGCCTTCACTTTTTCAGGCAGGCCCTTGGTATAGTCGAGCCTGTCGACCCCTGCAATGACCGCCCCCTTATTGAGGCCGTATTTTTTCCGCATCTTCTTGATCACGGCATCATTCAGCCCCTCGGACCTTTTGCGGATGCCCTCATAATCCACGCTTATGGGCGCGGTTCTCACTGCAATTTCACGGTTCTTATAATGGATGGAGGAAACCGGCCGGTCGACGCGCGCCTCCAATGTTTGGTCGACTGAATCCTGGAAGTTGTTTGAAAAATACCGAGTGTGGAAGCCGAGGAGGTCGTTTGCAAGCATGGCATCCAGTATCTCCTCATCCCAGGGGCATATCTTGAAAACCTGGGGGTTTGGCCATGGTATGTGCCAGAAAAAGGCGGTTGGTATTTCCGGGTTTATTTCCTTGAGGTATTTTGCGCAAAGCACCAGATGGTAGTCGTTGATCCACACAACCGACCCGCTATCGCGGGCCTCCACGGCAATTGCCTCGGCAAATTTCTTGTTCACCTGCCTGAAAACCTCCCACTGCTCGTCAATGAACTTGGGCCTCACGTACACCACGTGGGACAGCGGCCAGAGTGCGCCGTTTGCTGCCCCGCTCAGGAACCCGTCCTGCTCCTTCTTCGAAAGGAAAATGCGCTTAAGCGTATAGCTTTCCTCCGAGGGCGGAATCCTTAGCTTGCCATCCTTGTCACTTGTTGCCCTATCCGCGCTCCCGGTGCTGTTCGCAATCCAAACGCCATTCGTAAGCCTCATGATCGGATCAAGGGCCGTAATGACCCCGCCGGTGCCCTTGCGCCATTTGATCTCATCCTCCTCGTAATAATGAACATAGGGTTCGCTGCTGGAAGCGACAATGAGCTTGACGTCCCCGAATTTCTCCCGGATTTTATTCATTTTTTCCTCCATTTCGATAAACCCCCACGCAATGGGAACCCACTTTACCCAAAGCAATAGTATATTTGCTACTGCCTTTTAAAACATCAGTGGGGAATCAACCATATAAAATATAAAAGCCTCGGACACCGAACCGGCGTCATCCTGCATTAATATCGGAATGCTGCCGGGCAAATAAGATGGCGAAAGGGGGAACAGCAAGGGCTTTAACCTTGATGTTTGTAAATTTGGTAGGAAACGCGTATGGAAAAAAAAATGGAGAAAAAGGGAACGGCGATATCGAAAAGCCTGATGCCCATTTCAATTTTCCTGATGATCGCATTGGTGCTGCTGCTCTTCCTCTCAGTACTGAGGGCATCCCTGTTCACTGAAGTGGAGGAGGACAAGAAGATCTGGTTCGACCTCAGCCTCCTTTTGCTTGCAGCAGTAATGGCGGAGCTCCTTGTCGTGCATTTGAAGCAGCCGACAGTGATGGTTTTGCTGCTTTTGGGAGTTGCGATAAGCCCGAGCGCCATCAAGATATTTTTCCCATTCGCCCTAGGAATCCTGACATGGGTGCTGGGGGCTTTCGGGATAGTGTTTTCCCAGCCCGCCAGGTTGCCCCACCTTATACCTACGGAAGGCGTTGTCAAAATATTCGCCCAGCTTGGTGCGATCCTGCTGCTGTTCAAAATAGGCCTGCACTCGGAAATCAAGCAGATATTCAACATAAAAAATTTCATTGTGGGCATCCTCGGGGTAATTTTGCCATTTTTTGCGGGATTCTATTATGCGAGCCTGACCGGGCACGGATTCAGCTATGCAATGTTCCTTGGGGCCGCACTTACAGCGACAAGCGTAGGAGTCACCGTTGCGGTGCTTTCCGAATTGAAGGTGATGGAAAAGGGATTCGCAAAAGTTATCCTCGGCGCAGCTGTAATTGACGACATCCTTGCCCTGCTGGTGCTCAGCCTCGTAAAAAACTTCCCCTCCCAATTGACTGCAGAGACGCTATCGCCCCTTTTGACGGTGGTTTTCACCGCATTCGTGTTCGTTTCTGGAGGGATCCTATTCGGCCAGCGCATCGTGAAGCGCTATTTTGACAAGGACCTGAAGGAGGAAAGCATTTCGAACTCCACGTTCCTCGGGATCCTTGCGTACGTGCTCGCATACTCCTATGTTGCGGAGTTCATCGGCCTTTCTGCCATAGTGGGCGCATTCATTGCGGGAATAACGCTGAATTACAGCAAGCTGACGCACAAATTATTCGAGCTTTTTTACCCGCTGGAGGCGTTCTTCACGCCCATATTCTTCATTTCATTGGGAATGCTGGTAGACATACCTGCATTGCTCGCCAACCTCATACCCATCCTCATAATCACAATAATCGCCATATTGGTGAAAATAATCGGCTGCGGCGCAGGCGCGCTCCTTACAGGAACCAACATGAAGGAGTCCCTGATCGTGGGAATAGGAATGGTGCCAAGGGGAGAAATAGCGCTCATCATCGGGCTTTACGGGCTGACTGCGCTTTCATTGGATGGTACGCCGATACTTTCCGAAACGGAGTATTCGATAATCGCATCGATGGCATTCATCACTACGATCATCATCCCCTGGATGCTGAAATGGGCATTGAAGCCGCAAAGAAGCTGATTGCATGGATTACACTTGGCTGATTTTTGCGATTCTCTCCGCATTCACTGCCGCATTGGTGGCCATTTTCGGCAAAATGGGCCTGCAGGGGATGGACACAACAACCGCAACTACGGTCCGCGCCATAATAATGGCCGCATTCCTTTTCGGCATAATAGTCGTGGAGGGGAAATTGAACCTCATAGGGAAAATTGTCTCCAATTCGGAGGCCTTGAAGTTCATTGCATTGTCGGGAGTTGCGGGTGCGCTTTCATGGCTCTTTTATTTCCTTGCGCTGAAGGCCGGAAAAGCGTCCCAGGTAATGCCAATTGACCGGTTGAGCGTAGTGTTCGGGCTGGTGCTTGCGGCGCTTGTTTTGGGCGAAAGGGTGAGCCTGCAGATAGCTGCCGGAGCGGTGCTGATGGTTGTGGGTGCGATTCTGGTTGCACTGGGATAATTCATGAGAGCAACCGCGAAAGAACCGTGGATTTTGCGCTTCTAGAAAGGAAATCCCTGCCGGTTTATAATTATTCTATCCGCTATGTCAGATAGTAAATAAAACACTAGCACTAATGTAAATTTTTTATTTAATACCTTATTTTATATACTCCGGCCGAGTATTTTTATATTGCAACCTTTCAGTAGGGCTCAAATGGCAGCAGGAAGCATAAAAGAATTCGGCGTGCGGCGGATTAATAGTTGGAGAGGGATCAACGACTTCTTCTCCCGGATCCCGACGCAACGGCTCAACCCGCAAGCGATATTTCCAAACCGGATTGCCCTTCCCCCCAATTTCATCGAAAATAGTGATAACCTCGGATGCTGATCAGAACCAAGGCCATTGCCACCATTAGCATTGTTTCGGGCGCACTTCTCCTATTCATTTACGCCTACATGCAAGCCACCATGCTTGAAAATTACAACAAGCTCGAATCTGAAAAAGTATTTAGAAATATCGAACAGGTCGGGGGCATGCTTGAGATGGATTTCGGTGCATCGGTCAAGACCACCGTCGATTGGGCCCAATGGGACGACATGGCGGAATATGCAACGGGTGACAATGAAAATTTCATCGAAAGGAACATCGATCTTACAACATTCGACAACCTTCAGATGAACGTCATTATCATCCTCAACAAATCGTTTTTCCTGCTTTACAGAAATAATGTCGATTTCAGGAAACTGGAAGAATTGCCCTTTCCCGAAAGCCTTATGGATAAACTGACAGAAGGGAACCTGCTTGCCAGGGGGAGTGCTGAAAACGGCGATGTTGACAATCACGGTTTGGTCATGCTCGATGAAGGGATGATGATCATTGCAGCCGAGACAATTAAAAAAACCGGCGGCAAGGGCAATGCTTCGGGCTACCTGGTCATGGGGAGGTGGCTTGACGAGGAAAAAATTGCCGATTTTGGTGCCATATTGAAGAAACCGATCGAAATACACCGGTTTGACGGCAAGATCGGGGATGAAATTGACAAGAGGGCCGTGGATGCACTGAAAAAAAACTCCTCCTCATACATCACGGCATTCCCAAACGAATCGCTGATATCGGGATATTCGGCATTCGATGACATTTACGGCAATCCGGCCGTAGGAATAGAAATCGAATCGGAGCGCACCTATTATGCTGAGGGGAAAGCGGCCATCACTCAATTTGTCCATTTAGTGCTGATCGCGGGAATTGTCACGATATTGGCGATCGTATTTATGCTGAATCAACTGGTATTCGGCAGGATAATGAAGATCCGCAACAGGATCATGGAAATAGGCGCCGGCAAGTTCGGTTTGAGGGTGGAAAAAACTGGCGAAAACGACGAGATTACAACTGCAACCGATTCCATGAACAAGATGCTTGACCGCCTGCAGGATGCCAGGGAAAAAATCAAGGACAGCGAGGAAAAATTCCGGTTCCTCGCAGAGAACCAAAAAGACGTCGTGCTCAGGATATCTCCGGAAGGCAGGGTAGGCTATGTCAGCCCTGCGGTCAGCGAATTTGGGGGGTATTCGCAGGAAGAGGTAACGGGCTCGTTGATCTCCAATTATTTCGAGGACAAGGCGGAACTGCTTTCTGCCTATAAGCTGATCGAGAGGATGTCACATGACTTGAGGCCGGGTTCGATTGAATTCCTATTCAGGCCTAAAGGCCAGGAACCATTTTTTGTCGAAGTATCCGGCCGCCCGGCAATTGAAAACGGCAAAATGGCTTCAATACAATGCGTCATGCGCGACATTAGCGAGAGGAAAAAATACGAGGAAAACATCTCACGCGAAAGGGAAAAGGCGGAAAAGTACCTGAACGTCGCATCATTCATGATCCTTGTGCTCAATCCGGAAGGAAAAATCGAGCTCATCAACCAGAAAGGCGCCGAAATACTAGGTGAAAATAGGGAAAACATCATCGGGAAGGACTGGTTCTCGAATTTCCTGCCCCCGGAGAACCGGAAGGAAGCCCACGATGTTTTCGACCAGATTATAAGCGGGCATGTTGAAAAAGTAGAAAAATACGAAAACGAAATAGTGAATGTGAAAGGTGAACGCAGGATAATTGACTGGCACAATGCAGCGGTAAAGGACAACACTGGGAAAATTGTCGCGACGATCGGTTCCGGCGAGGACGTCACAAAAATGAAGGAAATTGAAGGCAAGCTCAAGGAGGAGCAGGCCAGATTCAAGAGCATGTACGAACAGTCGCCCTTGGGATTTTCGTTCTACAATAAGGAGGGCATATTGACGGACATGAATAAGGCGACCCTTGAGCTTTTAGGCATTGATTCGCTAGAGGACAACAAAATGGCCAGCATATTCGGCCTTCCCACCCAGACGCAAGAGGACATAATCCGGCTAAAAAATGGCTTGATCCTTGAAAAAGTCGTTGAATTCGATTTCGATATGGTGAAGTCGGCCGGCCTCCTCAAAACCCGCAAATCCGGAAAGAGGATCGTGGATACGATTGCGGTTCCGCTTATTACGGTAAATGCAGCCGCACCTACCGGATACCTGATGATTTTCGAGGATATTACGGACCAGAAGAAGGCGGAAAAATCGCTTGGGGAATCCGTCGAGCAGATGAAGCAGATAGACCAGACAAAAACCGAATTCCTGAATATGGTTTCGCACGAGCTTAAAACGCCGATCACGGCGATTTCCGCGCACCTGGACGTAATAGACCTGATGAAGCAGAACCTGAACGAGCAGGAGCTGAAGAGCATTGAGGCGATCAGGAGGAATAAGGAGGCGCTCAGGATGCTGATTGAAAACATCCTGGAAATTTCCAGAATGGAAACCGGCAGGTTCGAGCTGAATTATGACAATGTCGACCTGGAAGCGCTTCTCGGGGAAATTACGACCGAGAATAAGCTGCAGGCTGAAGAAAAGGGCATACAGCTGCTTACGGATGCGGAACCAATCGAAATGGAGGCGGATGAGATCCGGCTGAAGGAAATCATTGTCAATCTTGTCAGCAATGCGATCAAGTTCACCGACAAGGGCGAAGTGAGAATCAAGGCTGAAAGGAAGGGGGAATTCGCGGAAATTAGCGTGATAGATACGGGCATCGGAATTCCGAAGGAGAAGATTGAAAAGCTGTTCCAGAAATTCTACCAGGTGGACGCGAAAGTGGATAGGAAATTCGGCGGTTCCGGGCTCGGCCTGGCAATTGTCAAGAAGCTTGTAGAGGCGCATGGAGGCAGAGTCACGATTGACTCCATAGCTGGCAAGGGCACGGTAATCACGGCAATTATGCCATTGAGGAAAAATTTGGGTGATAGGAAATGAAGGCCATATTATACATTGAAGATAGCAGGGACACCGCTGATGCGGTCAAAATCCTCCTTTCATCGGCCGGATTTGAAACCGATACAGCTGCCAACGGGAGGGAAGGCCTCCAGCGATCATCCGTGAAGAAGTACGACCTGTATTTGCTGGATATAATGCTTCCCGACATGTCCGGCTGGGATATTTTCGAAAAGCTGAGGAAATCTCAAAAGGACTGCAAATACGCGTTCCTGAGCGCCATCCCTATTTCCGCTGAGAGGCTGGAGGAACTTAGGAAGGAAGGCATTTCAGACTACATAACAAAGCCGTTCAAGAGGGATGATCTTGTCAACCGGATTAAAAAAATGCTGCCCGGGTAACTCCAGGATTAAAAAAATCAGTTATTAAACTTTACATTCCCTTGATGGTGTAAATATGGGTTCCACCCTGATCATAACGTCCGTGGAAGCGCTTCAGAAGGAGATAAACCAGCTACTTTCAAACAGGAAGGAGGAATGGGGAATCTATTTATCGCTGAACAAGTCGCAAAAAAGTGCAGCTGAGGCTTTTTCAAAGGCGGGAATCGGCACAGATAGGCTGTTCTTCATTGATTGCGTGGCAACCCAGCAGGCAAGGCGGGACGTGCTGCATTTCAAGCCAACGGAGCTTGAGCAGGTGGAGTATGCGGTCAAAATGTACATCGACGAGATTCCGGGAAGGAAATTCGTGCTCGTGGACGCGCTTTCGACGCTGCTCATTTATAACGATGTGAACAAGGTTGCAAAATTCGTTAAGGAGGTGACTGAATTCGCGGACGGGAAGGACGTTTCCGTTTTCGCGTTCACGCCGAAAACCCAGGGGGAGGAACTGCTCCAGAAAATTTACAATTTTTTCGACGAGGTAAAGGGGAAAAAATGAGCAAATTACTGATCGCATTCCTTATTGCCCTATTATTGCCCCCAGCAATGGCTGCAGATTCGTTCACAGTGAACGTCGACATTGCCGAAGGTTACCGGCAGGTTGGCGTGGGGGAAACGGTGTGGTCAACTGCCACCATATTCAACCTCGGGGAGGAGAAGCGCATCGACATCACCGTGAGGTATGACGTTCTGGATTCCCAAAAGAATTCCATAAGCACGAAAACCAAGACCATTGCAATTGAGACGCAAGTATCGACATCAGAGGGCATCAAGCTCCCTGACAATATCGTTCCCGGGAAATATACGCTGAAGGTAACGGTCGGTTCCGAAGGGAAGGCATATGCAGGAGAGCATTCATTCCAGGTAGTTGCAAAATCCGGAAATGCACAGGCCGAAGGCGTATTGCAGATGTTGGGATATGCGGGGATAGCCATAATATTGGTTGCCGGCCCGTTCCTCCTGATGCCAAGATTCCAAAAATACAATGAAAGACGCAGCTTGAGGAATAAAATCAGGAAAATCGTCAGGGGCAGGATAAAGCGCTGAATCACTTCAAGGCGTATTCCTTAATTTCTGCAGCAGATCCCGGTTTATGGACAAGCTTCCTTACCGTTAACGGCTTTTCATCCGGCTGCACAACTTCTTCCTTGCCCTTCCATTGCCAGAAATAAAGCAGCGAAGTTGCGGCAATTATCCCGAGGAGATGGGGAAGAAATCCAAGACGGGAGCCGCCTTTGTTTCCTGCAGCTTCCTTTTTAAGATACTCGAATGTATCCGATGATTCCGCAATTTTACCTCCTCCGTAAGTGATTTTCGCGTAAAATTCATATTTTCCGGAAGGCGCATTCTCGGGAAGGCCGAGGGAGACGATGAAATCCTCCGTCAATTCGACAGTTCGCGCCTCCCTCGCCACCCGGATCGCCTTCCCGGTACCATCGCGAATCTCATATAGCATATTGACCTCGATTTTTCCTCCTTCATTGAACTTGGTCAGAGATATTTTTACCGATGGCACTCCTCCAGTAGCTAGGTTTTTCTCAAGAGAAGTAACAACGATATCAAACAATGCTTCGGCACCTCCGGATGGGGATGCCTGCACAGCATCCGTTACGTTTTGCGCCCCATCGACAATAATTTCGATACGCTCCATAACGGGCGGCTTTGCCGGCTCAACGGCAATATCCTCCTTCGCCGGTGCCGCCGTTGGAGCCGGAATAAAAGTGCCCGGATTGCTGCCGGAAACGTAAACAGCAGGGATCGGCGTTGGGTCGGGAACCATGTCTACGATGACAGTCACTTGTGGGGATGAATTAGAATTGCCGAAAGTGTCGTTGCAGATTACAACGTAATCATAGATGCCGTTGGCAGGCGCCGTTACCAGCAGGTACGCATTTGTGCCATCCATCTCCATAGTATAGTTCGTCCCAATGGCAAGCACCAATACGCACGCATTCGGATCCGCATCATAGAAGGTAAGGTTCGAGTAAAACCAGTTGTTCAGAGTCCGGCCGGAGGTTGTTGGGTAAACGAATGTGTAATTAGTTGGAGGAAAGTAATCGGCAAGGGCAAAATCCAGCAGCAGGGAACGGTTCATTTCAGTGATGATTGAAGCGGAACGGTACAAAACCGCAGCAACCGTGACGTTATGCGGAGTATATTCCACAGCATTGCCCGAATCATCCAAAAGCAGCCCCAAAATTGTAAAATTGGCCATCCCGCCCGCATCAGTGAAACCCGAAGCTGCTTCCGTGCCGTTCACATCATAACACGCAACGGATGCGTTCGATATTGCCGAGCCCGAGGAATCGGTAACGTTCACGTAAAGGTACCATGCCTGCGAAATGAACGATTGCGGCTGGGTTTCAAGCCAAAGGGATCTGTTGTAAGGAATGAAAGTGGAATTTATAATAGAGAAGTTGCCCATCCCGTTTGTCATTTGGGGAGCTTCATCATCAGTTGTGCAAATATTGTCAGCATAAATAGTAGCATGGCTTCCTCCAACTATATTATCGTCCGTTGAAATGCAGCCCGCGCCGGTTCCGGTAGAATTGAAAATGTTGCCCCGGATTTGCCAATAGTCCCGTATTCCGTCGCCATTCCCCTGTTCCTCGAACAGAAGCGCATCCGGGCCATTGCTTCCGGGGGAACCTGAAGCCGCATCCCCCGATAGGATATTACCGATGAAATCCAGATTTAGGATGTTTCCGGAGACAACTACGCCGTGCAGTATGCTGTTCCCTTGCATAAGGGCGTAGCTGCAGAACTCGGTTGTACCGAAATCCGTCGCTATATCCCCGAAAGAGGGCGAAACGTCCGGATCGAACGAATTATTGATTATTTGGAAACCGGACTGGTTTCCGCCAATGAAATCAGAGATCATTATGAAGGAATTATCCCAGGACCCAAGAAAATGGCAATTTATTACGGAAGTGTTTGAAGCGCCCATCCTGATCGCACTATCTCCGGAGCCATCAACGAGGGAGATTCCAAACCCATTGCAATCGAGGGTTACGCCCGGCGTATCCATATCGTAACAATATGGGGTGTTTTCAAGTGCGGCCTCCAAATCAGCCGCCAAAGTCAGGTTCCTTGCAATTGATACGTCGCAATATTGGCCAACTGTCCAATTTTCCGGGCTTGAGCTGATTTCCGCATCGATATCTGTTACGGTGACAAAATAAGAATAATTGCCAAGGGAAACATCAGAAAGCCCATAGTAGCAATTAGTTCCATTCAATTCCATTGTATAATTTGCATGCGACCCATCGGGTGCGGCCACCGCTAAGGAGCAATTTTGCGGGTCATTGCTGGAAAAAGTGATATTGATATGGATGGATGTGCCATTTGAAGCGAAATCAGTAGGAAAGACGAAGGCAAAATCGGATGGGGGTAATGCAAAAACAGTTCCAATTAGGAAGGCAAATGCGAGTAGGAATGGCCTAATCGAGCCCCAATGCCTGCTTTCTGTAAGAGGCATGAATAAGACTGGAATTTCTTGTGATGGGTAAATCAGTTAAGCAAGGCCGATATTTAAATCTAATGGCGGCAGGGCTATTGGAAAATGCAGATTTCTTCAGGCGGAATTGCATAAAAGAATCATCCACTTTATTGCCGCCAAAAAGCTTGCAAGGCGGATTTGACCCAATATCGGAATACAAGGCTTTCGATGCCTCCTTTGATTTTTTTAAAGCTTCATGAAGCTTCAGGGAAGGAACGGAGGCAATATTTTCCCGCATTTGCAAAGCTTCATGCAAGTTTGTATATATAATAGGTTTTTCGTTATCCGTACGCCAAATTGGGAATGGCGGGGTAATTGCATGGATTTGAAAATCGTCGCGGTTCTGGTTGCAGCTGTTTTGGTTCTAACAATAGGATTTACGGGAATGGTGAAGGCCGATTCTGATTCTAATAAGGGAAAGGGGAAATCCAATAATGATTTTGGGAAGGGAATACCTGATTCCGATAATAGAGGCATGCAGGCAGGGATGCAGAAGTTCGATGATGACGGAAATGATGATTCCAAAAACGGGAAGGGCAATTCCGGCCCCGCGCCCAAATACAATAAGATAGACAAGGAATTGGACAAGCAATACAAGGCTCTAAACAAGGAGCAGAAGAGGCTTTGGATCCGCGACAGGTTGGGGAAGGAGATCGGCCGGGCACAGGGGTTGGTCACTAGGGTTGAAAGGCTTTCCTTGTTAATGAAGGAACGCGGATTTGACACGGCTCAGCTGGATGCGGACATTGCGGCAATTGGGGAAAAGCTTAACCTAGCAAATACGAAAACCGGATCGGGCATGAAGGAGGGGATCCAGCTGCTCAGGGAGGCGCTGAAGGATTTCCAGAACCTGATCAAATCCGACCTGCGCGACCTTGCGAAGAGGCAGCGCGAAAGGATAAGGGAACATATGAACTATACTGATGGCAACGGAACCGGCGATGGCGATTACTGGAAAATTGTGGAAGGGACCGGGACATTGACCGCATCATTGACGGGCCAAGCAGAACTCGAGGGATCCGGCACCGTTGTAATCAATTCGAGGAACGGCGACCTGAGAATTATGGGAGGGAATGTCACCGTTGAAGGCAACGGGACCCGCATATACTTAGGGGACGGATACATAAAATACAAGGATTATGCAACCGTAACAGTGACGGGCAATAGCTTCGGGCTTAAGGTGACCGGCAATGACATATTGTTCAATGCTGAAGGAAAAGGCAAGGCGGAATTGGCTGGAAGGGGCACGTATAGATTCGGCAACGCATCCGATGTCGCCTACACGGGCAAAACAATCATCTATTGGAATATTCCCATTCAGACAGTGACGCCAAGCCCATCGCCGAATGCGACTGCATCACCATCACCCAATGCAACGGTGAGCCCAACCCCAAGCATAAATGCGACTGTTTCGCCCAGCCCATCTCCGAACGCTACGATCTCACCAACTCCAACAATAACGCCCTCGCCCAGCATCAACGCGACGGTTTCGCCGTCACCGAGCCCTACGCCATCTGTGAATGCAACCGCATCTCCTTCACCGGAGGCATCGCCGAGCATCAGCCCATCGCCATCCATACCGGCAAACGGCACCAACCAGACCGGGTGAACTGAATGAAAATAATCATATTGGCGGCATTGGTTTTTTCGCTTGCGATTTTCGGCTGCACATCGAGTGGCGGGGATGAAAAGGCATCGCTGAAGCCGGGGGAACAAAAAATTGACGTCAACGCAACAACCACTCCCATACCAACCAGCCAACCCGCAAACTCCGCAATTCCGAATGCGGAAGCAGCTGCGATCGAATTGGAGGCGCAGCAGACGGAATCCGCTTCGGATTCCATACTGACTGAGGTCAGCGACATCGATGCAGTAATTAGCGATCTTGATGCCCTGATCATTGAGGAAGGGCTCAACTGAAATCAGTAGGGCTCGAATGCCTTTTTTGGGTTAAGCTATACTGACCGGATAATATTGCCCCTGCCTTTCTTGATCCGGCGTATCTTTCCCGCCTCCTCCAGATCATCAAGCAGGTTGCTCATTTTTGCCTCGGAGAATTTGAAAATTTTCCGCAGTTCCTTCTGCTGTATTCGGCCTTCGCTCTTCCTTATTGCATCGAGCACTTCCTTCGCCTCATCCGTAAGGTAAAGCTCGCTGGCGGCCATTTTTATGGGCTCCAATGGGTCGGAAGGTGCTTTTTGCCCGGCTGCAGCCTCGGCCTTCTTCTCGTGCTCCAGCTCTCTTTGGACGGCGCTCTTTTCAGTGAAACGGATGTGCCGCTTGCGATCGTAATAAATTAGGAAAAGTATGAGGCCAATTCCTATCAGCGCAAGCAGGAAATTGTAATCCGCGTTCCCATTTGGCTCATCAACATCCGGTATGAAGAAGTCATAGGTTGAATTGCCTGCAGGCTCGAGCAGCAAATCGAGCTCGAACGTCCCATCGGAGGAAATGTTCAAGTATTCGATTGTGTAGAGGGTGATTTCGCCCCTGAGCAGGTATTTGCCCTCCAGCACGTAATTTCCGGGCGGGATGGTGAGGGAATAGAAGCCGTTCCTCGCAATTACCTGCTGAGGCGGGTTCGAGTCTATTTCAATAAAGGTATTGTTCAGGAGGTCGAGTGTGTAAAAATCGTACGTGTAGCCCTGTATGCGCGCTGCTGATGGAAGCGCGGCCAAAAAAAGAACCGCGATGATAATCGAATAAAATTTCATGGAAGTAGTTTGCGGATGGCATAATTTAAACTCTTCGAATGGGTAAACCCTGCATTTTTATACTCGCTATGCATAAAATCTGGACTGAGTGGTATTCGTGGATTTCTTTGCGCACCTGGCATGGACCTACCTGCTATTCTTCAGGAGCGGGGCGGATCTGAATGCGGCGCTTTTCTTCGGAATTTTCCCGGACGTGCTTTTCGTTTCGGCTGCAATAATCTACTCCATCAACCTTTTCGCGAGGAGCAGGGAAATTTCCAGGCAGAAGCTCTTCCCGGTTGTGAGGAAGGTGTATTTGGTTGCGCACAGCGCAGTAACCGCGACGATTTTTGGAATTATAGCTTCACTGCTTACAGGCACAATTTACCTGCCGGTTTTTGCATGGTACCTGCACATTGCACTAGACATTTACACGCACAAGGGCTCGCCTGCGGAGCCGCAGATGCCGCTCTACCCTATAAGGAAACCCGCTATAAAGGGATGGATATGGTGGAGGAACCCGTATTTCCTGATTGTGAACTGGTTCGCCGTAATAATTGCTTACTTCCTCCTGAATCAATGAATGAAACGGAACACCCCCCCAGCCTCTTTTTATCTCCAAAGGAGGCATTTTTAATGATTTTGATCCTAAAGTTGTGGCTGATTCTCTAAATGGAATTTGATGCTGAGACCATAGAGATTAAGGACTACCGGGATGAAGACAAGGTGCAGATGAGAATAGTGAAACTCCGGCTGCCTCCTGACCAGAATTTCGAATACAAGGCTGGCCAGTTCGTCATGCTCGCAATGGAGGGGTTTGTACTGCATTCCAACTCCAATGCGCTGAAATGGACTTCCTACAGCATAGCTTCCTCGCAGCAACAGCAGGGGATGCTCGAATTCTGCATCAAAATAAGGGAAACGGGGGGGTTCACTCAGTTCCTGAGGGATAATTTGCAGCTGGGGAAAAAAATCAAGGTGAAGGGCCCGTACGGGAACTTCTGCTGCGAACAGCCTAAAAAGCACGTGCTTTTGCTTGGTGCGGGAAGCGGCATCGCACCCATGCTTAGTTTGGCAAGGAACCTTTTAGGGAATGGGGCCGAAACCGAAATCACCTGCATTTACGGATTCCGGAACACCAACCACTGGGTTTACAAGGATGAGATGGAGCAGCACCAGAAGAACCACAAGAATTTCACGTACATACCAACCCAAAGCCGTCCCGATGGGAAGTGGATCGGGAAGAAAGGATATGTTCAGGACGTTTTGAAGTTAATCAAGGTTGAGGAACCAGTTGAGACGCAGGCATTCGTCTGCGGAAACCCCCTGATGGTAGCTGAGAACAAGAAACTTCTTCTGGAAAGGGGCGTTCCTGCTGCAAACATACACACGGAGCAATGGGAAGGCGCCTAAACCCTGCGCCTTCTTGAGGTTTTGGATGATTTGCGGAACTTGATTTTCGCCATTTTCCGGGAATGCTGTATGCGCCTTCTGCGTGCTTTCGATTTCAATGCCATAATAATACCACCTTCAGTTTGAACACAGATTAGGGGAATCAACAATTTAAAGGCTTCATCGGTTTCCCAGCGGCAATTAAGCGGCCGCCTCATAAAAATGCCAGGTATATATTTAGGCAAAGCGCAATCAATACGGTGCTTTGTATGGATGCTAAAATTTACTTCGGATTCCTGCTTGTTCTGCTTGCGCTTGTGATGTCGGGATGCGTCGAGCCTGGAAAACCAACTGTTACGCCCACTCCGGCGATTTCGCCATCTCCTACTTCAACCCCAACTCCCATCGTGTCAAACACGCCAACACCCCAAGCGGGGAGAATTTGGCTCACATTCGACCCGGGGCAGTGCACGGAATTAGCGCAATTTGCACACGCCGGCGACAAGGAGGCAGTTGTAAATTATTACAAAATGAACGGGATACCGGTTTACGAAGTTAAAATTGCGGATTCTCTTCCGCCGGGGACTGCGGTTTGCTCCGCATGCTATGTTTGCGCATCTGGAAAAAATATCAGCATACTCGTCAATGAGGGGGGAAAAGCACGCATTGACGAAAAGGGGAACGTCCTCCCTCCTGAAATATCGCCCCAAGAGCCGGCCGAATTCAACTCCACTTCGAAATATGTTTGCGGCGAATACGGGAATGAGACCGCTTTTGTTCAGCTGAGGGCGCCGGCTGTTTTCCGCATAACTGCAAAATTCCAGAGCAGCTGCATGGAATATGATGCATTCTGGAGCAGGGAATTCAACCCCTCCGGGCAGACTATTATCATCGATTTCCGGTCAAGACTGGTGGGCGATAGGGTGTGCGTGAAATGCGTCGGCATGGATCAGGTAGAGGCGACGCTCGACCTTTCGCAGATGTCATCCCTGATAAATTTGGAAAAAATAGTAGTTAAAAAGGACGGGAAAACCATCGCAGAAAAAACTTTCGAAAATTCGTTCTGCGGCGGAATAGCAGCGTTCCCGTGCCCAACTGGCTACCAATGCGTGCTGGATGGCAACTTCCCGGATGCGGGAGGGAAATGCATGCAAAGCACGCAGGGATATTTGAGGGGTAAAGCAACCGTAGGGCCCATCTGCCCGGTTGAAAGGCCGGACGAGCCATGCGATGTTCCGCCTGAAGCCTACACAAGCAGGAAATTGACGGCTACGGGCCCAAATGGGCAGGAGAAAATGATGCTGATTGACATAGACGGGAGCGGCTATTATTCGGCAGGAATGGAACCCGGGAAATACATCATAGATTTGCAGAGGAACGGGATGGACAGGAGTGCGGATTTGCCGAGGGAAGTGGAAATAAAAGCCGGCGAAACGGTCACGCTGAATGTGGACATCGATACAGGAATTAGGTAAAGAAAATCAGCCCCTCTCAAGAGATTCGGAATATACCTGCCATCTCAGCCGGATCAGGGTTGCGATAAGCAGGGGCCCGAATATGCCGCCGAGGATGAAATTGCTTTGCGTAGCAATCCAGGCGAACAGCAGTATTGCGGAGAATTTCACGTAATTGTGAGTTGCAGTGCTGAAATAATAATCGAGAGTGTAAAGGATGCGGCCCTTCACCCTGCCGGGCATGAGCTCCATCTCGCGCATGTGCGTTAGGTGCTCAAAATTTATCGCAAGGTAGAGGAACACAGAGAATCCGGAAAGGAATTCATACCAGAAGCTAGAGCTGTCCCACGAGTAAACATATGAAAGGATGATGATCAGGAAGACTACGAACGAGAAATGCTTCCAGTCCTTGAAGCCGTGCTCCACGTCCTTCTTCCAGTTGGGGTTGGCCTCATAGCTTTCGAGCATCACGAATTTCCTTGCGTAATGGTGGTAATTCCTGTATGCCCAGACCGTCAGGTAGGAATCCAGGAATTTGAGCGCAAGCAAAAGGGGGATGAGGAATATGAGGTCGATATACATGGGCATTTTTCACCGGTTCAGCGCCTGGCTTTCGCCTTCTTCTCCTTCAGCCGCATGGAGATGTGGTGCGCCCTTTGCGTGAGGTGGTGGCGGTATTTCCTATGGGCGCTGCCCGCAAGGTAGAATGCCACGAATGCAACGATCATCACCGCAATTACATGCACGTACAGGGTCTCGAAGAAATCCCTCAGCTGGAACCTGGGATTGCCGGTCAATGCGCCCCAAAGGAGCAGCGCAACAATGAAAATCAGCGTGAAAATAACCGTCTTTACAGCCGCATCCACCATCTTGTCCTCGTACCACGTGCCAAAAATGCGATCCATTTTCATACCACCCGATGATTAATCAACCGATTCCTGCTTATAAACCTAATCTTCCAGCCGTTCATTGCCCCGCATATTGGAGAAAACCGAGTAGATCAGCAATAGGAACACGAAAATCCCGCAGATCAGGATGAGCGAGGAGAGCCTGGAATCAGTGAGGAAGGATTCGGCCCGGTATTCGGTCGAGGCGATTTCCAAAAGCTTAGCCTCGTCCAGCTCAAGAGGCGAGGATTCAAATTTTTCCGCGTTAAGCAAGGAGGATGGCCGGAAATTAAGGTCGATGCCCTTCGCTGCGGCATAATCCGCAACCTGCAGGGTGCAAAGGTTGGAATCCGCGTAATTCACGAGCTGCCTGTAAGTGGATTCCGCTGAAAACCTCACGCCATATTTCTCAAGCCCCAGCAGGAGCTCGTTTTTTGCATTCACCCTCCACAAGAGGTCATCGGCGCCCCGCTCCGCCTCGAGGCAAGGTTCAACAATAATGCTCGAGGGCGCTGCAGCCCCTATGCACCGGTTCCATTCGGAAAGCGGTATTTCCGAGTAATCGTTGTAAATCGAGCCCTTGCGGAATTTGGAAATTTCAGGGCACGCAGCAATCGGGATGCTTGTACCAGTTGCAAGGTTGTGCAGCTGGATGACAAGCAGGGGATTGGTTACCAGCAAAGGGGTATGCTTGAGTGCGATTCCGTAGGAATAGATGTCATAAGTAAATACCAGCACAATTATGAGGAGGAACAGCCAAACGCCCAATTTCATATATTTCCCCTGCAGTAATGAAAACGCCCGCCTATATTAAACGTTATCGATTCAAGTGGAAATTAATTTTTGGCAAACGGATCACTTCTTTTTTTCCATGCTTTTACGGTGCAGCTCGTGAAGATGGCCGCCCAGGTCATTCAGGATATGCAAATCCTTTCTCTGCCCCTTTTCCTCGACTTTTGAAAGGACCAGCCCGCCTGCCCAGTGCTTTGCTGCTGAATTGAACCCCTCCCCCATCGAGAGATCCCGCTCGGCGCATTTGGCCTTGAATTTCCTGAATACCTCCCGGCAC
>JBDRLB010000021.1:0-11491 GCA_043813365.1 Microcaldota archaeon | reverse complement strand
GCCCAGCAGATCAAGCAGTACCTTGCCGAATCCGCGAATTGCTGGAAGGCCCGAGAGATTCTCTTGCGAGCGCACATTCAGAAACTCGAGAACCGGATACGGGCGGTCAGTGCACCATGATCGCAGATCGCCAGGACAATGATCCCGCCGATTCCAGCAGCGTGCCTGCCCTGTTGGGAGTCCTGGGACGGCCAGACATTCTCTAGCCGTCCTCGCCTTTGGATTTGCGAAGAATGCCGGAACTACCTGGAGTTACAGGAGAGACGGCTGGATCTGACTGCCACTGCACGGAAGGACACTGAGGTAGATGAGCAGAGGCAGAACCAGGAGCATGGTTATCAGGGAATATACGATGCCTCTTCTCTTGCCTGTTTTCATATTCTCAACTTTTTTCATCACATTATTTTTCCTTGCCCGTTTGTTCCGCTTTTTTATACCCAAACCGATACCGTCATCTCCGATGGCCCCCAAGGTATGGGCACCAAACTCAACGTTTCAGTTGTTGCGCCGACGTCGCCTCCTATGATTATGTCTATCGGATTTGTTGATTCGCCGGCTAGTCCAGTGCCCCCGTCCTGTAAGTAATTGAGTTGTGAAAGGAGCGTCAATATTGCGCAATCAATCGCATCGCCATACGGATTGCTGCAAAGACTCAGGCTTCCGACCGTAACTGGAGTCGGATCGAATCCAGGCAAACTTGAACCAAATGCTATGTAGGAGAATCCATCGGCAATGCCATCTCCATTCGAATCGTAATACACTGTCACATTCTTGCCGACCGCATATGGAAATATGGAGGAATAGCTTGTTGAAGCGCGCAGCCTGGCGGTGTAAATCACGCGGTTGTATTTTGAGCAGTTCGGAGAATTGTAGGTCTCATTCAACCCCAATTGGTCGATGACATTATTAGTCTCATGTGCCTTCAGTAGGTTTATTGGCAAGTAAAGATGGAACGGATCGCCGAGCATGCCATAGGGGAGGTTGTAATTGGTGAGGTTGAATATGAGGCTATAGCCGTTTGTTGCGCTTGAATTCACGAAGCCCGCATTGGTCCAGTAATTACTAGAATATGATGTCAGCTTTGAATCAATTATGCGCGAATCATTTGCATAGGCAATTAAGAATGTGCCGGAGCAGTTCGGGAACGTGTCCGTCTCCGTTGTTACGGAAATTTCCTTGTATGATGGATCGGGGGTTGCCGGCCAATAATATATCTCGATGTAGGAATCGGGGTAGAGTGTTGCGCGCGTGAGGTTGCCGCTGAACGTGACTTCCTGCGTTGCAGTCGCCTTCGTATTGATGTTCCTTGCAATCTGGCAGTAGATCGACTGCAATTCGGAGGAGTTGCTGCTTGCATAGAAGGTGCCGTTTCCGGTTGTTGCAACTGCATCCAAGGTTTCGTTTGCCTGCATGCACGTCCCGATTGGTCCGAATCCTACTGAATCAACGGTGTAGTTCACCAGGTTCCACGTTATCCTTGCTGTTGAATAATTGGCATTCATGGATGCATATGACTGGCTCATAAATGTTCCGCAATTGAGATCGTCGTCATTCCCGTCCAAGCCAGTAGTGAGGTTGCCTTCAAACCCGCGTGAAAGCTTTGCAGTAAGATTCCAGGCATTCCCGTCCCAAACCAGGACCCTCCCGTAATCGCCCACGGCATAACCCTCTGTGCTGTTCAGGATCACTATTCCGTTCAGCTGCCTCCCTCCCGGTTGCGTGTAAACGTTCGATCCGGTTGTGAAAGTCCATTGGCTTATTTCGCCTGAAGAGCTCGCGCCATACGCAAGTGAGGAATTGACGAATGAAATCCCCCGGATGTCACTGCTTCCAAGATCCGCTATCTCCGTCCAGGTTGCGCTTCCGGTCCAGCGGTGGACATTCTCCGAATCCGTGCCTGCAATCGCATATGTTGAATTGTACGAATCCATGGAGAAAATGTCATCCCCTCCCGAAAGGGTTGAATAACTCGCCCATGTGGAGCCAGCATACCTGTAAATTACCCCGCCGGCTGTGCCTGCCATCGCCCAGCTTCCGTTTGAAATCGTTATGGCATACCAATTCTGCGAACCAGTGTCCTGCATCAGCCCCCAGTTTGTGCCGTCGAACCTGTGAATCCTTCCGCTGGTCCCTCCGGCCAGCGCGAATGTGCCGTTCAATACATCAACTGCATAAATCGCACCCAAACCAGTTGCGTTCATCAGGCTCCATGAGGCACCGTCCCAAAAATATATTTCGCCGTTGCTTGAGACCGTGAATCCGAACGTGGAGTTGAGCATTGAAATCGCATTGAGGTTGTTCCCGGAAATGTCGCCTCCATATTCCCAGAATTGGTTCGTCCTCCTTCCCACATAACCCCTATCCTGCACCAGGATGCTGCTATATCCGCCGTCATTGCTTGAAGCGATGCCATTCAGGTTGTCGTTCACACCAGTCGCATGGTAATTCGCCTGACCGTCGGTCATCACAATGATGTACTTCTGCCTTTCGGGCGAGCTTTGGGTGAGCAATATTTCATACGCACGGTTGATCGCGCAAGCAAGACAGGTGCTTGATGTACTGACATATCCGTTGATCATGTTTATTAGGTACGTGAGGTTAGCGGTGCCGCCGTTCTGCAGGCTCGTATTATGCGTAAGGCTCGTGCTGAAATTCACGAGCGCAACCCGGTTCCCCACCAATGGCGTCCCCTCGCCGCATGCGGACGCATTCCCTCCCAGTATCGCATTCACGAAAAGCTTGTCGAGGCACCTCGCCACGTTTATCCTCCTATTTGTTGGCAGATAAAGGTTGGGATCGTCACAGTTGGAAACGTCCGTAACACCCGTTGTGGAATCCGAGTCCATCCTCCACGCCATGCTTCCTGAAACATCTGTTATCAGCACTACATCAACAGTCCCGTTTATTTTCCCTCCGGTGATGTTGGCGCCGATCAGCATCCTCAGGGGGTTCGTTGTCTCGCTCAGGTCGAAATATGTTATGTTGTTCGCTGCAAACAACGCGGTGAAATTGGCATTGTTAATCAATATTTCCTCCGTAAGGTTGCTGCCCGTATGGTTGACAATCGTGGTATTCCCAATCCACATCAGGGTTGAATAATTATGGTAGGAATACACGGAAATTTTTGCATTCATCGATGTGATGTTGCCCGGCACATAGAATGAATCATACAGGTTCACCAGCCCGTCTATTCCCGGGAAGTAATACCTCAAGTACCCTTTCGAGGCAGGTATGAGCTCGTCGGTTGTGAACGTCACCCTCAGGTAACCGCCGCCGAAATAATGCTTCGTGATGTTCTGGTGCGAGAATATGAATGTGAAGTTGTTCATTTCTCCCGCAGAGAAATACGAAATGCACGTCTCGTTCGACATTATCGTCCAATTGTCAACTGTGAAATTCCCCCCGCTGACGACCATGTCCCTGCAATGCTGGCCGTTGAGGTACATCGAGAAATTGCTTTCGCCGTTCACCTCGAGGTAAATTTTTGAGATGGTGGAATTGACGGGGATATCGGATATGGTCGCAGTAAGGTTGCCCTCCCCCACGAAGCCCCCGAAGAAGAAATAGCTGTTGTCCTCCTTCCCGATGATGTTCTCAAGGAATGCCTTAGCAACATAGCCAGTTGAGCTTTGGTTGCGCGCAAAGCCGGATGCCGCCTTCCTGCTTGCTGTTATGAGGTCTGACGAATTTGAGAGTTCCGTTGTATTATAAATTACATCGACCTGCCCGGATATGTCCACAATAGAGAATTGCCATTTCAGCCCTGATGGTATGAGCCCGCCGAGCAGGCTTTTTGTGAGGTTCGCCGCATCTGCAAGACTGGTGGGATCCTGCGAAGCCCATAACCCCCCCAGTATGTCCAGGACGCTCGAATCGAGGTCTTCGTCAGTAAGCGCCGGTGGAGTCCGATTGAAAAAATCCGCAACTACGGGATCAGAACGCACCTGCCGTATCTGCATTTTCGAGAGCGAATCAACCGCATCCTCCGCAAGCAGATGCAGGTGCTCGGTGCTTGCGGTTTGCGTGGGGCTTCTTGCAGTAAGCAGCAGGAATACCGGCACCAGTGCGATCACTATCAGCAGCGCCATCACGGCGTCCAGCGTGAACGCAATTCCCCTCTTTCCGCGATTTTCGGCCATCATCATCTCAACTCCTCCAAACGCTTACCTGCAGGCTGACAAATTCAGCATATGATTCGTTGAATTCCAGCACTGCCAGTCTTTCCGTGTTCGTGACGTCATACGAATTTGCCGGCACCGGATCGCGTGTGAATTCCACTCCCTCGAAGATCACGGGCAAACCCGTATTGTTGGCGATCTCCACCCGCATGTCATATGCGCCGGCTCCCAGCATGAATTTTGCATCCGTATAATTGCTCTCCATGAACTGGAAGAAATATTTCGCCTTGGTGGCGTTGAGCACGCGCGTTTCACCGGCAAGCCCGATGCTGATCACGCTCGTGGAGTTCCAATCCTCCGGGAACCCTTTTGTCCGCAGGAGGGTTTCGGAAACTTCTATCCCCGCGATCTGGAGCCGCCGTTCCGCTTCCGAATTCTCCACCTGCGTCGTAACGCTCGACCACATCGGGCTAACGATCAGCAATATTACCAGGAAAATCGCCAAACCAACGACGAAATCCCCTGAAAACAGCCCCTTATTCAATTATTATCTCACCATCTACGTTTTTTATGAGGTTCTTCCCCGGCACGGGCACACCCGTGACATTTCCCGTCAGAAGCGGAAAGCTCTTAGCAAACCCCGAAGAATACCAGATTTCAAGGCGCAAAATCGACGTGTAGACCGATATGTTGTAATATGAGTTGCTGAGCGATTCGGGGAGGTAAAAGACGGCCGAATAGCCGTTCCCAACAGAATGCGCTATATTGATGTGCGTTGCCGCAGTGCCGCCGACCCTCTCCGCCTCGAGGCTGTCGCGGCTCCTCTGCGCTACCCCCATCCTATACGCGGCCTCAACGCTGAAAATCATGAAAATGATGATCAGGAAGCCGAAATATGTGGCCAGTTCTATCCCCGATTGGCCACGCATATGCTTCATCGCCAAATTCATCGCCTGTTACTCCGTGATGTTAACGAAATTTGTTTCGGCCTTCACCAATATCCTTACCCTTCCCTGCCGAGCGGGCAGCGCCCCAGACACGTTTGCCAGCGTGACTGCATACACTTCGCTGTTGCCTCCCGGCGCATCCAATACTATCATGACTTCCTTTCCCGAAACCGACGTCGACAGCACCGAATGTGGCATTTCGACCTCGAGGTACATCTGCGCCGGCGGGCCCTGGACGAAAACGGAATCCGCTGCATCCCTGACCTTGTTCACGGCACTCCTTGCATAAGTCGCATCCAGATCCTGGTTGGTATTGCTCAGTGATGCATTCACATACAGCCATAGCGGGAGTATGATCGCGAGCGCAAAGCCGAGCATTATCATGTACTCCATCGCTGCCTGTGCCTTTCTTGCGGAGAGCATTCTGACCGATGAAATTAATCTCGGGGTGTTTATATAGCTTATTGGGGAGTGCAGTATCAAACCAATTTTTGACCCTGAAAAACATATTATTTTTTCATTTTCAGGTATTTCTCGAAGAAAAGTTCGCGGCTTCCCGAGTCCTTGAAGCCAAAAGCCTTCCCCACCTGGCTCACGAGCAGCGCGATCATGATGTTGCACGCTATGGATACCCAGATTGCGATGTTCGTCAGCGTAACATACTGGTATTGTTCAAGCATGCCTGCAAAATCCGAGTTGATGGCGACCAGGAAGTTGAAGCCGACAAGCAGGCTGATCATCGCAAGCGTGAAGCTGGAATATATCATCCACGTTATCGCGCGCTTGAGGAGATCATCGCTTAGCGCATCGCGCGCCCTCCTTAAAAGGAAGATCGCGATTGCGGTCGCGAATATGCTTATGACGAAAAAAGCCGCTTCCAATATGATGAGAAATACCGATGCCATGCATAACACCTATTTGTTCAGGTTGATCACTTTATCGCTCACATGCCTGAGGCCGTTGAGGATTTCCGAACTCATGTCCTCCTGCACGGAGAGCAAAATGCCTTTCAAGTTCTCGAGCCGTATTTTGCTCGTGATGAACAGCGCGAATTTCATTATCTCGTTGAGGCTGTTGTAAACCATCAACGTGGAGGGCGAATCGAAAATCACGATTTTCTTCCCCTCGAGCGAGAGTGCCATCTCGTTGACGGCCATTGCTATTGCGGAGAGGTTGTTCGGCTGCACGTAAACCTCGTGCTCCGTGTGCTTGATATATTGCTGCGTCAGCGTGGAGACGCAATCCACGATGTAAACTTTGGATTTGTCGATGGAGTTCAGGTCGAACAGCTGTGCGAGAACCGCTGCGGGCCGAATCATCGTGACGAAAATGATCGTATTCCCCTCCGCAATCAGGCCCTTCAATATTGCGAGGTTCGTTTCAAGGTAGGTGTTGGAGTCGCTCACGACCATCACGACGTAGTTTTCCGGCAGGCCCTTGAGGTTCTCCCTAAGCGTCTCGCTCACATTGTCCATCTTAACCGGATTTAGTACTGCCGTGCCATATTTAATGGTATTCTTGCAGATGGAAAAAACCTGATATTGCGGCAAAACAACGCCGCGAAATATAAATTACCATCCCGATTAAGGAAAAACCGCAATAGGAACTTTTTAATATACCCCCAAAATAATAGATGCGGTAACTTGGATGGCGAAGCTAGACACCTCTATTGATAGGCTAGTTGAATACGTCAAGCTCAGGAAGAGCTGCACGGTGGACGATGCCGCGAAGTCGCTTGGGATGCCCGTGAAGCAGGTGGAGGAGCTATCGGAAATCCTTGCGGAAAGCGGCCTTATTGACGTGAGGTACGAGTTTTCCGGCATCCGCCTGTTCCCCAAAATGGTGCGCAAGGATGACGACGGGAAGGGCAAGGCGGAAAGGAAGCTTACCGCAGCGGAGAGGCTCGAGGGCGTGAAGCGGGAGCTGCTTGAGGCGGAGAACATGTTCATTTTTTCGGAGAAGGATGTCCGCAGGAAGGTCGAGAACGCAAAGGCGCATTTCCGGGAGATCGAGAAGGGCGACCTTTCGCAGGAGAACATTGAAAGCATGAGGGCGAAAGCGGCCGACCTTGATTCGTCAATCAGGGTTTTCGAGGAAAAAATCGATGCGCTCGAAAAAGCGGCGCTGGAAGTGCGGACGGAGGTGGATTCTTTCATCTCACATCTGGAAGCGCAGCAGGGCAGGAAGGGCGGGTTCAAGCTTCCGTTCGCAAAAGTATTTTCAAGAATCAAGAATGCGTTCCGGCGCAGGAAGCCCGAGAAAAAGGATGCAATTGAGGTGCCTGGGAAGGCGGGCATGCAATAGGGGTTGATCTCTATGAAAATTCTAGGAACATATAAGGTCGAGAACGAGAAAGTGGTTGCCGACGTGAAGATCGTCCAGCGGGAGAACGAATACATCAATACCTACGAGCTCGAATACCTGCAGCTTAACGAGGCAACCCGCGCAGTGCTCAACAAGCTGAAGGAAAAAATCATCGAGAAAGTCGACCTGAAGATTTCCGACCTTGTCACGCAGGGGGATGACGTAGTCGTTAGGAAAAAATTCACCGAAAAGGCGCGGGAGTTCATCAAGAAGGAATTCCCGGACTCCAGCCCGGATGAGGAGGAATTCCTGCTGGGGAAGCTGATACAGGAGATGCTCGGCCTCGGCGACCTGGAGCTCCTGCTTGCGGATGCGATGCTTGAGGAAATCATCGTAAATTCCTCCAAGGAGCCGCTTTGGGTCTACCACCGCAAGTTCGGCTGGCTGAAATCGAACCTTATCATCCCGACGGAATCGCAGATCCAGAATTATTCCGAGATCATCGCTAGGAAAATCGGGAGGCAGATAACGACGCTCACGCCGCTGCTTGACGCCAACCTGCTCTCGGGAAGCCGTGTGAACTCCGTCCTCTCGCCCATCGCCTCGAAGGGGAACAGCATTGTCATCAGGAAATTCCGTGCGGATCCCTGGACCATCGTGCACCTCATCGATCCCTCAAACAATACGCTCACCCCCGAAGTTGCGGCCCTCCTTTGGCTTTGCGTGCAGTATGAAATGAACATCCTTGTAGGAGGGGGCACCGGAAGCGGCAAAACCTCCTTCCTCAATTCAATCATGCTTTTCACCCCCACCAACCAGCGTATCGTTTCAATAGAGGACACGCGCGAGCTGGTGCTGCCTTCCTTCGTGCATTGGACGCCGATGGTGACTAGGCAGCCGAACTCGGAAGGGAAGGGCGAAATCACGATGCTCGACCTGATGGTAAACTCCCTGAGGATGCGGCCCGACCGCATAATTGTGGGGGAGGTCAGGCGGCAGCGTGAGGCCGAAACGATGTTCGAGGCCATGCATACTGGGCACGCAGTTTACAGCACCTTCCATGCGGAAGACGTTTTCCAGCTCAAGAGCAGGCTTGTTAATCCGCCGGTCAGCATTCCGGAGCTAACCCTGTCGGCGCTGAATCTCGTCGTCATCCAATATAGGCAAAGGCGCAGCGGAATCCGCAGGACTTTCGAAATTGCGGAATTCATCGAAGAGGAAAACAAGACGAACATCAACGTAATTTACCGGTGGAATCCCTCGATCGACCAGGTGGAGAAGGTCGGCGAATCCATCCGGCTTTACACCACCCTCGGCCTCTATACGGGCATGAAGGCAAAGGAAATCAACGCCGAGCTCGACGCGCGCGCGAAGGTCCTCGCATACATGTGCAAGAAGGGAATAAGCTCCGTCAACAACGTCGGCCGCATGATCGCATGGTATTACCTCGACAAGGAGCGCGTGATGCGTGCCGTAAACTCGAATTCTTCCCCCGACGACCTTCTTAACATGGAATCGTCCCACTCGGATATCGTGGAAAAGAAGGAAGTCAGGGCGCCCTCCGAGAAGAAGCAGGAGAAGGTTGCGGAAGTGCGCAAGGCGCTCAATGAAGGGCCCCGCGAGGACGTGAGGAAGAAACTGAAGGCAATTTTCGGGAAGAAGCTCAAGTGATTGAAGATGAAGGTGCCGTTTTCGCTTCTGCCGCCTCCGCTGGTGGAGAAGCTTGCAAAGGTCAAGGTTTTCGAGCGTACGGGCAACGTCGTGTCCACCTTTTTCCCTTCCCTCCACCAGGAGCTGCTGCAGACGGAAAGCACCATCAACCCCCGCACATACGCGACCATGGGCGTAGTGGCCTCATTCTTCAATGCGCTTTTCATCCTCGTCCTTGGCTTCATAGTCGCGCGCATGACAAATGAAAACACTGCGATTTTCATCGTAGTTGCGCCCATTTTGATCGGCCTTGTTTCCTTCTTTACCATAATGACCTACCCGAAGATCATTGCGAAGAAGCGCGCACGCAAGCTGGAGAACGAGCTCGTGCCTGCCATGAGGCAGATGCTCATCCAGGTGAAGTCCGGGGTCCCGCTCTACGAGGCGATGACCGGCGTTTGCGATGGCTACGGCGAGGTTTCCCTCGAATTCCGCAAGATGGTCCGCAGGATCAATGCGGGAATCCCGATGCAGGACGTTCTTGAGGAAAAGAGCCGCTTCACCTCCTCCCTCCAATTCAGGCGGATTTTATGGCAGATAGACAATGCGCTCAAGGTCGGCACCGATGTGGGCAAGGCGCTTGAGGAAATCATCACCGATCTCGTTGCAGAGAAGATTGATGACATCCGCAGGTACGGCCAGGAGCTTTCCCCATGGACGATGATCTACATGCTCGCGGCCATTGTGACCCCTTCCCTTGGAATCACCATGATGCTCGTCATAATTTCATTCCTCGGCGTTGATGTGCCGAAGATAATTTTCGCAGTTGTTTTGGTTTTCATAACCGGGTTCCAGCTGTTCTTCACGGATTTCGTGAGGAGCAGAAGGCCCGCAATAGAGGATATTTGAGATGATTTAATGGCAAAAGGTTCGAAATTGCTGTTCATGCTTTCGCAGATGATGCCCGGCTTCCTGCTGGATACGATAGGCCGGCTCATCGTGCAGGCGGGCTTCAGCAACCTCGATCCCCGGAAATACGCGGGCTTCATGGTGCTTTTTGCGCTCATCTCCAGCATTGTCGTGGGAGTGGTGGTGCACCAGTTCTTCCCATTCTCGCCCATCCTTTCAATAGGGGCGGCATTGGCGTTCCTCATAATGGCAAGCGCCACTTTCTACTTCTCCCTTTATTTCACTGCGGAAAGCCGCGCGCGCAAGGTGGAGGAAATCCTCCCGGAAGTGCTCAAGATCATTGCCGCAAACATCCGGGCGGGGCTTACGGTTGAGAATGCGATCTGGACCGTCTCAAAGCCCGAATACGGCGTCCTGGGAATAGAAATCAAGAAAGTCAGCGTCAGCACTTATGCCGGCAAACCCATCAACGATGCGCTTCTTGAAATGACCCAGAGGGTCGATTCGAAATTGCTTGAAAGGTCCGTCAAGCTTCTTGTTGATGGCATCCGTTTAGGCGGGGAGGTTGCAAACCTGCTTGATGAGGTCGCCGCAACCGTGAAGAGCACCAAGGCGTTGAGGAAGGAGATTTCCAATGCCACCCTCACCTACGTCATTTTCATTATTTTCGCTTCGGTCTTCGTCGCGCCCTTGCTGTTTGCGCTCTCGCTTTATTATTCCGAAACAAGCACAAAAATCGCCGACCAGCAGACGGCGGGGCTGGACCCGAAAATGATGAAGGGCTCGAATGCAGCCTCCTCGGGCGGGCCGCTTGGAAGCCTTGCATTCAGGCAGAAAACAGCCGAAACGATCACCGGCGAGGACATCAAATTATTCTCCGTTTCCGCCATATCCATAACGGCATTCTTCTCCTCCATCCTCATCGGGCTCATCCGCCACGGAAAGGCTGCGAGAGGGATCAAGTTCATGCCGATTTTCGTTGGCATTGGCAACGCCATCTTCTTCGTCGCGCACGAGATCCTGCTGCAATCATTCAAGGGGATTGTGGGCTGATATCATCGGCTGATTTAGCCGGGCCATTCCTTCCATTTTTTGCGTGGATTTTTTAAGCTTCCCCGCCAAACACCTACCGGAAACTTATTTTGGGATCCTTATGCTGGAAGAGGTAATACGCAAGCACTGCCTGAAGAACGCGCACGATTACGGCAAGGCGGATGCAAATGCGATAGTGGGGAAGGTGATAGCCGAATTCCCTGATTCCAGGAAGAACATGAAGGCTACGATGGAATCGATAAAAGCAGCTGTCATGGAAGTGAACAAACTCAGCAAAGCGCAGATGGAAGAAGAGCTGAAGCAATTCACTTTCGTGGAAAAGAAGGAGGAAACGGAGAGGAAATTCCGGATCGAGGGAGCGGAAGAGGGGAAAGTCGTGACGCGCTTCCTTCCGGAGCCCAACGGTTACCTCCATCTGGGGCATGCGAAGGCCGCATTCCTTTCCTATGAGCTTGCAAGGCAATATTCCGGCAAATGCATCCTCCGTTTCGATGACACCAACCCCGAGGC